>NC_014216.1:309776-619552 GCF_000092205.1 Desulfurivibrio alkaliphilus AHT 2 | reverse complement strand
TTCGGTGTACCTTCTCAGGCGACCACAATGTTCTCCTACCACTCCATCTTACGATGAAATCCGCGGCTTCGGTAGCATGCTTAGCCCCGTTGAATTTTCGGCGCAGACCCACTCGACCAGTGAGCTATTACGCTTTCTTTGAAGGATTGCTGCTTCTAAGCCAACCTCCTGGTTGTCTGGGCAGTTCCACATCCTTTACCACTTAGCATGCATTTAGGGACCTTAACCGGCGGTCTGGGCTCTTTCCCTTTCGACCACGGATCTTATCACCCGTAGTCTGACTCCCGTGCTTGAGCTTGACGGTATTCGGAGTTTGACAGGGTTTGGTAATCCTGTGGGGACCCCTAGCCCAACCAGTGCTCTACCTCCGTCAGTCATCACACGAGGCTATACCTAAATATATTTCGGAGAAAACCAGCTATTCCCGAGTTTGATTAGCCTTTCACTCCTAGCCACAGCTCATCCAAGCAGTTTTCAACCTACAATGGTTCGGGCCTCCACGAAGTGTTACCTTCGCTTCACCCTGGCCATGGCTAGATCACCCGGCTTCGGGTTTACCCCATGCAACTAAACGCCCAGTTAAGACTCGCTTTCGCTACGGCTACACCTCTCGGCTTAACCTTGCTGCATAGGGTAACTCGCTGACTCATTATGCAAAAGGCACGCGGTCACACTGTCCGAAGACATAGTGCTTCCACTGCTTGTAAGCAGACGGTTTCAGGTTCTATTTCACTCCCCTCCCGGGGTTCTTTTCACCTTTCCCTCACGGTACTGGTTCACTATCGGTCACCAGGTAGTATTTAGCCTTGGAAGATGGTCCTCCCGGATTCCCACGGGGTTTCTCGTGTCCCGTGGTACTCGGGGACACCCTAGGGTGACTCCAGATTTCGTCTACCGGGCTATCACCGTCTCTGGCCGGCCTTTCCAGACCGTTCAACTATCCTTCGTCAATCCCACATCGGGGCCCCACAACCCCGCAGTACAAGTACTGCGGTTTGGGCTTTTCCGCGTTCGCTCGCCACTACTGACGGAATCTCAATTGATTTCTTCTCCTGGGGGTACTGAGATGTTTCACTTCCCCCCGTTCGCCTCATACACCTATGAATTCAGTGCATGATGACCAGGGTATACCTGGCCGGGTTGCCCCATTCGGAAACCTCCGGATCAAAGCCTGTTAGCAGCTCCCCGAAGCTTATCGCAGCTTACCGCGTCCTTCATCGCCTCCTGGTACCAAGGCATCCACCGTCTGCCCTTAGTAGCTTGATCAAAAATATCCTATAAGCCTTGCTAGACTCAGCTACTAAAATGCTTCACAACATATTCAATTATCAAAGATCAAATACTGCCATACCATCCGGTTACTCCTCTGAGATAACCGCGACGGCGCCGCCAAAGACGGCTAAAAATGGTGGAGGTGAACGGGATCGAACCGATGACCTCCTGCGTGCAAGGCAGGCGCTCTCCCAGCTGAGCTACACCCCCAATCCGATAATGGTGGGCCTAACTGGACTTGAACCAGTGACCTCACGCTTATCAGGCGTGCGCTCTAACCAGAACTGAGCTATAGGCCCGTATCCGAGAAAACTAAGCGACCATCCTTAGCGAACGGCCGCTCCCCGTTACCTATCACTTGCAAAGATCGTTAGCGATCTCTCAAAACTGAGCAGAAATGTGATGGTATTGACCCCTGTCGGGACTTAGCCCGATCTTCCTTAAAAAGGAGGTGATCCAGCCCCAGGTTCCCCTAGGGCTACCTTGTTACGACTTCACCCCAATTACCGATCATTCCTTGGCAGCCTGCCTCCTAAAAGGTTAGCTCAACCGCTTCTGGAACAACCGACTTTCGTGGTGTGACGGGCGGTGTGTACAAGGCCCGGGAACGTATTCACCGCGGCATGCTGATCCGCGATTACTAGCGATTCCAACTTCATGGAGTCGAGTTGCAGACTCCAATCCGGACTGAGACCGGCTTTTTGAGATTGGCTACTTATCGCTAAGTCGCTGCCCTCTGTACCGGCCATTGTAGTACGTGTGTAGCCCTGGACATAAAGGCCATGAGGACTTGACGTCATCCCCACCTTCCTCCGGTTTGACACCGGCGGTCCCTCTAGAGTGCCCAACTTAATGATGGCAACTAAAGGCGAGGGTTGCGCTCGTTGCGGGACTTAACCCAACATCTCACGACACGAGCTGACGACAGCCATGCAGCACCTGTCTCCGGATTCTACCTAATGATAGCACTCTCCTGTTTCCAGGAGATCTCCGGGATGTCAAGCCCAGGTAAGGTTCTGCGCGTTGCGTCGAATTAAACCACATACTCCACCGCTTGTGCGGGCCCCCGTCAATTCCTTTGAGTTTTAACCTTGCGGCCGTACTCCCCAGGCGGTGCACTTAATGCGTTAGCTGCGACACTGAAAGGGTCAATTCCTCCCAACATCTAGTGCACATCGTTTACAGCTGTGGACTACCAGGGTATCTAATCCTGTTTGCTCCCCACGCTTTCGCGCCTCAGCGTCAGTATCCGTCCAGAAGATCGCCTTCGCCACCGGTATTCCTCCCGATATCTACGAATTTCACCTCTACACCGGGAATTCCATCTTCCCCGCCGGTACTCAAGCCCTGCAGTTTCAATTGCACATCCACGGTTGAGCCGTGGGCTTTCACAACTGACTTGCAGGGCCGCCTACGCGCCCTTTACGCCCAGTAATTCCGATTAACGCTCGCACCCTCCGTATTACCGCGGCTGCTGGCACGGAGTTAGCCGGTGCTTCCTTTGAAGGTACCGTCAAATCCAGATGGTATTAACACCTGAACCGTTCTTCCCTTCCGACAGAGCTTTACAACCCGAAGGCCTTCTTCACTCACGCGGCGTCGCTGCGTCAGGGTTGCCCCCATTGCGCAATATTCCTCACTGCTGCCTCCCGTAGGAGTCTGGTCCGTGTTTCAGTTCCAGTGTGGCGGATCATCCTCTCAAACCCGCTAACCATCGTCGCCTTGGTAAGCCGTTACCCCACCAACTAGCTAATGGTACGCAAGCCCCTCCCTCTACGGTAACTTTCAAGAAGAGGTCACCTTTCCTTACCAACCTTATGGCCGGCAAGAATATCCGGTATTAGCAGCCCTTTCGAACTGTTATCCCAGATAGAAGGGCAGGTTACTTACGCGTTACTCACCCGTGCGCCACTCTACTCAGGGCCGAAGCCCCTTTCTCGTTCGACTTGCATGTGTTAAGCACGCCGCCAGCGTTCAATCTGAGCCAGGATCAAACTCTCCAGTTTGATCTCTATCGTAAAACGCTAACTGTAATAACAGCCAACGCCTACTGTACTGCAAAAAAAATCCCATCCCGGCTACAACGGTTCCCCGCTATAACCAAAACAGGTCTTTGGGCCCATCACTTAATTCTCTGCTCAGTTTTCAAAGATCGCTAACCCCCGCGGGCAACCCGCTGGAGAAGTCTGCTTTATACTCAGTCTTGCCTGCCGTGTCAATCGTTTTTTTAAGCTCGGCGACAAAACTTTCAACCCGCCGGTATCTACCGACAAGCGCCTCCGGGGTGACCCGGAAAGGCGGGCAAGATAGCCGGACGACCCTGGCTTGTCAACGACTTTCAGCAGCCTTTCAGCAAATATTCATAACCGGGTTCAGCCCCTACCATTAATAGCGTGGGCCGCACAGGCTGCCCCGAAACCATTGTCGATATTGACCACCGTAACCCCGGGCGCGCAGCTGTTGAGCATCCCCAGCAGAGCGGCAATGCCGCCAAACCCCGTGCCATAGCCGACACTGGTGGGGACGGCAATCACCGGTTTACTCACCAGGCCACCCACCACACTGGGCAGGGCTCCCTCCATGCCGGCCACCACGATCAGCACCGAGGCCTCTTCCATAACCTGGCGCTGCCCCAGCAGACGATGAATCCCCGCCACCCCGACATCGTAAAGTCGAGACACCGGATGCGCCAAGGCCGTGGCGGTCAGGGCCGCCTCTTCGGCCACCGGTTCGTCGGAAGTGCCGGCGGAGACCACCAGAATCGTGCCTCGACAGCGCTGCGGGTTTATCTCCGGCAAATTGGCGGCCAGCATCCGGGCCGCCGGAAAGTAGGTCAGCTCGGGCAAAAGGTCGGTCACCGCCGCCGCTTTAGCTGCATCAACCCTGGTTGCCAGCACCGTTTCCCGGTGCGCCAGCATTCTCTGCATGATCAGCGCCACCTGTTCCGCGCTCTTCCCCTCACCGAACACAACCTCCGGGATCCCGGTGCGCAAGCGCCGCTGGTGGTCAAGGTGGGCGCAACCCAGCTTTTCCCCGGGCCAGTGTTTAAGGGCATCCACGGCCTGCTCCACCGAGCAGCGACCGGCGGCGACTTCGGCCAGCAATTGAGCTAAATCCTGTTTCTCCATAACCAGTATCTTACAACAAAGCACCTTATTCGCAAAGGACAAGCGGC
This sequence comes from Desulfurivibrio alkaliphilus AHT 2, assembly GCF_000092205.1. Lineage (GTDB taxonomy): Bacteria > Desulfobacterota > Desulfobulbia > Desulfobulbales > Desulfurivibrionaceae > Desulfurivibrio > Desulfurivibrio alkaliphilus. Next base: position 615,105 of record NC_014216.1, on the reverse strand, counting down.
TCGGCACCGGGGCAACGTCAAAGTCGCTTGGGGCTGGACGGGGGCCGTGAAACCCGGTAGCGACGGGTTTGCCCGCCGCCGGGCGCATGGAGGCGCAGGAGGCGGCGGGCGCCTCGGAGGCCGACAGGATGTCGGCCGAGAATGAGTCGCTACCGGGTTTCGCGGCCCCCACCCCGGTGCAACAACCAATGACTTTGACGGATCCCTGGGCTCGGCACACAAGCCCGGCTGCTTGCCCGAAGAGGCGTGCGGCTGCTCGGTTACGCGTTTACCGGTTGTCTTCCACCACCGCTTCCGGTACATTCTGCAATTCAAGCCGCCGGCCGAGGCCGGCGACCTCGGACAAGACTGATCAACTCAACCCCCGGGCCCGGCACCATGACCAATACTCCCCGCAGCTGGCTTAAACTGACCGTCCAATGCCCACCCGAGCAGGCCGACAACGTGGCGGCCATGCTGGCTTCCTGCAGTGCCGGCGGCGTCGAACACGGATTTACCGGCTTCGACCATGACTCACCCTGGGAGGAAATCAGTGTCTACCTGGAACAGGACGATAGTCTTAATGATTGCCTGCAAGCCATCAACGATTATCTCGAATATTTGCGCTCCCACCATCAGGCCGTAGAGATCCCACCACCCCGAACCGAAGTCATTGTCGACCGCGACTGGAACGCAACCTGGAAGAAAGAGTTTACCCCCCTGGCCGTGGCCCCCGGTTTAATCATCAAACCCACCTGGGAAACCTACGAACCCGCCCCCGGCGAGCAGGTAATCGAAATGGACCCGGGCCAAGCCTTCGGCACCGGCCATCACGCCAGCACTCGACTGGCCCTCCACCTGCTCAACCTGCTTTTCTCGGAGGCTGAACCGCCCGCCACCGTGCTTGATGCCGGCTGCGGAACCGGAATCTTGGCCATGGCGGCTGCCCTGTGGGGAGCGGAAAAGGTTGTCGCCATCGACAACGACCCCCTGGCCGTGGAGGCAACCCGCTTTAACAGCGAAAGAAATCAGCTAAACAGCGTCATTCAGACCAGCCAGACCCCCTTACCGGAATTGACCTCGCCTTTTCAAGCGGTACTGGCCAACATCACCGCCGATGTGCTGCTGGACCTGGCCCCGGAACTGGTGAGACTGGTGGCACCCGGCGGGCATCTGATTTTGGCCGGCGTCCTGACCGGCCAGCAGGAGGCCGAGATCGTCCGACACTTCCAGGAACTCGGGCTGCTCCTTCGCCAGCAGCCGCACCAGGATGAGTGGGTTGCCTTTCTGTTCAGGAAACCACACGACGCACAATCATGAGACGCTTTTTCATCGACCCTGAAGCCATTCAGGGCCGGGAGGCCAGCCTGACCGGCAGCGATGCCCACCACCTGCAGCATGTGCTGCGCCTGACCCCCGGCGAGCGAGTGGAACTTTTCGACGGCCGGGGCACGGTTTATCAGGCCGCCATAGACCATATCGAACCGGGGCTGACCCGGCTGACCCTGCTGAGCTCCAGCGACACCCCGCCCGACCGGCTGGCCATCCACCTGGGCCAGGCGATGCTCAAAGGCAAAAAGATGGACCTGGTGGTGCAAAAGTGTACCGAACTCGGGGTTCGCTCCCTGCGCCCTTACACCTCACAACACACCACAACCCCACCCCCCGGGGCCGAAAAGCTTGCCCGCTGGCAACGGATCATCCATGAGTCGTGCAAGCAGTGCAACCAGCCCTGGCCTCCATCCTGCCATCCGCCGCAAACTTTTGCCGAACTGCTGGCCGACGCTGCCGACTTTGACCTGCGCCTGATCTGCTGGGAAGAACCGGAAGCACCACCACTCAGCAACATAGCCGAACAACTCGGAGCGCCGGCTTCCGTCCTGGTCCTGATCGGCCCGGAAGGAGGCTTCAGCCGGGAGGAAATCGACCTTGCCCGGCAGGCCGGTTTTATTGTTATCGGCCTGGGGCGCCGCATCCTGCGGGCGGAAACCGCTTCCATCGTGATCATCGCTTTGCTGCAGTATATTTTTAACGATCTGTATTAATCATCGACCCTCCCCCCGCTCGGCAACCCTCCCCCCCCCAGGCATGATAAAAAAAATTAAATTTACCCCAATATTTATAAATCGATATTGACAATCAAACAATTTCCAGAGTAGTAGTGCTTGCCATATATAAGGCAAACGTTTAACTAGCTTAAAAAAGCTAAGGCTCATACATACCGTTTTCTTGCGGAGGGGTTCCGGGGGATCACATGGGAACGGAGGGGCGTCAACCGGTTCATCGCCGAACCGCCCAAGCGCGCAACCTATAAGGGTGGCCATCGCTTATACCTTTCCCTGCGACACCAAGCCCGACACAGTTCTGCCGGGCAAAGGTTGCGACCATGCTTTTACCCTAACCACCTTCCCCCCGTAAAACCGCCACCATTTCATTTTTTGGGAGAAGTGCGGATGCAAGTAGATATCGGCCCCATCACCCGGATCGAAGGACACCTTAATGTAAAAACCACCGTGGAAAACGGCGTGGTGACCGACGCCCGTTGCGAAGGTGAGATGTTCCGGGGGTTTGAAATTTTTCTCCGGGGCCGCGACCCGCTGGACTCCCAGCAGATCACCCAGCGGATCTGCGGCGTCTGCCCTTACGCCCACGCCATTGCCTCCTCCACCGCCCAGGAAAATGCCTACCGCCTGCAAGTACCCCCCAACGGTCGCATTTTGCATAACCTGATCCAGGGCGCCAACCATTTATACGACTACCTGCTGCACTTCTACCAGCTTTGCGCCTTGGACTACGTCGACATCACCGCCGTTCTCGAATACACCGGCAAAGACCGCGAACTGAGCAAGGTCCGCGACTGGGTAAAGGCCGAGATCGATTCGGGCAAAAGATATCCAGCCGCCCCCTTTCTACCCCGCCTTTCGGGCAAATATCTCGACAACCGGGATGCCAACCTCGGGGCCATAAAAAACTACCTGGAAGCCATGAAGATGGAACAGAAGGCCAACCAGGCGGCGGCCATCTTCGGCGGCAAATTCCCCCACGCCACGGCAATCTTCCCCGGAGGCTGCACCCAGGAAGCCCGGGTTGACCTGATCGTCCCGTACCAGTCGCTGATCCGCGAGGTGCGCGACTTTATTCACCACAAATATATTCCCGACGTTTTAGCGGTGGCCGGGGCCTTCCCCGAATATTGGGATATCGGCCGCAGCCAGGGTGGTTTCCTTTCCTACGGCCATCTGCCTTTGGGGCCGGAACCCGACAGCAGGCGACTGCTGGCACCTGGCGTGATGTTTGACGGCCAAGTGGAAGCGGTGGATTTCAACCAGATTCGCCAGGATGTCGGCAACGCCAAGTACTCTTCCCCCAGCAACCTGCGGGTCCGCGACGCCGCCATCACCCCGCAGCCCAACAAACGCGACGCGTACTCCTGGATCATGGCCCCACGCTACGCCGGCCAGGTGGTGGAAGTGGGTCCGGCGGCCCGGGTCATGGTGGATTACGCCCAGGGGCACAACCCGGAGATTAAAAAACTGGTGGACCGTTTCGCCGGCCAGGCCGGCATCCAGCCCACCCAGCTCAATTCGGTGCTTGGCCGCCACCTGAGCCGGGCCATCCTGGCGGCGGTGCTGGCGGATTTTCTTTTGGCCGAGAGCCAGCGCCTGCAACCCGGTCAGCCGACCATGGCCTCCATCGACCCACCCGCCTCGGCGGAAGGTTTCGGGGCCACCGAAGCCTCCAGGGGCGCCCTGTTGCATTACATCCGGATTGAAAACTACAAAATCGCCAAATATGAATGTGTAGTACCGACCACCTGGAACGCCTCACCCCGTGACGACCAAGGGCAACCGGGGGCCATGGAGTCCGCCCTGATCGGCACCCGCGTTAACAACCCGGAAGAACAGATCGAATCCAAACGCATCGTCCGTTCTTTCGACCCTTGCCTGGCCTGTGCGGTACACTAAGGAGAAAACACATGTTTGACCGCCGAAAGTTTCTCAAGCTTGCCGCCGCCCTGGCTGCCGCCTTCGGCACCAAGGGGCTGAGTCAACCGGCCCGGGCGGCCTTAAACGATATCGACCCCCGCACGGTACCCAAACTGCTTTACCTGCAGGGACTTTCCTGCACCGGCTGCTCCATCTCCCTGCTCCAGGCGGACTCACCTTCACCGCTGAGCATGATCACCGACTATTCCCAACTGGTGTTTCACACCGATCTTTCCGCCACCTCCGGGGCGCAGGCCATGGAGTTGATCAACTCCTTCATCGACGGCCAGGCCGGCGACTACGTTCTGGCCATTGAAGGGGCGATTCCGGCGGGCATGCCCGAGGCCTGCATCATCGACCACAAGCCTTTTGCCGACTACCTGGAGCGTGCGGCCCGCACCATGAGCGGGGCGGTGGCCATCGGTTCCTGCGCCTGCGACGGCGGTATTCCCGCCGCCGAGGGCAACCCCACCGGCGCCGTCGGGCTGGCTGAATTTTACCGCAACCGCAACATTAACCAGCCGGTGATCAACATCCGGGGTTGCCCGGTGCATCCGGACTGGGTCTGGCACACCATCACCCACCTGGTCCTGGTCGGCAACCCTAACCTGGTCAACGGCTCGCCACGGGTTTTCTTCGAGCGGCGCCTGCACGAACTTTGCCCCCGCTACTATGATTTTCAGGAAGAAATATTTGCCGAAAAGCTGGGTGATCGCGGCTGTCTGTTCCGGCTGGGCTGCCTTGGCCCCATCACCTTTGCCGATTGCCCCACCCGCTGGTGGAACGGTGGTCGCACCTGGTGCGTGGACACCAACGCCCCCTGCATCGGTTGCGCCTCCCCGAAGTTTGCCCGCCAGAAAGACCTGCCCTTCTACCGGCTGTCTGAAGGAAAGGGCCGAAACAGCTAACCAGTTGCCGTTCACGGAGAACCCACATGCCAGGCAAAGCCACCAACCAAAACTCCGTTATCGCCCGCGTAATGACCGCCGTCCTTATTGTGCTGGCCATCGCCCTGATCGGCGGGACCATCTTTCTGCACGGCTTCGTCAAACAGCGGCTTTCCACCAACTATATGGATTCGGTCTACACCCTTTTTGACTCTTTTGAAGAGGGCGTTAAGGGCTCGTTGGAGCGGGGTCAGATGAAAACCTTTCTGGAGCTGCTTTATCGCCAGAACGAAATCAGCGGCATCCTCGACGCCTCCCTCTACGACCCGGCCGGCCGGCTCAACCTCTCTTCCACCGACGGCAACCGGGCGGAGCGGGAACTGGCGCCGGCCACCCTGCAAGACCTGGAGGCCATGGAAATCGTGGAAGAGCACCGGGGGGATTACCTGCGGCTTTATGGCCCCCAACCGGTGGTGCCGGATTGCATCCGCTGCCACACCGACTGGCGGGAAGGCGAATCCGGCGGCACCCTGGCCTTAAGCTATGACCTCAGCCGGCTTAACATGACCCTGCGCAACCTGACCCTGTTTTTGGTTTTTGGCTGTTTTACCCTGCTGGCCCTGGTGAGTGCTTCCATCGCCCTGGTCATGAACCGCCTGGTCAGCCGGCCGGTCAATGCGGTGATCGGCGATTTACAAGCCAGCGCCGGCGAGGTTTCCCGCAGCGCCCACCAGTCGGCCGAATCAGGAGAAACAGTGGCCGACCGGGCCTCGCAGCAGGCCGCCGCCCTGGAGCAGACCAGCGCCTCAATCGAGGAACTGGCCGCCATGACCAACCAAAACGCCGATAGCGCCGATTCCGCCAACAGCCTGATGAGCGAAGCCAATCAGGTCATGACCGAAGCCAACGAGGCCATGGGACAGCTGACCGAGGCCATGCGGGAGATCACCAACGCCAACGAGGAAACCAGCAAGATCATTCAAACCATTGACGAAATCGCCTTCCAGACCAACCTGCTGGCCTTGAACGCGGCGGTGGAAGCGGCCCGGGCCGGCGAGGCCGGGGCGGGCTTTGCGGTGGTGGCCGATGAGGTGCGCAACCTGGCCATGCGGGCGGCGGAAGCGGCCCGCCAGACCACGGCTCTGCTCTCCACCACCAACGATCGCATTGAGCGGGGTTCGCAGTTGGTGGGCAATACCGACGAGTCGTTTAAAAACGCGGCCGACAAAGCCCGGAAAACTGCTGAAATTTTAATGGAAATAGCCACCGCCTCAAAAGAGCAGTCCCAAGGTATTCGCCAGATCTCCAAAGCCATTCAGGATCTGGACAAGTCCACCCAAGACAACGCCGCCGAAGCCGAACAGCAGTCACAACTGGCCGGCAGCATGGAAGATCAGGCCGCGCAACTCAACCATTGCGTCAATACCCTGATCGAACTCATTCAGGGCAGCAAAACCGCTTCCCGGAGATCTCAGCAAGAAGGGCCGGATGACAGCCGGAAATTACTGTCGTGAACGGTCTCTGGATTCCGATCGGCGCCAAAGTCGCAACAGGTTGGCCTTGGCCTGGGGGTCATCAATGCCGGCGATAATTTTTTTGAAGCCGGCCTCCCGGACCGGCTCAATTTTTCTGGGCACCGGCGCCGGCCGGGGTTGATTCTGCAGCTCTGAATCAAGTTCATGCGCCAGCGCCGGATCAAACCGGCAGCGCAAGCCGGTGATCTTATGCTCGCCCGGCAGGCGGCGGTTAACCGCTTCCAGGATGGCGTTTTTCTCAAACTGCAACTGCTGCCCCCAAACCGGATCAACCACCCGCACCCACAGCACCCCCTCCCGGATAACTTCCGGGCGGCAGACGGCGGCCAGCTCCTCGCCCACCAACTCGGGCCAGATCAAAAAAATCTGGTGCTGGGCCAGGCGGGCCCGCCAGTTCCGGCTCGCCGCCAACTTCCCGATCATCGCACCAAGAGGATTTATCTGTGATTTTTCCTGCAATTTCATCTACCCTGCCCGCCCGGCCAGCCTGGCCGGCATCACCTTTACCTTGCCCATTGGCCGGGAACCCGTTATAAAAAGGGGTTTTGTTGCCAAGATTACTTTAACCCTTTTAAGGAACTGTCATGGGATTTCGTTGCGGCATCGTCGGCCTGCCCAATGTGGGCAAGTCCACCATTTTTAACGCCCTTACCGCGGCCGGGATCGAATCGGCCAACTACCCTTTCTGCACCATCGAACCCAACGTGGGCATGGTACCGGTACCCGATGAACGACTGGACCAACTGGCCACCATGGCCAAAACCCGCAATAAAGTCAACGCCAGGATGGAGTTTGTCGACATTGCCGGCCTGGTCAGCGGCGCCAGCCAGGGAGAGGGGCTGGGCAACCAGTTTTTAGGTCACATCCGCCAGGTGGACGCCATCGCCCATGTCATCCGCTGTTTTGCCGACGACAACATCGTCCATGTCGGCGGCTCCATCGACCCTCTGCGGGACCGGGAGATCATCAACACCGAGTTGATTCTCGCCGATTTAGAGACGGTGCGCAAGCGTCTTGATAAAACCGCCGCCCAGGTCAAGTCCGGGCAGAAGGGAGCCAAGGAACAGCAGGCCTTTCTGCAGGCCCTGGCCGATCACCTGGACCAGGGCCAGCCGGCCCGCACCATGGAACCCGACGACATCGGCCAGGAGGTGCTCAAGGAGCTGTTCCTGCTCAGCGCCAAACCGGTGCTTTATGTCGCCAACGTGGCGGAGGAGGAAATCGGCAGCGGCAACCCCTGGGTGGAAAAATTAAAGGAGGTGGCCGCGGCGGAGCAGGCCTCGGTGGTGATGATCTCCGGAGCCATTGAGGAAGAGTTGAGCCACTTGGAGGAAGAAGAGCGCCGTGCCTTTCTCGACGACCTGGGCCAGAGCGAGCCCGGCCTCAACCGCCTGATTCGCAGCGGCTACCAACTGCTGGGCCTGATTACCTACTTTACCGTGGGCGAAAAGGAAACCCGGGCCTGGACCATCCCGCAAGGCTGGAAAGCGCCCCAGGCAGCCGGGGTGATCCATACCGACTTCGAGCGCGGCTTCATCCGGGCAGAGGTAATCTCGTGCCAGGACCTGCTGGCCTGCGGCAGCGAGACCAAGGCCCGGGAAAAAGGCTTGATGCGCCTGGAGGGCAAGGATTATGTGGTTCGGGACGGCGATTGTATTAATTTCCGTTTCAACGTTTAATGGTTCGTAACCGTTCACCAGAGGTACTAACTTGCCGGCTAAACGGCTGTAATCGTTCAACGATATTGGTCAGGGAGCTACCACAATGCTTAAAATCAACCGGGAACAACTGGTCTGCCAATCGGTGATCGGAGAAATCACCTCCCCACTGGGCGGGATCAACCCTTACCGGGTAAACCCGGAAGGGCATCCCGATATCTATCCCGGGGTCGGGGGAATCACTTACAACCTGCGCATCGGCGACCGGGCCTGCGGGCTCTTTGCCGACCACGTCGAGCCCGGCGTTTCCATTAGCAACTTCACCCAGGTCCAGGGCCAGCCCGGCCCCAACCGGGCCCTCAACCTGTACTCCTGCGCCGGCAACCTGGCCACCGTGGTCTCCGGCGAGGCCAAAGGGGAAAAAGGCCGAGTCACCGGCAAACACGGGGGGATCGAGCATGTGCTGCTGGATTTTGCCCCCGAGGTGCTGGAAAAACTGGTCATCGGCGACAAAATCCAGATCAAGGCCTTCGGCTGCGGCCTGCAGCTTACCGACTACCCGGGGGTTAAGGTGATCAACCTGGACCCCGACCTGCTGGCTCTGCTCCCCCTGAAAAAGGGCAAAAAAGGCAAGCTGCAGGTGCCGGTGACCCACCTGGTGCCGGCGGCCATCATGGGCTCGGGTCTGGGCTCGCCCCACAGCCACAGCGGTGATTACGATATCCAGCTCTTTGACCAGCCCACAGTGAAAAAATATAAACTACACGACCTGCGCCTGGGTGATTTCGTGGCCATTATCGACGCCGATGCCACTTACGGCCGCATCTACCGCAGCGGCGGGGTGGTCATCGGCATCGTCGTTCATTCCGATTGTGTCCTGGCAGGCCACGGCCCCGGGGTCATGGTGGTAATGGCCGCCGGCGGGGGGGAAATTGAGCCGGTCATTGACGCCCAGGCCAACCTGACCTCTTTTCTGCCGGCGCTTTAAGTACGACACCGGGAAAAAAAGCCAAGTTTTTTTTGCCTGCTATTCGGATTACGGTTATATTGCAAAGCTGTTAACGCAGAACGCAAAGCGATCTTGGCGGCCCCGGCAACCGGCTGGCGCCGCAGTTGATCCCGCTTATCAACACCGGCAAGCGGGCGGTTGTCATAGCTTCACAGCTTCAAAGATCAGGGAGCTTAGGCCTGAATGAGCAAAACCATCTTGATTGTAGACGATTCCGCCATGATCAGGCGCATTGTCAGCCAACTGGTGCAACAGTTGGGGCACCGGGCGATCGCGGCGGAGAACGGCCAGGTAGGCGTGGAAACCGCCCTGGCCACCGAACCGGATATGATCATCATGGACATTGAAATGCCGGTGCTGGACGGCATTGCAGCCACCCGCCAACTTAAGGCCGACCAGCGCACCACCGGAATTCCGGTAATCTTCTTTACTTCCCTGGGCAGCGAGGAAAACATCCGCGAGGCCAAAGAAGCCGGTGGTAACGGCTTTCTTAACAAGCCCATCTGCAAGGAAGAGCTGGGGCTGGCCATCAACAAGATCCTTGATCCCGACGCGGCTTCCCCATGAGTTCCATCCAGGATCATCTCTTTGATACTGAATTTCTCGATCAGTCGCTGCAATACCTTGGCGAAGTCCTTAACCTGCAAGTAACCATTCAGGACAGCGACGGCCAGGCGGTGCTTACCCAAGGGCAGCCCGGCGGCCGGGCCAGCCGTTTTTACCCTTTCAGTTTTTCCCAAGACATCGGCGGCTTAACCTGCACCGCCGCCGACCAGGAGGCCCTGGCCGCCTGCGAGCCCCATATCGCATACTGCCTGGCGGCCCTCAACAGCCAACTGGCAAGGGAAGAAGAGTTGCGGGAAACCTCCGAGGAAATGCTGGCCCTTTCCAGCCAGCTCAACTTTCTCAGTAAGGTGGCACGTAAGATCATCGGGGTCGAAGACCTGGAGGAATGCTACCAGATCATCCTGCAGGAGATCTCCCTGGCCATCAACGCCGACCAGTCCCTGATCCACACCAGGGGCCGGTGGGATGATGAAGTTGAGGTGAGACTGAACATTACCCGGGAAGAAGAGGCGGCACTGCTGGAGTGCGACTGCCTGCGCCGGCGACAGGATACCGGCCATCCCATCATCTGCACCCTGGACAACGGCAAATCCTTACTCTATTTGCCCATCAGGGAAAAGGACAACCGCATCAGCGGCCGGATGTTCTTCCTCCGCCCCGCCAACCAGCGACAGTTCACCGCTTACGAAAAGAAGTTCGTCGGGATCATCGAAAACATCATCTCGCCCACCTTTGAAACCCTGCGCCTCTACGACAGCCTGCAGGATCTGTATCTCAATACGGTGAAGGCCTTAGCCGCCGCCATCGACGCCAAGGACGAATACACCCACGGCCATTCCTTCCGGGTGGCCAAATACGCGGTGACCATCGGCCGGCAACTGATGTTGTCCGGCAAAGAGCTTAATGACCTGGAGATTGCCGCCTACATGCACGACCTGGGCAAGATCGGAATCTCCGAGTCTATTTTAGGCAAACCCGGCAAACTGACCAACGAAGAGTTCTTTCATATCCAGCAGCATCCGGTTTTCACCGACAAGATTCTTCAACCCATCCACTTGGCCAACCACATTATCCAGGGGGCCATTCAACACCATGAACGCCTGGACGGTACCGGTTATCCCATGGGGTTGAGCGGGCCGGAAATCTCCCTGTTCGGCCGGATCATTGCAGTGGCCGACGTTTTTGATGCCCTGACCTCCAAGCGCCCGTACCGCGACGCCATGCCGGTGGAAACCGCTCTGAAGATCCTCTGCAACGATGTGGACAAACAGTTTGACCGCAACGTGGTCCTGGCCCTGCTCCAGGCCCTGCAGGACAATGTACCGGGCAGCGAGTTCAGCGAGGTCAGCAACACCCTCAAATTCGATGCCCTGCAGAATCTCAACCTGTTTTTAAAGGAACTGACCGAGTTTGTGGCCACTCCCCCCGCCGGTAGAGGCCGCACGGTTTAACCATGTTAGCGGTCCGCATACCCCCGGGCGGCTAGTAAATCAACCAAACAGATTGCAAGGACCAAGTAAATATGAATGACCATCAGCGCCTGAAGCAGATTATCCGGGAAAAATCATATCGCCAGGGTACCTTCAAGCTATCTTCAGGCAAGGAATCGGACTTTTATATCGACGGCAAACAGACCACCCTGGACGCCGAAGGGGGTTACCTTTGCGGCAAGTTGCTGTTTGAAATGATCAGCGACCATCCTGAAAAAATCCAGGCGGTGGGCGGCATGACCTTGGGGGCCGACCCCATCGTTACCGCGGTTTCCGTGGTAAGCTGGCTTAATCAGGCCCCGATCCCGGCCTTCATTGTCCGCAAGGAGTCCAAACAGCACGGCACGGAAGCCTACCTGGAAGGAGAGAGTAACCTGCCGCCGCAGGCGGTGGTGGCCCTGGTGGAAGATGTGGTCACCACCGGCGGCACCCTGCTTAAGGTGATCGACCGGGTGGAGGCACAGGGATACAAAGTCGGTCTGGTGGCCACCATCGTCGACCGCGAGGAAGGCGGGGCGGAGGCCCTGGCCGCCAGGGGACACCGGCTGCAGGCCATTTTCACCCGTCAAACGCTGCTGAGCGACTGAGATGTTTGCCACCGGTACCGCCACCACCATGACCTGCCCCCAATGCGACGCCGGCCGGCTGACCATCCTGCGTTCCTGCGGCCGGGTCCGCATGGAGTGCGGACAGTGCCGGCGGCAATTTCAGATCCACGAGGTGGCCCACCGCCTCGATGCCCAGACCGAAGCGATCCTGGAACGCTGGAACAGCATCATCTACGACTAAAAAAACGCGCAGCAGCACCGCATCTTGTGGCGATCAGCCCGGCTTGCGTACCTGGTGTACGCGGCGCCGGGCTGCTTGCCACAAGCTGCGGCACTGCTGCGCGTTTTTTGTTTGCGCCTATGGTGGATTAATTTGTTGGTAATCGTTCAGCAGTGCCGCAGATTGCGACAAGCGAACCGGTGCCGCGTACATCAGTACGCAAGCCGGGTCGATCGTCGCAAGCTGCGGTGCTGCTGAACGATTACCCTACCATTCCAGGCGCAGGGTGCCATCCAGTGGATCGGCCTTGGCGATCTTTACTGCGACCACATCTCCCGGCTCGACACTCACGCCTCGGCCCGGGGGCAGGTCTCCTTCCAGCAGACAGTCGGTGAGTACCACTGTTACCCGTCTGGGGCCGCGGGCCACCACCAGAACATCCAGCCACCGGCCCACCTTGCTTTGCAGATACTTCAGCAACCAGTAACGCTGACGCTCCCTTTTCACCTGGTTAAGCCGCCCCTGGGTGGTATTGATGGCCGCTACCAGGTCCATCAAATCCGGCTCGGCAAGCACCGCTCCTTGCCGGGCAATCAACCCGTGCACCTGGTGCTGCATGGCCAGATCCAACAGACGCCGAATGGGGGAGGTGATGGTAGTGTAACTGGCCGCCCCCACCCCGCTGTGGCGCTCGGGCCGGGTAAGCAACTGACCGGGCTTGAGCTGTTTGCGCTGGCGCCAGATGGTGAAAATATCCTGCTCGTAACCATGTACCAGGCGCTGGTGCGGGTCGTCCTGGCTGCGGAACAGTCCAGGCACCTGCTGCTGGGCCACGTACTCCGCCGCCAGCATATTGGCCAGCACCATCATCTCCGAAACCAGCAAGCGGGCCGGGATATCCACATCTTCCAGGCTGACCTCCGGGTTGCCCCGCTCGTCGATGCTGATATTGACATCGGGAATGGGCAGCAACAAAGCGCCGGCCTCAATCCGGCGGCGACGCAGAGCCTGGCTTAAGGTCAGCAGATTTTGCAGGTCAGAATCTGCCGGCAGCAGCTGCTCCACCTGCTCGTAATCCAACCGCCGGGCCACCCGGATCACGCTGGCAACGATCCGGGAGGAAACAATATCGCCGTCGGGGGTCAGGGTGACCAGGAAACTCATGGCCGGCCGATCGCGACCGGCCACCAGGCTGCACAGATCCTCGGAGAGCCGCGGCGGCAGCATGGGCACCTGCCCCTCGGGAAAATAAAGCGACGTCACCCGCTCCACCGCCGTCTTGAACAGCAGTGAGCCGGGTTTGACGTAGTGGGCCACATCGGCGATGTGAATACCCACCACAAAGTTTTCCCCCTGCCGTTCCAGGTGCAGGGCATCGTCAAGATCGCGGGTGGATTTGCCGTCGATGGTGAGCACCGGTAAGTGGCGCAGGTCCACCCTCCCCTGGGCCAGCAGGGTGTCGGCCTCGGTCTCCTGGCACGCCTCGGCCGCCGCCATCTCTTCTTCGCTGAAGGCCACCGGCACCCCGGCCCGCAACAGGGGAATATTCTCGTCGGCCTGCCAGACCCCCACCCCGACCAGCAGATGATAGATATCGTGGGGCCGGGTCAGCCCCGAACGTTTGAGCAACTCCCGGGCCAGCTCGCTCTCTTCGGCGTCGTTGGCCAGCAGATAATAGTCCTGCAGCAGCTTGAGACAGCGCTCTCGCTCCGGCCAGGCTTCTACATCGGTGGCCACCGCCGCATCCCCGCCGCCGATGGCGGCAGGCGGCGCCACCTGCGGCACCTTGGCGACAAAGAGCGCCTGCAGCCGGCGGGCGCCGTCGGCCAGCAGGGCCTCCCGTTGCCGCTCCTGCTCCAGACGGTTTTGCAGTTGCTCCACCACCTCGGCCGGATGGGCCATCACCTGGCCATCCTTGTATTTGAAAAACAGACGGTCGATGAACACCGCCCGCAGGAAGGCCGCCACCTGATCATCGTCGGCCTCCCCGCCGAAGTTCAACTGGGCCAGAAAGAGGGGGGTAAAGAACTGATCCGCCTCGGCGGCGGCCAGCTCCCAGACCGTTTCGATCTCGATCCGCCCGGTCAACTCCCGCCGCTGCTGGTCAACCTCCTGCAATCGGCGGCGCTGCTCATCCCGAGACATGCCGGTCGGCAACGAGTACCCGGAACAATGCACCACCCGGGCCCGGGGCAGGTTCAGCTCGCGGCCGTTTTGATTAAAAATCCGCAAACGATTGGCGGCCACCTCCACCACCACGCCACAGATAAACTTACCCTGCTCGACATATTCAACGATATTTCCAGGAGAAACCATAAGTAATCGGGGGAACGGGTTAACGATTGATCAAGACAAGCCTTTCCCTCTAACAGGAATCAACCGACTTGTCACGTAAACGTTCAGCAGCACCACATCTTCGGGCGATCAGCCAGGCTTACGTACAGGGGGTACGCTGCGCCTGGCTGCTTGCCCGAATCTGCGGCACTGCTGAACGTTTACGGCCCGTTAAACCGGCAGCTTACCCCCCCCCCTGGTGAACGCTTACACTTGTCACTGAAAACAGCGCCATGGCCATGGTAAAGAATGAGGACAAAACAGCGCAAAAATGGTAGATTCTGTTGCTTCAAATAAGCATGCACCCAAGGAACCCACCAATGAACGCTGCCCCATCACCAGACGAGATCACCTGCGGCTTTGTGGCCCTGGTCGGTCCGCCCAACGCCGGTAAATCGACCCTGCTCAATAACCTGCTGGGCCAAAAAATCTCCATCGTCTCACCCAAGCCGCAGACCACCCGCAACCGGGTACTGGGGGTCTTCAACCAACCGACCCGCCAGATCGTCTTCCTGGACACCCCCGGTCTGCACCAGGGCCGCAGCCGGCTCAACAGTGAAATGGTCAAAATCGCCCGCCGCACCGTAAGCGAAGTGGACGCGGTGGCCTATATGATCGACGTCAGCTCACCGGAAGCGGACAGCCGCCCGGAGCAGCGCCGGCAGGCCGGGCAACTGCTGCAGCGGGCCAACCTGCCCGCCTTGCTGCTGTGCAATAAAATCGACCAGGTGGGCAAGGAAAAGCTGCTGCCCGTTATCGCCGCCTGGCAGGAGGTCTACCCCTTTGCCGCCATTATTCCTCTCTCCGCCCTCAGCGGCGAGGGCCAGGAGACCCTGCTCGACGAACTGACCAGGCTGCTGCCCCGCGGCCCTCGGCTCTTTCCCGAGGATATCCCCACCGACGCCAGTGAACGTTTTCTCTGCGGCGAAATCATCCGGGAGAAGATCATGCTGCTGACCCGGGATGAGCTGCCTTACTCCACCGCCGTGCTCATCGACCGCTTCCGCGAGGAGTCGGCTCCCCCGCTGACCACCATCGACGCCACCATTATCGTGGAAAAAAACTCGCAAAAAGGGATCATCATCGGCAACCGGGGGCGGATGCTGCAACAGATCGGCCGCTCGGCCCGACGGGAGATCGAGGCCATGCTGGGCACCAAAGTGCTGCTGAAGCTCTGGGTGAAGGTGCAGAAAAACTGGACCGGCAATATGCGGGTTCTGCAGGAACTGGGAATACACGAAGGATAATGCTGGAGGGGGGTAAGCGAACAGCCGCACCGCATCTTCGGGCGATCAGCCAAGCTTACGTACAGGGGGTACGCTGCGCTTGGCTGCTTGCCCGAACCTGCGGCACGGCTGTTCGCTTACGGCCCGTTATACCGGCAGGTTGGTACCCCCGGTGAACGGTTACTACACCATTACATCAATGGTCCGGCGTTGGGGCTCCTGGGCTTGGCGGGCCTGTTCTTCCCGGTTGGCCTGGGCGACACCCCGGTCTTCCCGCTCCATGGCATCATCGCCACGGGTGGTATCGGCCGGTTGCTCGGCATCGGTTACCGGCCGGGCCAGTTCCATGGCGGCAGCGGAAAATTCAGTTACCACCCCGGGGTTAAACTCGCTGGTTTGACCGGCCTCATTACGTTCGGGCTGGGCCCGGTTGGCCTCGTTGGGTACAGGAGCAATTTCCGGCCGTTCCGGCCGCATCTGGCCCTGGTTAACTCCACTGGTCACGTCAAGGATCATGGCGCACCTCCTGTCACTTCGTTCCGCCATCGCGGACTGGTACCACCTGGTAAAGCCGGTGGGCGAAAACGCTATTCACCTTTATAACTGTGATCATACAATGAGAAATAAATAAATGCAAATAAACCTGGCTTAAGTCATTCATTGAACATCGCGGCAAAAAACGCTATAACCAGCGACAAATTATTTTCTTACTCAGTAACCGTTCAGCAGCACCGCATCTTCGGGCGATCAGCCAAGCTTACGTACAGGGGTACGCTGCGCCTGGCTGCTTGCCCGAACCTGCGGCACTGCTGAACGGTTACGGCCCGTTAGACCGACAGGTTAGTACCCTTGGTGAACGGTTACTCTTACTCATATCCATCCAGGAGATTTGCGGCATGAGCGAAGTACGTGTTCGTTTTCCCCCCAGCCCCACCGGCTATTTGCATATCGGCGGCGCCAGAACCGCCATCTACAACTGGCTGTTTGCCAAGAAACACGGCGGCAAAATGGTGCTGCGCATTGAAGATACCGACGCCGAACGCTCCACGGAAGAATCCATCCGCGGCATTATCGACGGCATGGAGTGGCTGGGGTTGGACTGGGACGAAGGGCCTTATTTCCAGACCGACCATGCCGACGAACACCGGGCGGCGGCGGCCAAGCTGCTGGCCGGCGGCCAGGCATACAAGTGCTTTTGCAGCAAGGAAGAACTGGAAGCCCGCCGGGAAGCCGCCGTCAAGGCCAAGGCCGATTACCGCTACAACGGGGCTTGCCGCGACCTGAGCCCGGAAGAGGCGGCCGCCCGCGAGGCCGCCGGCACCCCTTATGTAATCCGCTTCAAAGTACCCCAAGAGGCCGGCTTGGTGGCCTTCAAGGATGAGGTGTACGGCGGCATCGAGCGCAGCTACCAGGATATCGAAGATTTTGTCATCGTCCGCTCCAACGGCCAGCCGCTCTACCTGTTGTGCAACGTGGTGGATGATATCCGCGATAAAATCAGCCACGTCATCCGCGGCCAGGACGGGCTGGCCAACACGCCGCGCCAGATCCTGCTCTACCGGGCTTTGGGCGCCAACCCGCCGACTTTTGCCCACATGCCGCTGACCCTGGATCTGAACAAGGCCAAAATCTCCAAACGCAGCCACGGCGAGGTGGTGGCGGTGCAGTTTTACCGGGAGCAGGGTTTCATCTCCTGGGCCCTGGTCAACTTCCTGGTCCTGCTGGGCTGGTCGCCCGGCGACGACCGGGAGATTTTCAGCAAAGAGGAACTGATCGAGGCCTTTTCCCTGGCCGGCATCAGCAAGGCCAATTCCATCTTCAACTACCGCAAGGACGACCCCAAGTTCTTTACCGATCCCAAGGCCATCAACATTAACGCCCATTACCTGCGCACCATCCCGGTAAGCGAACTGGCCTCACTGGTCAGACCGTTTCTGGAGCAGGAAAAAATCTGGGACCCGGCTTACCAGGGAGAGAAAAAGGCCTGGTTTGAAAAGACCCTGGAGATGACCCGGGAGCGCTTTCATACCTTAAAGGATTTCACCACCCTCGGCCGGGCCTGGTTTGCCGACGACTTTACGGTGGATGACAAGGCCCGGGAGAAAAACCTGCTCAAACACCCGCAACTGCAAGAATGGCTGCCGGAACTGGCCGACCGGCTGGCGGCCCTGCCGGAGATCACCCCGGAGGAGGCTGAACGGGTGGCCAGGGAGTTGGCCGAGGCCCATGGCGTTAAGCCGGGTATTCCCATCAACGGCGCCCGGGCGGTGATCACCGGCCAGATCAAAGGCCCCAGCATGTTTGAGGTCTTTGCTCACCTGGAGCGGGACAAGGTAATCGGCCGCCTGCGGGAAGCGGGAAAATATTTTGCGTGAGGAGTGCAGCATAAAGATATGAGCGATCAGACCAAGCCTGTGCCCGCCGATTTTATCCGGGCCATCATCACCGAAGACCTGGCCGCCGGCAAACATGACGAGGTGGTTACCCGCTTTCCGCCGGAACCCAATGGTTACCTGCATATCGGGCACGCCAAGTCCATCTGCCTTAACTTCGGCCTGGCCCGGGAGTTCACCCCGGCCCGCTGCCACCTACGCTTCGACGACACCAACCCCAGCAAGGAAGAGCACGAATACGTCGAGGCCATCAAAGAGGATGTCCGCTGGCTGGGGTTCGACTGGCAGGAACACCTTTATTTCGCCTCGGATTATTTCGAGCAGCTCTACGAGTACGCCGAACAACTGATCAAAGACGGCAAGGCTTATGTCTGCGAATTAAGCGCCGAGGAGATCAGGGCCAGCCGGGGCACCCTTACCGAACCGGGCACCAACAGCCCCCACCGGGAACGCCCCCGGGAAGAGAGCCTGGAGCTGTTCCGCCGGATGCGGGCCGGGGAATTCCCCGACGGGGCCAAGGTGCTGCGGGCCAAAATCGACATGGCCTCGGGCAACCTCAACCTGCGCGACCCGGTGCTCTACCGGATCATGCACCGGGCCCACCATCGCACCGGCGAGCAGTGGTGCATCTACCCCATGTACGATTTCACCCACCCCATCTCCGATGCCCTGGAGGGGGTAACCCATTCCCTCTGCACCCTGGAGTTTGCCGATCACCGGCCCCTCTACGACTGGATTCTCGACAACCTGCCGGTACCCTGCCGCCCCCGGCAGATCGAGTTTGCCCGCCTCAACCTGGCCTATACCGTGGTCAGCAAACGCAAGTTGCTGCAACTGGTCAACGAGGGGTTTGTGCAGGGTTGGAACGACCCCCGCATGCCGACCTTATCGGGCATCCGCCGCCGGGGTTACCCGCCGGAGGCAATCCGCGACTTCTGCCGGCGCATCGGGCTGGCCAAAAAGGACAGCCTGGTGGATGTGGGGCTGCTGGAACACTGCGTGCGGGAACAACTCAACGAAACGGCCCCCCGAGTGATGGGGGTGCTGGAACCCCTCAAGGTGGTGATCACCAATTACCCGGAAGGGCAAACCGAAGAGCTGACCGGGCAAAATCATCCTCAAAAGCCGGAATTCGGCACCCGCCCCCTGCCCTTTAGCCGGGAAATCTACATTGAACGCCGGGACTTCATGGAAGAGCCGGTAAAAAAATTCTTCCGCCTGGCTCCGGGCCGCGAGGTCCGGCTGCGTTACGCTTACTTTATCAAGTGCGAGGAAGTGGTGAAAGACGAGGCCGGCGAGGTGGTGGAACTGCGCTGCACCTACGATCCGGCCACCCTGGGGGGGAACGCCCCCGACGGCCGCAAGGTTAAGGGCACCATCCACTGGGTGGCGGCCGCTCAGGCCGTCAGGGCGGAAGTTCGGCTCTACGACCGGCTGTTTACCGTGGAAAGCCCGGAAAAAGCCGCCGCCGATGGGGCTGACTTCAAGGATTTCGTCAATCCCGACTCCCTGGTGGCGCTTGAAAACTGCCTCCTGGAACCCGCCCTGGCCGAAGCCCAGCCCGACCAGCCTTACCAGTTTGAACGCCAGGGTTATTTTTGCCTGGATGCCAAGGACTCCACCCCCGAGCGGCCGGTCTTCAACCGAACCGCCACCCTGCGCGACACCTGGTCCCGGTAGGTAATCGTTCAGCAGCACCGCATCTTGCGGCGATCGAGCCGGCTTGCGTACTGAGGTACGCGGCGCCGTCTCGCTTGCCGCAACCTGCGGCACTGCTGAACGATTACCTTTACACTACTTTAGGCGCATCAGGGTCTGGTGGATTTCGTCGGCGGTGGTGATGGATTTGGAGTTGGCCTGGAAGATCCGCTGGGTCATGGTGAGGTCGGCAAACTGGCGGGCCAGGTCCACGTTGGAACCCTCCAGGGAACTGCCCAACACTTGGCCAAAGACCCCGCTGCCGGGGGTCCCGATGACCGGGTCGCCGGACTGCGCCGACGCTTGGTAGGTGTTGTTACTGCCGGGGATCAGGCCATGGTAGTTGGCGAAGTCTGCCAGCATCACCTGGGCCTGGTCATGGCTCTGACCGTTTGAGTAGTTGCCGACAATGGTGCCATCGGGCTTAACGGAAACGTTTTGCAACACCCCCGCACCATAACCGTCCTGGTCCTGAAAAATGGTGCTGCTCGACGTGGCGTAGTTGGTGGTGCGAAGCGGCGAAAGCTCCATATCCTGCCCCAACTCCAAAGCAAATTCCGCCCCCTGTTCACCAAACGGTTGGGCCAGATCAGGGTTGTCGGCCGGGCTGTTGCCGGCGGCATCCAGGTAGGTAACCGAGGTTATGGCCATCTGACTTTCACCCGGGTCGTTGGCCTGCAGTTCCAGGCGGCCGTTCCTGAGCAGAGCCGTAACATTGAAATCCGCCTCCAGCTGCAGCATCAGATCTTCCACCCGCTCACCATAATCCACCACGTAGGTGGACGTTACCTCTTCCCCCTGATGATTTAAACCCTGAAAAATAAAAGTATCGCCTTCCTGCACCTGCTGGCCGTTGCTGTCATAAACCTGATTCCAGGTAGTTAAGACATGCGCGCCGGGGGCGGCGGCGCCGGAACCGTCAGCCTTGAGCATCCCGCTGCTGGTAGCCACCTGCCGGGAAAGGGTGGTGCCGAAATCGATGGTGGAGCTAAGGTTGTCACCGGTGCCGCTGATGTTGTAGTCAAAGGAAAAAAGCCCGCTGCCGGCATCCGGCTGCTGCCAGTACTCACTGGGGAGCAGTTCTCCGGTGCCGGTTTCCTCGCCGTCGTCACCATCGGCCGGCAGCCACAGCTCCAGGTTGCCGTCCGGCGGCACGGCCCAGGCTTGGATATCCATCAACTCCCCGACACTGCTGAAGATCAGCTTGCCGTACAGCAGGGCGCCGGCCCCCTTTTCCGGTTCCGGGCCACTGTTGTAGCGACTGCCGTCGGGCATCAGGCGGCGGTCCAGGGCGGGATCATGGGTGATGAGAAACTCTCGCTCCTGGGGGTTGTCGGTATGATCAAAAAAGATGTTCAAGGGAAAGCTCTGCCCCTGGTCATCATAAGCCTCTATTGAGGTCTGGTAGTCATAGGCGCCGGCGGCCAGCGGCGGCGTGGCAGCCCCGTTCCAGGACTCATAAAGGGAGGTGGTGTCGGTGGGGGGCGCCGCACTGCTTTGCAGGTTCAACGCCAGGGTGACATTTTCGGTGGCCTGGGGCAGGGAGTCGCGCCGGACCAGAATATCGCCAGGCTGCCCGTTGCCGTTGCCATAATCCAGGTTCAACCCCTGCACCCGGTAACCGGCCGGAGTAACCAGGTTGTAAAAACCTGCCGGGGTATAATCTTCCACCTTGAGATCAAACTGGCCATCGCGGGTGTAAAGAGTTTCCCCGTTGTAATCGTTGACCATGAAAAAGCCCTTGCCGCCAATGGCCATATCGGTGGCTTTAGTGGTCTGCTCCAGGGGGCCGGGGCGGAAATTTTTGCTGATCGCCTGAATTTGAGAGCCGTTGCCCACCTCATGGAAACGATCCTGGGAAGAGGTCAGGACATTCTGGAAGGTGGTCTGGGAATTTTTGTAGGAAACGGTGTTAATGTTGGCGACATTATCACCCAGCACCGCCATGTTGCCGGCCATACTGTTGATCCCGCTCATCCCGTTGAACATCATGTTATGCAGCGACATAACTCCTCCTGCCGTAGCGAATGATTAAACAAAATCCCTCGGGCAGGTTTAGAAGCAATTAGTGTGCCAACAGCAAAAGGGGGTTCACCGGGAAGTTTTTGCCGCCGCCGGTTCAGTCCAGGCCGGCAAGAAAGTTGAAGTTATCGGTATCGCCGCTCCGGCGATGGGTTTTACCGGCCTGGCGCAACAGGGGCAGCAGCTCCTGGCGGCTTATCTTTTGGTAACGCAAATCAACCACCCCGAAAGCCAAGCCTGCGGCGGCCAATTCCTCGGCCCGGGAGAGCAGGGAAAAGGGTCGGGCAGCCAGGGCCAGAGTCAGGTCATGCTCCCGCAGCAGCACGAATCTTTCCTCCCGGGGACTAAGAAAAGGCACCTGATAGCGAAAATGTACGGAATCCAGACGGGAGGTAAAAAGTGGCGGCCGGCCGTACAAGGTCAACCCCAGCGGCAGCGCCTGCCCTCCAGCCCGTTTTGGGGCGCCTTTGGGACGCAGCCCGGCCAGCAGGGCCAGCAGGTTGTCCCGATCGGTCTCGATGGCCGCCTGCACGGAGGCTAAGCCTAACTGCCCATAACTTTCACCGGCCAGACTGTTAAGAATATTCAGGGTATAATCGCCGTACAGCAGCAACGGTGAACGCGGCCGACGTTTTTTGCCGCCCTTGGCTGCCGGCGGCAAGGCCCCGGCAGCGTCGGCGAAAAGCTGCAACTGACTCAAATGGCCAAGTTGCCAGGCATTACAGTTTTTACTTCGCAGCTCGGCAATTTTTGCACGATAAAAAGGCAGGTCATTTTCCAGCATCACCGGCGGCAAAGCCCAGATCAGGCGCTCGCCCAAAGAGCGCCAAAGTTTGCCGGCCGCCGCCAGTTGCGGCCAAAAAACCGGCGACAAAGGCAGCACCACCCGCTCAACCTCCGGCGGCAGCCGCCGGGGCAGCATTTTAAGGTCATCCAAACGGAGCCACAGGGGCAAAGAAGGTGCCTTGCCCCGCCCCGGCGGGCCGGTTTTTTCCTTTTCCCGGGGCTTTTTGCCGCTCCTGCCGCCGGCCCCGGCCCCGGCTCTGGTCCTGGCGCCGCCACCGCTGCCGGCGCCGATGAAACTTATCATCTCCCGGCTGGGCAACCGCTTTTCCCAGCTCGCCGCCCGACGCCGATGCTCTTGCTTGACCGTCAGGGCGCAACGGGTTGCCATCCGCCGGCGCTGGGCCAGATCAACCAGATAAAGGCTGTCTCCGGCCCCGCCCGCCACCGGCAACCGCAACTCGACCTCCTGCCCTTCCCGGGCCGCCGCCAGGGCCTCGCCGCCGGCCGTTTGCCGCTTGCCCGAACCTGCCCCGCCATCGCTGCACAGCCTGATTTCCTGCAGGGTAAAGGCCGTCCGTTCACCATCCTGCTCACGGTGCAGACGCAGGCGATCACCTTTACGCAGCGAATGCCGCAGTTTCAACCGCGCCCACCGGCCGCCACCGGGGCTTAGTTTGCCGAGGAAATGACCGATATTGCCCGAATGACCGGGGGTGACCAACTCTTTGAAAGGTAGTTGCAAAAAACCCGTGCTGGTGCGGCGGCCCATGGCCTCCGCCAACAGGGCATACCCTTCTTCCATGGCCCGCTCCACCGTTGCGGCCCCATGCTCTCCCGGTTCCCCTGGCTTTTGCAGCGCATCAAGCACCCGCCGGTAAGCCCGCACCACCCGGTCCACATACTGGGCGCTTTTCATTCGGCCTTCAATCTTGATCGAGCCTACTCCGGCCCGCCACAACTCCGGCAGCAACTCCAGGGCCGCCAGATCGTTCATGGAAAAAAGATAGGCCGCCTTGCCCCCCTCTTCCCGGCCGGTACGACCCGCCCCCCGCCTTTTGCCAGGCCCGCCGGGCTGGGGCGCCGACCAGCGATAAGCCCGACGGCAGGGCTGCACGCAGCGGCCGCGCATGCTGCTCTTGCCGCCCAGGTAACTGCTGAACAGACAGAGGCCGGAATAGCTGAAACACATGGCCCCGTGCACGAAAACCTCCAGCCCTACCCGGGATTGCCGGCCAATGTCGGCAATCTCCGCCAGGGTCAACTCGCGAGCCAGCACCACCCGCGCAAAACCCAAAGCGTCCAACTGGTGCACCGCCAGGCTGTTATGGGCCCCCATCAGGGTGCTGGCATGCAGTCGCAGGTCGGGGAAAAATCGGCGACAAAGCCGGTGCAGGCCCAGATCCTGAATAATCAGGGCATCAATCTTAAGCCCTGCCAGCATTTCCACGGTGGCGGCGGCCGAAACCAGTTCATCTTCCTTCAGCAGACTGTTCATGGCCGCGTACACCCGCACCCCGCGACCATGGGCATAATCGATCATGGCGGCAATTTCCGCCACCGGCAGATCCCTGGCCAAAGCCCGGGCGTTGGCTCCTGGAGCGCCGATATAAATCGCATCGGCCCCGGCCTCCACCGCCGCGGCAAATGTTTCCAGGTTGCCCGCCGGCGCCAGCAGTTCCATGGCCGCACGATTGCTACCGCCAGCCGGAGAATCAGGCTTCATCGGGAGAAAGAGGAAGGATGAAATAGAAGTTGTTGCCCATGGCGGTGGGTTCATACCCCACCACCCCGCCGTGGATTTCCACCACCTGTTTGATAAAGGCCAGGCCGTGACCGGTACCGGGCTTACCCTGCCCGGCCTCGCCGCGGAAGCCGTCACTGAACAGCATCTGCGCTTCCCGTTCGCTTAAATGCTCTCCGGTGGTAAAGACGTTGAACTTGACCCCATCTTTCCCCGGGCCAAAATAGTCGCTGAGATATTCCCGGCCGTAGGCCATGAGCTTAATCGTCTCACCGTTATGGTCATGCACCGATGAGGTATACTTGACGGCGTTGGAAAAAAAGTTGGCGTAAACCTGGGAGAGCAGCCCCACATCCACCCGCAGGGTAATTTCCTCTTCGGCCATGTCCCTGGGCTGGGAAATTTTGATCCCCTGCCTGACCAGGCGATTGCCGTAGTGTTCCAGTTGCGGCGCAATCACCTCTTTTTCAATGGAACAGGCCCGGGGGCGCAAAACCAGATGGCCTTTACGAAAATGATCGCGCCGGAACAGGCTTTCCAGAAAAAGGCTGTAATTGTTGTAATGCTCCTGCATCTCCCGATGATTGGCAGCCAGCTCATCGTAAATGAGCTCCAGCCGCTGCTGCACCAGACCGCAGGTCTGACCGTCACAAAGGTCCGCCTGGCGCATGCGGGAAAATTCCTGACTGACCTCCTCCAACTCCGCCAGCCGTTTGCGCAACTTGTTGAACAGGTGGCGGAAATACATGTTGGGGGTGATCACGTTGTGTTCAATATCGGTCACCAGGTTGTTGATAAACCTGAGGTGTCGGATATTCTGCTGGGCGATCAGGCGATTGTGCAGGTTGTAACCGATCCGGTTGGCATATTTGCGGAGAAAAAAGCGATCCGCCTTATCCATTGCCGCCCCGCCGGCAATCTCCAGCCGGCCCAAAACCAGATCGGCCACGGAACGCTCTTCGGTGCTGCTGTCATAGGGCGATGGTTTGCGTTGAATAGGGACATGCAGGGAATCATCCTTGGCCCGGGTACGGCAACTAAGATCAGTCGTCGCCACCGGCTCCGGCGGAGTTACCAGCCCACTCTCGCTGTCGCAAATCAGTTGCAGGGTGTTCCGGCGCTCATTGAGCAGATAGAGGCGGGCTTTCAAGCCGAGCATGACCCGGGGCACGGCCACGCAGACCCGGTAAAAGTCTTCCATGGAATCATATTCCTGGGCCAGGTCGAAAAATGTCCGCAACACGGCATTCTGGGCCTCGGAAAAGTTATAGCGCCGGTAGCTGCGCTGCTTTTCCTCCACCCGCTTCAGCACCATCTGCAGGGCGCTTTGTTCTTCCCCGGCACTCATCGTTTACCCCTGGCGCACCAGTACCACCTCGTCCACGCCGTCATGTTCCCGCAACAGGACATGGACATGTTCGCCCAGCCCCACCTGAACATCCAGGCCGACAAAATCGGCCTGGATGGGCAACTCCCGCCCGCCGCGATCAACCAGGGACGCCAGTTGAATGCAACGGGGCCGGCCCAGGTCCATGATGGCGTCCAGGGCCGCCCGGATGGTGCGGCCGGTGAACACCACATCATCCACCAGCACCACCACCTTGTCCTGCAGCGAAAAATCGATGGCGGTCTTTTTCACCACCGGATTCTGCGCCGCCAGGCTCCAGTCGTCGCGGTAGAGGGTGATATCCAGACTGCCGGCGGGCAGGCTGATCCCGAACTGTTCCTGGATCAGGGCCTGGATGCGCTGGGCCAGGTACACCCCGCCGGTGTAAATACCGATAATGGCCAGGTTTTCCACCCCATGGTTATGCTCGACAATCTGCATGGACATGCGGGAAAGGGTGCGGTCGATATCGTCGCCGTCCAGTAGCCTGGTTTTGACTTTTTGCATTTTGTGCCTCTTTTAAATTGGTGAAACCGCTAAAGCCAGAACGCCTCCACCCCTCTTGCCGCCACCAGGTTCACCGCCTCGGGGTAGGCCTGGCATTCGGCGGCAAAGACCCGGGCGGCGATGTCCTCCGGGCTGTCGCCATCTTCCAGGGCCACGCAGCGCTGCACCACGATGGGCCCCTCGTCGTACACCTCGTTGGCAAAATGGACCGTGCAACCGCTGACCTTCACCCCCCGGGCCTTCACCGCCCGATGCACCCGCATGCCGTACATGCCGTCGCCGCAAAAGGAAGGGATCAGCGAAGGGTGAATATTGAGCACCGACCGGCGCAAATGCTCCGGCGGGGTGTAGAGCTTGAGGAAACCGGCCAGCAGCACCAGGTCGACGGGGTAATCGGCCAAAATACGGTTAATCGCCTCGTTATTCTCCCCGTGGAAGGCCGGGATGCCGTAATTACGGGCCTTTTCCAGCCCCAGGGCGTCGGCGGTATTGGCCACCACCACCTGGATCTTGCCGGCCATCCGACCTTCGCTGATCTGCTGCTGAAAGTTGTCCAGAGTCCGACCGGAGCCGGACAACAAAACCGCCAGATTCATGGTCACCTTACTCCTGCAGCGAGGGTTCGTTGTCCGCGTCCACCTGCTTGAGCCAGGTGGTAATGGCGGTATCGTAGCAGCCGGTAAGCTCAAAGACCTTGACCGCCAGGCGGAAACGGGTTTTCAGGGTGGTATTGCCGTGCTCTTTCAGTTCGGCCAGCACCTGGGGGTAGTCGGCCGGGTCGACGATCACCGTAACGTCACGGAAGTTCTTGGCCGACGAGCGAAGCATGGTGGGGCCGCCGATGTCGATGTTTTCAATGGCCTTGTCCAGGGTGCAGGCCGGATCGGCCACGGTTTTTTCAAAGGCGTAAAGATTGACCGCTACAATATCGATGGGCTCCAAACCGTGCTCCTGCATCTGGCGCACGTGCTCGGGGTTGTCGCGCCGGGCCAGCAAGCCACCGTGGACCTTGGGGTGCAGGGTCTTGACCCGGCCATCAAGCATCTCGGGAAAGCCGGTAAATTCGGCCACGTCCTTGACCGCAATGCCATGCTCGCGCATCTTTTTGGCGGTCCCGCCGGTGGAAAGAATTTCAATACCCAGCTTGGCCAGTTCCCCGGCGAATTCTTCAATCCCGCTTTTGTCCGTCAGGCTGATCAGCGCCCTTTGTGCTTTGCCCATTGCCGCTTCTCCTCGTGGTAACAGTTAATCACTTAATACAGTAAGGTATAAAAGGTTTTGGTTCCATTTATTTGAACCCTGTCGCAGGGCGCAATTTAACACAGTAAGCAGCGGGAGCACAGAGGAAAAGCAGGATAAAGCAAGTTGGCGAGGCGCGACCGCTACTCGTCGCTTTTACGAATGAATCTTTTGATCAGGCGGCGGTCCCGCTTGCCGGGGCGGCCGGCCGGGGGTTGGGGGGCGGTCTTGCGGGCCAGGCGGCGCTGTTCGATCAGCTCCTGCCTCTTAGCCTGGCTGGCCGGGTCCTCCTCATAAAGCTCCGCCGCCAGGGGGGCCGAGAGCCGGCGGCTGGCCACCTGCCGCACGGTAAGGACAAACTCGTACTCACCCTTGTGTATCTCCAGCCGGTCACCGGGCCCCAGCAACCGGGCCGCCTTGGCCCGCTGGCCGTTCAAGTGCACCTTGCCGCCGTTGACCGCCTGGGCCGCCATGCTGCGGGTCTTGAAAAAACGGGCGGCCCACAGCCACTTGTCGATTCTGACCTTTTCCACTTATTCGCGCCGCTGGAGGTTTATGATTTCAATGGCAGTTGCTGCGGGCAGGAGCCCTCTTCTTCGATGGGCTTGAAAAAACGGGCAAAATCGATTTGGTAGTCGAAATCATCCTGCTCCTTGCGTCGTTGGCCGCGCAGGTCCAGGTTGCGCACCAGGATCAGCTCGGCGGTGATGTTGGAGGCCTGGATCAGCTTCATCCCGGAGGGCGCCCAGACGCCGCTGCCGCCCCAGAAGTAGTCGCCGGTTACCTGGTGCGGCCCCACGGCGTTGGCGGCCAGGCTCCAGACCTGGTTGTAGGCGGCCTTGGAGGAGTTCATCAGGTTCCACAGGTAGCCGTAATAATGGTCGGTCATGATGTTCATCCGGTCGTACTCCCGCACCGCTTCCGAGCGCCAGTGGGCCATGGTGACGATGGCGTCCACCTTGTCCTTCAAGGCGTACTTGCGGGCCATCTCCACAAAACAGAGATCGTAACAGGTGAGAAAGCCCAAGCTGCCCCACTTGGTTTCGATGGTCAGCCGCCGGTCGGTGCCCTGCTTGAAGTAAAGCTGCTCCAGGGGCGGGAGGAAAATCTTGTCGTAGATAAACTCTTCCCGGTTGTAATCCAGGCTGTGGTGCAGGATGAAGGTGGAGTTGTAAAGCCCGTCATCCTTGCGCCTCACATTGTTGAAAAAGACGTATTCCAGCCCCTTGCCATCATCCCGCAGGCCGTCGCGGATGCGCTTGAGGGTGGGGGCAATCCGGCTGTTTTCCCCGGCGGCCAGCAACTCCTCCACCTCCCCCCGCCCCTGATCTTCCCAGACATAACCGGTAACACATAACTCGGGGAAAATCAGGATGTTGGCCCCATGGGTATGAGCCTGCTGCACCACCTCTTCCATCCGCTTGAGGTTAAGTTCCACATCGGAGGTTATGTGCATATTGGCCAGCAACACGCTGGGGCAATCCTCGCAGTCGGAAAACACCCGCTCTATCAATCGCAGCATAAAAATATCTCCTGAAAAGTTGCCGGCGTCGCCGACCGGGCGCGCTGGGAGGTCACGAAGGTTTGTAAGCGGTGCGGCTGAACGCTTACGAAGGTTTAAGGCGATCCAGGCGCAGTCGCTGCCGCTCGTCAAACAACCGCCGGCCGCCGATCCAGGTGGCCAGCAAAATGGCAAAACCGGTGCCGGCGGTGATCATAAACATGATCAGGATCTGGTATTTAACCGCCTCCATGGGCGGGGTGCCGGAGAGGATCTGGCCGGTCATCATCCCCGGCAGGCTCACCACGCCGGCGGCGGCCATGGCGTTGATGATGGGAATCAGGCCGATACGTACGCTCTCCCGGATGTTGTCCCGCATGGCCTCCCGCCATTCCTGGCCCAGGGCCAGCCGGGTTTCGATAATCGCCTGCTGCTGCCAGGCAAAACCGGTGAGCCGGTCCAGGGCTAAAGACACCCCGGTCATGGTGTTGCCCAGCATCATCCCCAGCAGCGGGATGGCGTACTGGGGATAATACCAGGGATCATTGCCGATGATCAGCAACAGGGCAAAGAAGGTGGTGGCAAAAGAGGAAACAAACATCGCCCCGGTACCAAGGACATACCCCCAGGCACCGCCGAAAGGCCTTTTCTGCCGGGCCATCACTTCATAACCGGCAACCAGCAGCATCACCAGAGACATCAGGCCGACCAGGAACAGGGTAGCATGGGCAAAGAGCGCCTTCAACACCAACCCCACCAGCAGCAACTGCACGGTGGTGCGCAGGGCGGCGACCAGCAACTGCCGCTCCACCCGCAGCCTGAGCAGCAGCGACAGGGCCGCCAGGACCACGATCAGGCCGGAGGCCAGCAGCAGATCAAGATAGCTCAGTTCAATCAGGCTCATGCCGGTACCTCTATCACCCTCTCCCCTTTAATCTGCAACCGCCGATCGGCCACCCGGGCCACCTGGGCCGGATCGTGGCTGACCCACAACACCGGCGCCCGGTGCTGTTTGCGGTAACGGTCGATCAAGCCTTCCACCCGGCCAATACTCTCCTGGTCCAAGCTGGCGGTGGGTTCATCCAGCAGCAGGGCCGCCGGCGCCAAGGCCAGCAAACGCAGAATCGCCAGCCGCTGCCGCTCCCCGGTGGAGCATCGGGATACCTGCCACCCCATCACCTCGGGGCCAAAACCCAGGGCGGACAGATCCGCCTGCTCCGGCCGGGGAAAATGCTCCCCCACCGTTGTCGCCCACCACTGGGACTCCGCCGGCAGCAACCCCACCCGACGCCGCCAGAGGTGAGCCGGCATGGTAACACACTCCTCACCGTTAAAACTTACCCGCCCCCGGTGGGGAATCAGGTCGGCCGCCGCCCGCAACAACAACGACTTGCCGCTGCCCGACGGACCGCCCAGGCAAACGATTTCGCCCGGCGCCACCACCAGATCCAGAGTAACCTCACGCACCCGCAGGCCTTCAATGGTCAACATTCTTTCGCCTTTATCCTCATAACTCACTTCATCCTGCCTGCCGGCGCATATTTTTACGGGATCTGGATTTGCTACACTACCGCGCCGCAACTGACCGCCGCGCCTGAATCAGGGTTCGCAGATTCAACGCCAGCACCAGCCCACCGAAGATCAATATTGCCACAAGCAACACCGGAAAATACACGAAGCCAAAGACGTTCAGCTCCATGGGCCACCCCAGCAGGAACGTGATGGGCAGGCACGGCAAAGACCAACGGTGGTTGCGCAGGAATGCGCCGCTTAGGCCGCCCCGGTCAAAAATTTGGAAGGCATAGCGCGCCAGAGCCAGGAACAGCCCCAACCTTGCGGCGGTGATCAGCGCCAGCAACCCGCCGAACGGTACCGGCCAGACCTGATAAGTGTTGGTGCTAACTTCCCAGCTCATGCCGAGTCCAAGCAGCAGATACCAGGCCACAAATGTCTGGAGTGGATGGCTAACCGCCGCCACCACGAACCACCGCCACCATTGCCATTGCCCTGCCACCACGCCTTGCGCTGCACCTGAGTGTCTCGCAGGAGGCCTTTCCTGGCCGTCATGCTTCGGCATCAGACCTTCCTGCGCTACCTGTTGTCTTGCCACGACTTACAACTACTCAGCGCTCGATGATCAGCCGGGGCGGCATGCCTACGGCCGGCACCAGGTTGCAGCGCAGGCGGCCACGCAGAAAATCGGGGGCTTCCAACTGCTGGACCATACCACGGCGATAATCTTCGAAGGTACCCAGCAGGCGCAAACAGTTGTCACGGCCGGAAGCAGCTGCCGGCGCCAAAGGCTCTCGGCAAACGGCCACAGTTTGGCCGTCAAAAGATGCATACGACGTGGTGCGACGTCGCACCGTGCTGCCGGAACGTTCACGCAGGGGTACTTCCAGTTCCATACCCACCACCAGATCCATCGCCACCGGCTCCACCTGGCGCCAATTGCCGAAAATTCTGGCCTCAACCGGGTCCAGCACACATTGCACCCTTTCCCCGTAAGCGGCCTGGCGACGCTTTTCAAGCAGCTCCGCCTGAAACCGGGCAGCTTCCTCGGCCCGCGCCCGCTCCGCCGCCGCCCGTCGCTCGGCCGCCGCCCGATCAAGAGCCACCTGCTTTTCCCGGGCCTGCAACCGCTGCTCCGGACTCATCTCCAGCCATTCCGCCTCTGGAATACCCAAAGGGTAGCGGGGAGCACAGGCTGCCAAAAACAGGATAAGCATCAGGACGAAAAAAGCCGCCACCGGGAGTCGGCTCGCCATATTATTATCGAGATTCATGTTGGTTGAACTTCAACTCCATCTTCTAGGGTATAGCCGAAAAGGCTCCATTTGCCACGACCTGGAATATTTCAGATCAAGTTCCCGGAAACAGAGTACCAAAGGTAGTAAAAGTCAACAAGCAGCACATGCGATGTGTACTTAAGTGCGTGAGCCGTTCGCTGCTAGAATCAGTGCCGGGGTGCCCTATGGATTACTTGCGGATCAGCGGCTGGACGGACGGGTGTCGGAGGCGCGCCAGTTTTTTTCTTTGACAAGCTGGCTGGCAGCCATTATTGACCCATAATTTCAGCCTTAGACGAGCGTAAACCTTCTGCAGGGGTATTGTGTAGATGCGCCGGCGGGGTTTGGAGATGAGAGCGTGGTGAGAAAGATGGAGCTTGTTAAGAGAGCAATAAGGAAGAAAGCAGAAGTGAGCAGGCTGATGGGCATAATGGTTGGCAAAAAGGCGATGGTGGCAGATAGCAGGAAAAGCATGGTTGCCTTGGCAGTCGGCGGTGTTTTCGCTGTTCTGATGCTAGCGGGTTGCGGAGCCAAGGGTATAGAGACAGGCCTCGGGTTAGAGGATGGCGAGTACCGCGATTACCATGGGGTACAGGAAGCCGGCTTTTGGAAGCAGCAGCACTACGCCTTCGAAGGCAACCTGACTTACCAAGGGGTTGTGGGAGATTGTGAAGGCAATAAGCTGCCCGAAGAAACCATGGAAGCGACGATTGCGACCAAACTCTTTTTAAGCGACGACGGCCGAATCGAAGGATCTCGGATGCTGGTACGGGCCAATGGGATGATTTGGGCAATCGATACCGAGTTTGGAGATGGGGAAATCGTGGTAACCCAGGATTGGACTTCCGGCGGAGAGCACGTCCATGATATCCATAATTTTGAGATCGCTTTTAACCCTAAGAAGCTGAGCGTCGAAGCGGCTCTTAACGAAAAATACGACGACCAGGAAGATGAAATCCAGCGCTGCTATTTTCGCCACTATCAGATTTTGGCTACCGGACAAGGCGAGAGCGTTGAGAGTTTTGGGCGCTATCGTTTCGAGAACATGGATCTGATCTTTAATTATCGCACCGAGTTAGCTGATATACAGCGGCGCTGGCCGAGTATGGCAAAGCATATCCACGATCGGATCGGGCGGATTGGTCGCGCTACGGATCGGCAGGAAAAAATCTCGGCGATCGAAGACACGCTGGCGCTGGTTCGGTTGCACCTGGGGCCAGAAAGCGCAACTTATTTAAGTTTGTTGTTTGCACTGCATGACACGTTAAGTGAAGAGCCGATTGCGTATGAGGATTTGCCCCGTACGATGGAACTGGCCCGCTTGCTGGTTTTGGAAGCGCAGAAGCGGTATGGGGAAGAAAGCGTGAGAGCAAAGCTGGTCAAAGGTTGGTACGATCAGTACCGGCTGAAAATGGGGCTGTTGGGGGAGATATCGAACACAATGCCAGGATCAGCGGCTGATCGTCGAGAAGATACTGACAGGGCGAAAAAACAGAGATAACAGAGTCTCTCATTATAACTGTTCAGCGTAACCGTTCACCAGGGGTAGATAGCCGGGGCGCCAGCGCATGCCGTCGATGAGGCGGGCCAGGCGGGTGGGGTCGTTGTGGTGCTGGTAGGT
This sequence comes from Desulfurivibrio alkaliphilus AHT 2, assembly GCF_000092205.1. Taxonomy (GTDB): domain Bacteria; phylum Desulfobacterota; class Desulfobulbia; order Desulfobulbales; family Desulfurivibrionaceae; genus Desulfurivibrio; species Desulfurivibrio alkaliphilus. The sequence continues at coordinate 581,982 of NC_014216.1, read as the reverse complement.
GCTGACGGCGCAGGGGCCGGCCACCCCGGCCTTGATGGCGCTTTCACCCACCGCCACCGCCACCGCCCGGCTTACCTCCCGCAGTTCGCCGACCTCGGGCAGCAGAACACCGGCGGCCAAATCGGCCGGCGCCACCCGGTCGGCCACCGCCCGCGCGGCGGCGGTGAAAAATTCCGGCCGCACCTCAGCCGCCCCGCTGGCCAAGACCCCCAGCCCAACCCCGGGAAAGATAAAGACGTTGTTGCACTGCCCCACCCGCACCATACGCCCCTGGCTGAGCAAGGGTGGGAAGGGGCTGCCGGTGGCCACCAGGGCGCGCCCCTGGCTCCACTGCGCAAGCTCGGCGGGCCTGGCCTCACTCTGTCCGGTGGGGTTGCTTAAAGGCAGAATCACCGGACGGGCGGTATTGGCCAGCATGGCCTGAACCAGTTCGCGGCCAAAGGCGTCCGCCTGGCCGGAAGTGCCGATGAGCACCGTAACACCGGCCTTTCTCACCAGCTCGGCCAACGAGCCGGCCCCGGTTTCCCGCAGCCAGGGTAAGGTGGCGGGATCGTGGGCGAACTTCTTTTTGTAGGGTTCCAACGACCGATCGGTGGTGACCAGGCCCCGCCGGTCCACGGTGAAAATGCGTGCCCGGGCCGCCGTTTCATCCAGGCCCTCTTCCTGCAGGGCAACGGCCAACTGTTCGGCAATCCCAATGCCGCCGGCCCCCGCCCCATGCACCAGGAACACCTGGTCGCCAAGCTTTTCCCCTTTGCTGCGCAGGGCGGCAAGAATAGCCGCCAGGGCCACGGCACCGGTACCTTGGATGTCGTCGTTGAAAGAAATCAACCGGTGCAGGTAGGCATCCCGGATGGCGAAGGCGTTCTGCTTGGAAAAATCCTCCCACTGGCACAGGGCATGCGGAAAAACCGCCTTAAAGGCCAGGGCAAAACGCTGCACGAAGGCTACATAATCGTCATCCCGCAGGCGGGGATGACGCCAGCCCAGATAGTTGTCGTCGTTGAGCAACTCCGGGTTGTCGGTGCCCACATCCAGGGAGATCGGCAGGCAGTGCCAGGGGGCGATCCCGGCCCCCTGGGTATAGAGCATCAACTTGCCCAGGCAGATGGCAATACCGCCCACCCCCTGGTCACCGATTCCCAAAATCCCTTGGTTGTCGGTGACCACCGCCACCCTGATCTGGCGGGGCACGAAGCGGCGCAGAATCTCTTCGGCCCGGTCGATATTGCCCGGGTAAAAGAAGAGCCCGTTGGCCTTGCGGAACATGGAGGAATAATGGCGGCAGGCCTCCCCCACGGTGGGGGTGTAGATAATGGGCAGGTAGCGTTCAAGATCGCTGGCGATCAGGGCGTGGGCCAGGGCGACGTTGCGGTCGAACAGGGAACGGAGATAGATGAACTTCTCCAGGTCGCTGCTCTTTTGCGCACAAGTTTGGCGGCTGTTGGCCATCTGGTTTGCCAGGGAGCGGATGCTGGGCGGCAGGGTGCCGTGGAGGGCGAACAGCTCTCTTTCTTCCTGGGTAAAGGCGGTGCCTTTATTGATAAAGGAGTTGTCGTAAACGTCGATTCCCCGGGCCAAAATTTCAATTTCCCGGGTGTTGCCAAACTCGTTGTAATGCAGGCGGTAACTACTGTGAAACGGCACGGCACCCCTCCCGGTAATGAACAAAATTTAACGGCCCGTTTGGCAACGTGCCGTTAATCATGCCGTAGGGTATCGGGATTGCGAGGGGTTGTCAAAATTTAACTTTACCGCCCGGCAGGCGGCAAAGCCGGTGTTCGCCGACCGTAAGCGGCCACGGGGTGCCCTGTGCTCGGGCACCTCCGGCCGCGAACTGCTTTCATCAGGCCAACAGCCAGTCGTTGAGGCGCTGAGCGAAACGCCCCTTGAGGTCTTCGGCAGCCTGATTGGTGCGCTCCACCAAGGCAGGATGTTTTTCCAAATGCTCGGCGGCGGCCCGGTCGATGGCCAGGTTGGCTAAAGAGCCGGACAGGGGCGAGAGGCGCGGGTGCTTGGTCATGGTGGCCTGGATCTGTTCCAGCATCCGCTGTGAAGGCGGCAGGTGGCCCAGCTTTCGACCGTTGTTGCCGGTTTTTTCCGCCTGCTGCCGGGCCTCCGCCGCTTCGGCGGTGCGCTCATCCAGCCATTCCTGCAACTGCTGCCAGCGGGCCTGCAGCACATTGCCGTAATTAAATTGGTCGGCGGCCGGTAACTGCTCCGGCTCCCGACTCCAGCCGGCATGGGCCGGCAACGCAGGACCCCGCTCGCTGTATGCCGCCTGCTGGCTGATCATACTGGTCTGGATAAAGGTGGCCTGCAATTCGGCGATACTCCCCATATCACCCAGGGAAAGTGCTCCGACCATGGCCTGCTCGTAGTCGCCGTTGAAGAAATCGGCGGCAATGGTGCTCAGCTCACCCAGCAGGCGCTCGATATCGCGCAGCTCTTCCTCGTTGAGATCGCCCTGTACGCTGATGGAAAAAGCCTGCTTTTCGAGTCCGGACATGGTCAGGCTCTGGACATGCCCGCCGGCCGAAACTTGCTGCCCGTAGGCCAACGCATGGGCCTGCTGCTGGCTGCTGCGAATGGTCACCACGTCGCCCTCGGCGGTGGTCAATGAAATTGAAGCCTGACGGCTGAAGGCGGCAAATTCCCGGTAGGCAACCTGCTGCTGATGATTGGTGGCCAGTGGTGCGGCAGAGGCGGACAGGGCCTTGCCGGCGGGCAGACAACAGTTCATAACCAGGCTCCCGAAAAAGTTGATGGGCAGATTTAAAAAAACAAATCCCGGATATCAACCGTATCGGCAACAGAGATTTTTTTCTTTAACACTTCATGGCTGCCCCGGCTCCGTTTGCCCCAAGGCGCCGCTTTGCACCCGCCATAGTCCGGCGTAGACCCCGCCCTGGGCCAGCAGTTGCTCGTGGGTGCCCCGTTCGGCAATGGTGCCCTCCACCAGTACCAGGATCTCGTCGCATTGCCGGATGGTGGACAGGCGATGGGCCACGGCCACGGTCATGCGGCCGTCTTTCATCCGCTGCAGGTTTTGCTGGATCAACTCTTCGGTGCGGGTGTCCACCGCCGAGGTGGCCTCGTCCAGCACCAGCAGGGCCGGGTCGCGCAACACCGCCCGGGCCAGCGAAATCCGCTGCTGCTGGCCGCCGGAAAGCTTCAGCCCCCGTTCACCGATCATGGTGTCGTACTGCTCCGGCAACTGTTCGATGAACTCCGCCGCCCCGGCAATTTCCGCCGCCTGCCGCACCGCCGCCGGGTCGGCCTCCGGTGAGCCCAGGCGGATATTTTCCGCCACCGTGCCGTAAAAGAGGAAGGCATCCTGGGAAACGTAGCCCACGTGGCGGCGGTAATCGGCAAGCTTGAGCCGCGGCAGCGGCTGGTCATTGACCAGAATTTCGCCCTCATGGGGGTCGTAGTAGCGCAACAGCAGCTTGACCAGGGTGCTCTTGCCCGCCCCGGTGGGGCCGACAATGCCCAACACCCGGCCCCGGCGCAATTCAAAACCGATCTGCCGCAGCACCGGCCTGGTTGCGCGGTAGGCAAAGCCCACTTCGCGCAGCACAATCTTGGCCGGCGGCTCGGCAAGCGCCACCGCTTGGTGATGGTCCTTCACCCGGGGCTCGGTGGCCAGCAGGTTGGCAATCCGCCGGGCCGAGGCCTCGGCCCGCTGGATCTGGTTGATCAGCATGCCGAAGATAAAGAGGGGAAAAACCAGGCGCACGGCAAAGAGCACAAAGGTGGTGAAGCTGCCGATGGTGGGCCCGTGCTCGGTGGCGGTGAGCCAGGCGCCGCCGGTAATCAGCAGAGCAAAGGCCAGGCCGGTCACCAGGTAGATCAGGGGAATGAAGCGGGCCCGCTCCCGGGCGGCGGCAATGGCCGCTTCCACGTAAGAGCTGGAACGCCCGGCCACCAGCCGCAACTGCTCGGCCTCGGCGGTGAAGGCCTGAATAACCCCGATCCCCCGAATATTGTTTTCCAGAATGCTGTTGATCTCCCCCACCGCGCGGCGGGCCTTGCGGTACTGGGGCTGCACCCGCACGGCAAAGAAACGCACCGCGATAATGGCAAAGGGCAAGGGGGCGATCAGCAGCAGGGCCAGCCGCCAGTCCAGCCAGAAGAGAAAGCCGTAAACCCCGACAAAGGTAATCACCAGCCGTACCACGTTGGTGGTGACATCGGAGAAAAAGTGCTCCAGGTTGTCCACGTCGTTGGAGGCCACCGCCAGCAGGTCGCCGGTCTGCCGATCTTCGAAAAAACTGGCATCCAGCCCCTGCATCCGCTGATAAACCGCCAGCCGCAGGTCGTGGCGCACCTTCTGGGCCATGGAATCCAGGCAGTAATCGCTGATGCTCTGGAAAACCGCCAGGGCCAGGAAGGTACCCAGCACCGCCAGCCCGAACCAGGCAAAAAGCCCCGGTTCGGCGGCGGCGGCCCCTTGGGTGCTGATCAGGTCCACCACCCAGCCGATGAGCACCAGGGGCAGCAGATCGAACAGCCGGGCCAGGGCGTTGAGCACCAGCCCCACCCCCACCCGCTTTTTATAGGGCGCGACAAAGGGAAAAATCCGCCAGAGATAGGTGCCCAGGGAGGAAGATTGATCGGCGGCGGCTTCGGTTTCGGGAGTGCTGGACGGCGGGGTGGCAGGGCTCATGAAATGGCTTAATCCGACTTTCGACTGTCATTTCCGGCTGAAACCGGGTATAAAGGCAGGCCTGAACGATTACAGCCAGTTAAAAAAGTCCAAACTGAACACCTCAAGCCATATGGAACTGCAAAGCGTCGGCATTAAAGATATCAGTTACCCCATCACCGTGCGAGAAAAATCAGGCGGCCTGCAACCCACGGTGGCCACCATCGACTTGCGGGCCAACCTGCCCCGCCAGTACCGGGATACCTGCGTAACCACCTTTATCGAGGTTTTGAACCGCTACCAGGAGGAGATGAGCAACCGGATTTTCCGCAAGCTGCTGGCGGAGGTAAAGGATAAGCTGCGGGCGGACTCGGCCCATGTGGAGATGACCTTCCCCTATTTCCTGGAGAAAAAGGCCCCGGTAAGCGGCACCACCAGCCTGATGGAATACACCTGCCGCTTCACCGGCGGCGTCGGCCCCGACGAGGATTTCCTGCTCACCGTGCAGGTGCCCGCCACCACCCTCTGCCCCTGCTCCCGCGAAATCAGCGCCTGCGGCGCCCACAACCAGCGGGCGGAGATCACCCTAAGCGTTAAGTACCGGGAATTCATCTGGCTGGAGGAGCTGATCGAGATGGCCGAGGCCGGCAGCTCCTGCGAGGTCTTCGCCCTGCTCAAGCGCCCCGACGAAAAATACGTTACCGAGGCGGCCTACCAAAACCCCATGTTTGTCGAAGACGTGGTACGCAAAGTGGCGGAACTGGCCGCCGGCCACCCGGCCATCTCCTGGTTCGGAGTGGGCGCGGAAAGCTTCGAGTCCATCCACAAACACAGCGCCTATGCCTACGTGGACAGCAACGACCTGTAAGCCTGCAGGGGTGTGGTGCTACCCCCAAAAGCAACCATAGGCGTCTTCCCTCTACGCCGCCCGCAAAAAGAATTCGACTTTCACGGCCTCAAACGGAAAGACGATCCGGCCGTCCTCGATGCGGTCAAGCACACCAGCGTTCAGCAGCGCCGTTACGTCGCCGTGGACGTCCTTCACGTCTCGGCCGACACGACGGGCTGTCTCACGAATTGACACCGGACCGGCTCCACACAATGCCTTCAGAATTTCCCACCGCTTTTCGGTGAGCACTTTCCAAAGCAGTTCGGGAGTGGCAAAGCTGATCCGGGCGGAACTTTGCGGCTTGCCAGTTTTCCTGGCTTGGGTAAAGTCCGCCATTGCATCAGAGGGTGAGCGGACGTCAAGAGTTACGGTTTTCATTGTTCCACCTCTCAATGGCAAGGCGGGAACGCTAGCCATCAGCCGTGCGAGGTACGAGCGGCGGCTGTGCATATCCTTGTTGGGCGATGCAATCAAAAGCTACTCCGCCTTATAACCTTTTGGCGACTCCATTAGCCTGAGCTGCTGCCTACCAGTATGACCGTTACGCTTAGCCACTCCATACAATGAGTTTTCTTCCACATCTTCATTCCCCCATTGATGCCATCCCGGCTGATTGAAACGCGCGAAAAGCTCCAAATATGGGCCTGGCGAGCACGCCTCAATGAGTTGGTATATCTCATCAGGCTTTCTTGAATGTTCTCGTTTACGTGTCGCGAATAGATTTACCTGGGTTCTACCCGCCGGAAGCGTTCTCATGCTTCCCCGGACGCCAAACAGAATCAACTCCGTAACATTACGGAAATAAAATCCGACACCTCGCCCATCAGGGCCTCCATCCTTACGGATCTTGTACCAAACAAGGTTTGTCTTGTAGGTAAAGCCCCATGCCTCCATCACCTTAAGACCTTCCATAAGAAGGGCGTTCGGCACCCACAAGTAAAGATGAGACTTGGCGGCAGCCAGTCGTGAAACCGGAAGATCCATTATCTCCTTAAGCTCCATCGTAGGATACCTTAAGAGACGACGATGTTCAGGAGCCACTTTTCCTGTCCGATTTTGGAATTGCCAGGGCGGGTCTGCCAATATAGTTGAGTACTGGCCTGAGACTTTTTCAATCAAATCCTTCGATGGACTCGGCTCAGCGATGTTATATACCTTCCCTACCATAATGATCCTCCTAATGTTATCCGACCAGAATTGAGTCTGGTATTCCGATAAGAAGTAACGGGCAAGGGTTGCCAACACCTCGCCTCACACGATCTTCAAGTTTCCGCCAGTGAGTTGTTGCCTTTCCAAATTTATCCGAAACGAAAGCGCGCGCCCATCCTTCTTCAAAAGAGCCTGCGGTTCTTACAGCTCTTTCTATGTTGGTAAGCTGTCGACCTGTTGGGCTGTAATATTCTGAAAGGCTATCCGTACTTGATATGCCATGGTCTCGTGCAAACCTTGCGATTCTTTCCCGCAAAGAGTTCTGCAAAGAGGCGCCTCGAGTAATTATCCCTCCGATCGATATGACACCGTCTGCGTGTAGCCGCTTAAAATTTTCCAGATCCCTGTCGAAAAATGGATCCTTATTGTTCCACTCGATTTCAAGGGCAAAGATACCAGATGAAAACCGTTTAATATGGTCAATTTCGTGCGAAATCGACTCTTTTTCCTCACCATCGACTATTTTCTTTATTTCAAAATTATGCTTGTTCCAGCCGCATTCAGCCAAAGCACGTCTCATTCGTTGCGTAAGTTGACCCTCCCCACCACCGCCTCGTACAAGTTCCTCGACAGGAAGTTCAATTTGGCCAAGTACCATTTCGATTTCAGCGACTGCTTCTGGCATGTCGTGAGTTAGTATCGCCTCCGCGTGGTGAAGGGCAAGCACTTCAAAGCCCCTGTCAACCAATGAGTTCAACATATTTCAAGACCCTTTCCGTTTAAATTTCTCATGATACTCGCCCCTACATCATGGTGTGGTCCGCCCAACGAGTCTGTAGAAAAACCCTTTTTCAAAAAAATACCGATTGGCCGGCGGCTGTTTTTTTGACGATCATCCCGGCGGTCACGGCTTGATATTCCTGATTTTCTCATGTATCAGCCAGCGGCTGATGGTTCCGATCCGTTTTCTCTTACCACAAAGTGCCGCCAGGGGGAATACCGGGGCTTTTCCCTCCCGCACATCAGGCAAATCCCGGCCCATAACGCGCCACCTTCTGCAGGTTGTGGACTATGCAGAAGAGGTTCCATTGGGCGTTTACCTTCCGGCGGCCCCGCAGGGTGAAACGATCCCGGCCCATCACCCGGCAGATATGGGCAAAGGGTGGCTCGGCGATGGCCACCCGCAGGCTGTACAAGGCCCGCCCGACTTTGGAATCGATTTTCCGCTTCATTCGTTCGGTGAAGGTATCTCGGCCCTGGGCTGAACGGCCGTGGAAGTAAGCGACCTGCCGGATCTCGGTCCGCTCGGGGTGACGCAGGCATTTACGGCGCAGTTGGCAGGGCAGGCAATTGGTTTTGCTGCCCTTGAACTTGGTGGCCACAAAGCCCCGAACTTCCACGTTATGGCCGCTGCGATACAGGCGTTTGCCGGCCGGACATAAGCAGTGGCTCAGGTCTTCGGGAAAGACAAAGTCGGCGGTGGAAAACAGGCCGCTTCGGCCCTTCAGCTTGGCCCTTTCCTGCCGGTGACGCTCCTTGTAGCGGTCGGCATCGACAAAGCGGGGGTCGCGTTTGCGGAAACGGTTGTCCGCCACGTAGGCGTCAATTTCGGCGGAAGCCAGCATCTTCATGTTGGCTTCCGTATGGAAACCGCTATCGGCGGTCAGCTTGGCCGACCGGAAAACGTCCTCATCCTTGCCAATGGCTCGGAAGTGCTCCCGGGTGGCATCGACCATCGGCTGGAGCAGATCGTGTTCCTGGGCCTCGCCGAAGGCCTCGGCATGGACGATCACTTGGTGCTTGCCGTCCACCGTGGTCACTCCGTCATAGCCCTGGATCACCCCGTGGGAAGTCTTCATCTTGGCCGACTCGTTGTCGGTGATGTTGCTCTTTTTGGGTTTGCCGGTCTTGCCCGGCTTGTCGTCGTGGTCTTTCAGCCATTCCCGGATCTTGCGGGCGCGTTTTTGCAGGGTCGCCACGTACTGTTCTTCCCGGGTCGCCAGGTTCTGGTCGCCTTGGGCCTGATCCTGTTCCCGGTGGCGGCTGAGCATCTGGCCGATTACCTGCTCCAGCTTGGCCGCTTTCTTCTCGAAATCCGCCCTGGTACCGCTCCACTCTTTGCTGGCGTTGCTCGGCAGCTTGCAACCGTCGATGGCGAACATCTCCTTGCCGATCAGCCCCATCTCGTCGCAGACCAGCAGCACATCCCGGAACAGGTGGACAATCTCCCGATCCAGCGACGAGACAAAGGCGGCAATGGTGGTGAAGTGGGGCCGGGTATCGGCAGACAGAGCCATGAAAATCACAGTCGTTCCCGATTTGGCCGCCTGCCCAACAACTTGATGCCACTGGCAGCCGGTTTCACATTTTTTCGGTGGTTATTCAGGGCTGATAGCACCCAATCGCCACTGTTATTGGCCGAGCTGGCCGAAATATAGTCGATTTGGCCGTTTTTTGGCAACAGCACTCCGCTGCAGCCGTCGGCAGTGTCCGACAGACGTTCTGATCTTTGACAAAATATTCCCCCGGCCGGGTGGCCGGTGCCGGTCATTCCAACTGCGGCAGGGGTTTGCCCCGGCCGACGATGTGGAGCAGGATCGCCTCCATGGACGGGCAATCCAGCAGTTCAAAACGGTTTCTGATCCCCGACCAGAGTCGCCGTTTACGTTTACGGAAAACCAGCGCCTCCCTGAACAGCGGACAACAGAGCTGCTGAACCTGGTCCACCAGAAAGGCCAGTACCGTGAGGTGAACGAAGACGGCGGAAAGGTGCTTTTGCCCCAGGCCGTAGTTGTGCTCCAGGTTGTAGCCCTGATTTTTGAGGGTGTTGAAGGTTTCGTTTTCAATCCGCCACCTGGCCCGGCCGGCCCGCATGATCTGGTAGACGTTGGCGGTGGTGATTTCCAGGTCGGTGACCCAACTGAAGCGGATGACCTTGCCCTTGCCGTCAAGCTGCCAGTACTCCAGCAGGTTTACCCGAACCTCCGGATTAGACTTGTTGAGCGCCAGATCGTTAACGAAACGGTAGGTGTGGAGAATATCCGGCTGCTGCTCGTCGGCCCGGGATAACTCCACCGCCCGGCCGGCCTTGAGCGCCTCATCCATCTGGTCGAAGAGATGACCATGATCTCCCGGCTTGGCCCCCAGGATGAAGTGGTGACCATCCCGGTGCAGATCCTGAATATGAGGCGCGTTGGAGCTAAGGCCGTCTTCGATGACCACGCATTTTAGATGGGGATGCTCCCGTCGGAACTCGGTCAGAAAGCGCCGGGCGGCCTTGCGCTCGCAGTCCTGCTTCTTGCTGCCGTCCTGCTGGACGATCATCTCCGGACAAAGCGGAATCACTTCCCGCTGCTCGGGATGAACAATGGCCGCCCCCAGCATCTGCTGGTAGTATTCCACCTGCCCGTTGCGCTTGCGCTTCTTGAGGCAGTATGGCGAACTGACCTTCTCCGAGGAGTAGATGCCGGTGCCGTCCAGGGCCAGCAGATAGTGGCCGTCCAACCAAGTCATCTTCTCCAGCACCTTGCCTCGTTGAAGCTGGCGGAAGATGCTGCGGAACGGCCGCCGCAGGTGTCGGGGGTCAACCTCATCGCAGATGGTTCGCATCTGGCTGTCGCTGGGTATATCGTTTACTTTGTACACTCCGTGCAGGCAGGTGGGGTCTTCCCGCCACTCATCCTCGAAGGCCAGCAGGGAGGGATGCTTGAGGGAGAACATGGCAAAGCCGCTGGTCAGCGCGTCCACCAGGGAGATACTGGCGTTGGCGGCCCGGTGGTCGGCGATCTTGCCGAAATCCTCCCGAATAGTGGTGATGAGGGCGTCGAAGTTCAAGTGCTTGCGCTGGCTGATTTTATCTTGACGACGGCTGGCGAGTTGCTTTTGGCGAATGAGTTGGTGGACATTCATGGCGATCTCCTTGTAGGTTGTTGATTTTCCTACAAAAATCGCATCCACCCTCTCAAGGATTTGTCAAGCTGAAAATCGCCTCCGGCGTAAATTTATCATTTTGTTTTATCGTTGTTATTGCTTATGGCCGTATCCGGCAAACACTACTTGCCAGACGCATCATGCCATGGTTAAAAAGTTTACGAAAGACAGAAAATTGTATAACGTGAAATCAATGAGTTATATTAAGTTGGGAACTGCTGACAAAATTCTACAGTCCTTTATATCTTACCGCAAACAGCAGCCAGCCCTCTTACCCTTAGCGAAAATATCGCTTCCTGTGCCAAGCATGTTCTCTATCAGCCTAAATTAAAGGATTAATCTGAAGCATCCTTAGCCATACAGGTTTAATTCTTTCCAGTAGATCATCCCCGCCGTGAGATTACACCGTTTTTCTAATTAATTCCGATCCTCGGTCCTGTGTGGCTTTTGCCCACAAAAAAGCCGCTCGTGGGCTTGGCGTGGCCCGGAGCGGCTGGTGAATAATTCGCTGGTGAATAATTCGCTGGTGGTAGCAGGCGGTGATTCTCGAGGTTGGCATCCACTTTCCCCCATCGTGGCGTTTTTTCAAAATATCACGATGTGCAGGCTAGCCAAACCGGCGGGAGTTGGCAAGCAAAAAAATGGTGCCCGGAAACCGGCGGCGGTTCGGTTCAGTCAGGCAGTCTGTTGAAAGCGGCGCATGAAGCGGCGGTCGATGTAGTCTTTGAGGCGGAACGCCAGGCGGCCGCCGAAGATCAGCCAGCGTTTTTGGAGTACCCCGGTGCCGTCGCCCAGGTTGTAGATCAGCAGGTAGTCGCCGCCCGGGGCGAAGGTTCGCAGCTCATCGCCTTCCAGGGCCGCCAGCAGGTTGTGGCGCAGCACCGGGTTTTGCCGCACCGCGTAGACTCCGACCTTGTCCAGCGGTTGGGGTTCAAAGTGAATGCAATCGCCGCCGCCGAAAATTTGCGGCTGCCCCGGGCACTGCAGGTATTCGTTGACCAGCAGGCCGCCGTCGGGCCCCACCGGCAGGCCGGAGTCGGCGAAGATGGTGGCGGTCCTGATTCCCTGGGCGAGGAAAATGAAATCCGCCTTGCAGTTGTTGTTCCTTCCTTCCAGCACCACCCTGCCGTCGCGGATTTCCTGCACCCGGCCCGGTTCCACCACCTCGATATGCCGCCGGGCCAACGAGGCATTCACCCGGCGGCGCACCTCTTCAGAGGCCTTTCCCATCAGCTTCCGGCCGGCAAAGATGCGGATACAGGGGCGCTGGTGACCTGCCTCCCGCAGCAGGCGCCAGGTATTGCCGGCAATTTCCACCGCCGAGGGGCCGCCGCCGATCACCGCCACCTTGGGGGAGCCTGCGGCGGCCAGGGCCTGCAACTGGCGACGGGCCTCCCACAGCTTCTCGATGGGTTTAACGGTGAAAACCGGCACCGCCGCGCCCTCGGTGAAGCTTACGGGCAAACTGGTCGGCACCTGGCTGCCGGCGTTGCAGGAGAGCACATCGTAGGCGATGCGTTGGCCGTCGGCCAGTTCCACCTCGCCCGCCGCCGCGTCAATGCGCGTAACCCGGTTCAGCACAAAGGTACCGCCCAGCCTTTCCACCTGCTGCCGGGTGGCGAAGCGAATCTCCTCCGGTTGGTAGCTGCCCCCCAGCATCCCCGGCCCCATTCCCGAGTAATAATGATAGGGCGATGGAGCCACCACGGTTACCGAATGCCCCCGGCGGACGAAGTTGCCGATGGCGGCCAGGGTTTGCATGTGGGCATGGCCGCCGCCCACCAGCACCAGTTTTTTCCCCCTGTTAAGCGACATCGTTTTATTCCTTTAAACCTTCCAGCTCTTTGGCCAGAAAGGCCAGATGCTCTTTTTCCTCGGCCGCCATGGCCAGAAAAAACTCCCGGCTGGCGGCAACCCTGCTTTGCTCGGCCAGTCGCAGGTAAAGATCCTGGGCCTGAAACTCAAGCCCCATGGCCTGCTCCATAATCTCTGCCGGGGTGGCGGCCTCGAACACCGATGGGGCTTGGCCGCTTTCCATCAATTCACCCTGTTCGCCCTGTTCGTCGGCTTCGGCCGGCGCCAGGGTTTGGCCGGTTTGCTCGCGGTACTCCCGGGCCAGCCGTTTTTTGTGGAAGTCTTCCAGGCCCGCTAGGTGCCGGTAGGTTGTTGCCAGTTCGGCCTCTTCACTGCCGGCCGCCAGTTTAAGGTAAAACCGCTGCAGGCCGTCTTCCATGGCATAGGCCAGGGCGGCGGCTTCGTCGTACTCCGCCGTCGCCGGCAGCAGTTCCAGGCCGGCATCGAGGGGTCCGGCGGCCTTGCCCCCTTGCCAGGCCTTGATCCCGCCGGCCATATTGTAAACTTCTTTAAACCCCTGGCCGTTCAAATACTGGGCCGCCGCCCGGCTGCGGCCACCTACGGCGCAATAAACCAGCACCGGGCGGTCAGGGTCCAGCTCGGCCTGCCGGTCCGGCAATTCCTTGATCGGGATCAGTTTTGCCCCCGGCAAATGTTCGGCTTCGTACTCTTTGGGCTGGCGGACATCAAGTAATTGAAAATCCGCCGCCGGGTGTTTTTCTATATACTGGCGTGCTTCGGCCGGGCTAAGGGACGGGGTGCGGGAAAACAGTCTTTTCCAGTTCATTTATCTTCCTCTATCTTCCTATTGTTTGCTATGGTCGGCGGCTCGATAATGCAGCACCGCCATGGGCAGGTTGGCAAAAAGATCGCTGCAGGTCAAGTAATTCCCATCCGGTTCCTGCATAATCGGCAGCCGGGTGCCGGTCAGCAGATCTTGCCAGTCGGCGGTGGTGTTGGCCGGCAGCAGCAGGCGGGTGTTGCGCCAAAGCTGGGGGTTAAGCTGCGACCAGAGTGGGCCGGGATCGCTGTCGGGCATTGCCGGCGTGGTGTCGGTCGTCGCCAGGGTGGCAAACCAGCGACCGGTGGCCACCAGCATCCCCTGCCCTTGCCACTGGCGGACAAAGGCGCAGAGATATTCACCACGCTCCCCGGAAGCCGTAAGGGGCAGATAACTTCCCCGGCGCAAAAGTTCCTGGTTTTGCCGCCGAAAATGCAGCAAGCGACTGGTCAGCAGCAGTTTCAGCCTGCCGTCTTCGATACTGTCCGCCAGTTCTCTTAGCAGCGCCGGGGGCAGCGGTTGATCGGGGGGCGGCAGTGCCGCCAGCAGCCGGCGGCGGTGGTGGTAGTCCACCGGTCGGCGGTTGTCCGGGTCGACCAGGGAAAAATCCCAGGTTTCGGTTCCCTGGTAGATGTCGGGCACGCCGGGGCTGGTCAGCTTGAGCAACAACTGCGCTAAAGCGTTGAGCAGACCATAAGGGGCCAGCTTATTCGCCAGGGGGATAAAGTCGGCCAAAAACGGGTTGGCGCCAGCCAGGTCGCCACCGGCGGCGGCTTCCCCCGGGCTGGCCGTCCCGGCGGGGCTTAAGATGGCTTCCACAAAGCGGTCGACGGCCGCCTCGTATTCCTGGTCCGGGTGCAACCAGGAAGTACGCTCCTTGGCTTCGCGGATGGCTTTGCCCATGTATTGCTGAATACGACGGCGGTAGGCGGCCCAGAAATCGGTATTCGGCCCATTTGGCTCGGCCCCGTGCAGTGGCCAGGAACCCAGCAGGGTCTGGTACAATAAATATTCATCGTTGGGGGTGGGCGCCAGCAGGGAGTTGACCCGGCTTTTGCGGGAGCGGTTCAGCCGCCGCCAGCGTTTAAGGTGCCGCCGCCACAATGCCGGCACCTCGCTGAGCACGTTGATCCGGGCCCGGACATCCTCGCTGCGCTTACTGTCGTGGGTGGATGTGGCCAGCATGGCCAGGGGCCAGCGCCGCAGCCGCTCCTGGGCGGCGTGGTGAAAGGCCGCCGGGGTGAGGTAAAAGCGGCGGGGATCGCCCCCCACCTCGTTCAAAGAGACCAGGCGATTGGCCACATAAAAGGCGGTGTCTTCCAGCGCCTTGGCCATCACCGGGGCGGTGTACTGCTGAAATTTACGAATAAAACGGGCTCGCAAGCGGTCCGCCGGCTGGTCCGGCTGCCAACCGGGCGGCGGCGGTTCGCTGTCCAGCAGCAAGGCACGGATAAAGTCATACAGGCCGCCGTCCCTTGTGCCGCTGCGTTTGCCGGCTTGGGCCAGGGCCCACTCCACCTGGCGCCGGTCTTCCGGGCTGACCTTGTAAGAGTGTCGCGCCGCGCCTATGGATGCAACGGGTGCAGTGGGTACAATATAGGTGCGGTAAACCGGAAAGGCGGCCACCACTTCGATCAGCGCTTCCCGCAGGCCGTTTAAGGTGTAATCCCTGGTGTGGCGGTCGCTTTCGGCGATATCCTTGAGCAGCCGGGCCAGCACCGTTAGTTCGCTGGCCAACTGGCCGGTGATGATCTTCTTTTTGCACCGGTAGAGCAGGTCGTCGAAATCCTGCCGCCGGCCGATGAAACGGTGGTAGATGCCGGTCAGGGCCGCCTCGTGGTCGGGCTTGACCAGCAAGCCGTTTACCTGGTTGGCAAAATCGTAGCCGGTGGTGCCGTGCACCTGCCACTCCTCGGGCAGGTATTCATGAGCGGCGAGGATTTTTTCCACCACCAGATAAATGCTCTCGGCCCGGTCGCCGGTATCGCGGGAATCGTCATCGTCGCTTGCACCGCCGCGGCCGGCCGCCACCGCCGCCTGCAGCCGGCTGAAATACCCCGCCGGATCGCTGAGCCCGTCGGGATGATCCACCCGCAGGCCGTCGATTTGCCCGGCCGCCACCAGTTGCAGCAACAGACCATGGGTGGCGGCAAAAACCTCTTCCCGCTCGGCTTGCAGGCCGGCCAGGGAGTTGATATCGAAAAAACGGCGGTAATTAATCTCGTCGCCGGCCACCACCCAATGGGCCAGGCGGTAGGCCTGTAACTCCAGTAACTGGTGCAGCCGTTCACCCCGCCGGGCCGCCGCCTCCGGCCCCTGGTCGCCCGGCAGGTTGAAGAAATCCAGGCATTGGCGCCAGAAAGTTGCGATTCGGGCATCACGGCGGCAAAGGTCGCTTAACCGTTGCTTGGTAATCTCTTTATCCCGCCGCCGTTCCTGGCACTGCTCCGCCTCCCGGCTTTCCCGCCCCGGCAAGTGGGTCAGGGCGGCCAGCAGGTTTTCCAGTTCCGCCAGGCCCGGGTCATCGGGAGGCAGTTGTCGATGCAGGTCTGCAAGCTTAGGGGCCGCCACCTCCGGGTAGGTGACCGGGTCCAGGGGCAGGTGGTGTTCGTAGTAGGCAAAGTGAAAAGCGCCGGCGGTCGGCTCGAAAACCAGCTTGATCTCGCCTTTGTCCAGCACTTCGCCGTACGGTTCACCCAGCAGGGGCAGCAGGATCTTGCCCCGCAGGGTTTCGTGGGCCGGACGCCAGTCGATATCAAAGAACTCGGCATATTCGGCGGCCGGGCCGTTTTCCAGCACATCGCGCCACCAGGCGTTGTCGGCGCCGCCAACCCCCATGTGGTTGGGGACGATATCGACGATCAGCCCCATGCCGTGCCGATGCAGGCATTCCACCAGGTGCTCGAAATCCGCCCGCTCGCCCAGGTCGGGATTAAGCTGCCCATGATCGACGATATCGTAACCATGGCTGCTGCCGGGACGGGCCTTGAGCAAGGGTGAGGCGTAGCAGTGGCTGACCCCCAGGCGGTGGAGGTAAGGCACCAGCGCGGCGGCATCGGCAAAGGTAAAATCCCGGTGGAACTGCAAGCGGTAGGTGGACAACGGAAAGCGGCGGGAACGGGAAGACATGGCAACCTCTCAAGGCGTTTGCTGGGGGTTTGCTGGGGGCTTGTGGGGCCATCAAAATTTGTTCTGTACAAGCGCCATTCTTTTTCGGCAAAATGAGAAAAAAGAGTCTGCCGCCCCCCTTCTTGACAACCATCGGACCGGAATTATTTTATCAGCCGAGTGGCTGATAAGTTAAACAAAAAAACTGATTTCAAGGAGGTACGCCATGGACATCAAAAAATTTTCCCCCTGGAATTGGTTCAAAAAGGAAAACGAGGAAAGCGGCTCGGTGGTGCCGGTACGCCGCCGCGGCGGCGAGCAGCAGCCAACCCGACTGCCGGCCGGCCGCCTGCAAGACCCCATTACCCAGTTGCACCGGGAGATGGACCGGCTGTTTGAAAACGCCTTTCGCGGTTTCGGCCTCAGCCCCCTGATGCGGGAAGGCCTGACCACCCCGGTGGCCGCCGGCGGCCTGCTGCGCCCCAGCGTCGATATCACCGCCGGAGACCAGGAGTACACCATCACCGTGGAGGTGCCCGGGGTGGTTGACGAAGACGTCAAGGTGGAGATCAGCGGCGACACCATGACCATCAGCGGCGAGAAAAAGCAGGAAAAGGAAGAGAAGGAAAAGGACTACTACCGCATGGAACGCTCCTACGGCTCCTTCCAGCGGGTCCTGTCGCTACCGGATGACGCCGACGCCGACGGGGTAGCAGCCAACTTCAAAAACGGCGTGCTGACCATCACCGTCCCCCGGCGCCCCACCAGCGACAAGGATGTCAAGCAGATCGAGATCAAGAGCAGTTAACTCCAAGGCCGCTGCGCGGCCCAAAGTCACGGTTCCGAACGCACCAACCGGACTTTGCCGCTGGCGGCCTTAAAGTTCCAGATGACACTGCCGTCGTCGAAGTTGACCCCCCAGCCGCTCCTGTACCAGCCGTCGCTGGACGGCTCGGCGTCTGGCGAAGACGACCAAAACCCGGCTGCAGGGGTGTTGGGAAAAATAACGAAATTAATGGCCGGAGACCAGCAGCGCTCCTCGACAATGGAGGCCAGTTCGTTCTTGTTGGGCAGCCGCCAGTCGCTCTGACCGGCGTATCCTTCGCTGTTCAGGCTCTGGGCGGCTGCCAGGGCTTGCTGCCAGTTGTAACTGTTAGCGGTATCGGCACAGATGCCCGCGTTGCTGTCCCAACTCTGGCCCAGGCTGCAACGCATCCAGACCAGGCCGGTGGGTTTGTGGGTCACTGTGCCATCTTCGTTATCGTGGAAATCTGCAGTGGGCGTGGTGGTCACCGCACTGTTTTCATCGGTGCAGTTAGCCACCGCCCCCGCCCAGGTGGCCGGCGGGGCAATCAGGATCAGGGCAAAAAGCAAAACCATCTTTCGCTTCATAGCATCATTCTCCTGCAAGTTGTGGGAAATCCGACTGTGGTCAGGTCACGACGGCCAGCCGGGTTAACCAGAACCGGATGATTCACCACAAGACCTTAAAAAACCAAAGTCACTGTCCCGCGCGCACCAACCGAACCCCGAGGTCGGAGCCCTTGTTGTCCCAGTAGACATCGCCGTTTTTGAATTCGACTTTCCACGCGTTGTCGTGGTCGCCGGCCGCTTTGGCGCGGGTCGAAGACGACCAGAGCCAGATCAAAGGCGTGTTGGGGAAATAGTCGGGATCAATGGCCGGAGAGTAGCGGCCGTTATGAACAATCGACATCAGTTCCTGCCGGTTCGGCAGCCGCCAGTCGTCGGCCCCGCAGAGGCCGGTGCTATTGACCGCGGCGATGAATTTTTCTGTGTCGCAGTTGGCCTCGTCAATGCAGGAGCCGCCATTGGCGGTGCCGGTACTGCCGCCGTTGACGGTCCCGTCTGAGTTGTACCAGGTGTAAGTGTGGCCCTTATGGCGCAGGTGGCTGGCGTCGTTGACCTTGATTTCCCAGATCAGGCCGGTGCGGTTGTCGCGGACACATGACCAGCGGGTGCCGGAGGCCTCGTCGCCGGCATCGGACCAGGTGGCATCCTGGATGGCCAGGGGTTCGCCATTCGCCCCCAGCCGGGTGAAATCGAAGCCGGCGGCCCCGCCGCCCACCTTGGCCAGCGCCCCCTCGCGGGCTTCGGCGTCGCGACCGAAGTCGGCATCCTGGCCAGGGTAGTCGGCCTGCGGCTCTTCCAGGAAATTTGTGCTGCCATCCGCCCACCAGTAGATCCCGGTGTCGTTGAGGATGTTCTGGGTAACGACCGGGGTTTCCGGGGTGGCGGAGACCTCGACGCTGGCCGGGCCGGTGCCACCTGGGGCGGTGGCGGCCACCACCAGGTAATAGGTCTGGTCTGGGGTCAGATTGGTGAGCTGATGGGAAGTCTCGGTGACCGTGGCAGTCTCGGGATGGACGCCGGATTCTTCTCCCCAGTAAACCCGGTAGCCGGTGGCATTGGTAACCGCCGACCAGGAAATCTCGATGGTACCCAGGCCCAGCCTGTAACCGGCGGTGGCCACCACATCTTCCGGCGCCGCCAGGGCGGGTGCAGGAGCGGGTGCCGGGTCGGGTGCAGGAGCGGGTGCCGGAGCGGGTGCCGGGCCGCCGGGCGCAAAAGTGGCTGTTACCGTGCAGGCTGCACTGATCGCCCCGGTGGTGTAGATGTTGCCGCTCAGGCTACCACCGCAACCACTTACCGAGTCGATACTGTAGCCACTCTCGTGGGTAACGGTGAAACTGGCGGTGGTACCACGCGCCACGCTCTGGCTGCCCGGGCTGATGCTCCCCCCGTCGCCGGCCGTGGCGCTAACCGTATATTTTTTGGTGGAGCCGCCACCGCCACCGCCACTGCAGCCAGCCAGGGACAGAATCAGCAGCAGCAGCAGCAGAGCGCTTTTCAGGTGGTCAGCATAAGACGATGCCGATTGATTGATTGGTCGCAAAAGACAAGCCATAAGCCCCGATCCCCCTCTTTAAGAATTGGGCCGGCCCCGTTCGCGCGGCTGACTGTTCTACCAAACGGCCTTCAAGCAAGCTGTAATTTACAAAACCATCAAGACTTTATCGCCAGGCATAGTAACAACAGCCGCCCACAAGATGAGTTAATTATCGAACAATTAAAAGTTAAACGTCAAGTCTAAAAAAAGGAGATTTTCCCTCACTTTAGAACCGCGCCTAACCGTGGCTTTTACTGCATGTTTGGCTAAACCACCAACCAGCACACCGACCAAGTGGGGAGGCGGCCCGGCTCGCCGCAGTCTGCCAGGTTGAACAACTGCCTGCCAGCCATCTCCGGGACTCCCGCCGTGACGTCGCCCAGATTGGCCTGCAGCACCAACAGGTTTTGCTTCCCCACCAGCGGCCAGCTTACCTGCAGAGCTGAAGCACCAAAAATTTTATATTCGGCGGCGCCGGGGGCCAGGTGCGGCAGTAAAGGGATGATTTCCCGGTGGCGCAGGGCCAGCAGGTTGCGGTGCAGGGTTAGCCAGGCCTGGTGGTCCGGGTTTTGCTGTTCTTCCCAGGCCAGTTTACTGGCGGTGAAGGTGGCGGGGTCGGCGGGGTCGGGAATTAAGTGCTGTTGTTCCGGGGTGGCGAAGGCCGGGAAGGCGGCGAACTCGTGGCGGCGGCCTTCGGTGACCTGTTGGGCCAGCTCGGGGCCGAAATCGGCAAAGAAGAGGAAGGGAGTGGCAGCGCCCCACTCCTGGCCCATGAAGAGCAAGGGGGGGGAGGGGGCAAGCAGCAGGATGGCGGTCAGGGCGCGCAGGGGGGCCGGCGGGGCCAGTGCGGTTAGCCGCTCGCCCAGGGCGCGGTTGCCGATCTGGTCGTGGTTCTGGAGAAAATTTACCAGGGCGGTGGCCGGCAGCGCCCGGCTGGGCTCGCCTCGGCGGAGGCCGACGCGAAAGGGGGATGGTTCGCCCTGGTAGGCAAACCCCTCGCTGAGGCAACGGCCCAGGTGGGCCAGGGGTTGGTCGGCATAATCGACGTAATAGCCTTCCTTTTCGCCGGTTAGCAAAACATGGGCGGCGTGGTGCCAGTCGTCGTTCCACTGGGCGGTGTAATGGCAGGGGGAACGCTCACCAGGGGGCGCCGCAAGCGGTGATCGGGCCGCCGCCGGGGCCAGGAAACGGGCCTGGTTGGCGTCGTTTTCCAGGATCAGGTGCCGGGGGCGGTAGCTTGCCGATTTATCGTCAACCGCCGGCGGTTCGCAACATCGCGCAACTTCGGCGGCCAGTTCCTGTAAAAAATGGGGCTGGGAATCATCGTAGATGGCGTGCACCGCGTCCAGCCGCAGGCCGTCGAAATTGTATTCCAGAAGCCAGTAAAGGGCGTTGTCGATGAAAAAACGGCGAACCCAGTGGCTTTCCCGACCGTCGAAGTTGATGGCCTCTCCCCAAGGGGTCCGGTGTCGCCGGGTGAAGAATTGCGGGGCGTAGGCGTGCAGATAGTTGCCTTCGGGACCGAAATGGTTGTAGACCACATCCAGCAGGACCATCAGCCCCCGGGCATGGGCGCTTTGCACCAGGCTTTTCAAGGCGGCCGGCTCGCCGTAGGGGGAAGCCGGGGCAAAGGGCAATACCCCGTCGTAACCCCAGTTGCGCTGTCCCGGGAAAGTGGCCAGGGGCATCAGGGAGAGGGCGGTAACCCCCAGTTCGGCCAGGTAATCCAGCCGTGGTTCAACCGCGGCCCAAGTACCTTCGGGGGTAAAGCAGCCCACATGCAGCTCATACAGCACCGCCTCTTCCCAGGGCCGCCCCGGCCACTGCCGGTCCTGCCAGGGCCAGGCGGCGGGATCGATTACCAGGCTGGGGCCGTGCACCCCGCCGGGCTGGCAGCGGGAGGCCGGGTCCGGCACCAGCAAATCGCCGTCGATCTGGTAACAGTAAAAATCACCGGCGGCAGCCCGGGGGGCAACCAGCTCGAACCAGCCCTCCCCTACCGTCTGCATCACGGCAACCTCCACCAAATCGCCACCCGCAATACTTTCCCGCCACCAGGCCGAGTGCAAATTAAACATCTCTTCCGAGTGGGCGGCGGCGGTTGTCGGACCGGCCAAACGGCACAGTTCCACCTTCTTCGCCGCCGGCGCCCAAAGCCGGAAACGCACCCCGCCGCCGGGCAAGCAGGCGGCGCCAAAAGGCGTGTCATAACAGCGCTGCATCATTTCTTGCGCAAATCACCGTGAACGTTCAGCAGTGCCGCAGATTCGGGCAAGCGGCCGGGCGCCGCGTACCCCGGGTACGCAAGCTTGGCCGATCGCCCAAAGATGTGGTGCTGCTGGACGTTCACGTATCTGGGTTGGGCCACCAGCAGAGCCAGCGAGCGGGCCGCCAGGGGAAATTGTTCGCCGGGGCGCAGAAAGCGCCCGGAGGCCGGCTCTTCGCCGCCGGGCCAGAAGGTGTCCAGTTCCACCTGCCAGAGCTTGGCCGGCGGCAAGTCGGGGATGGTAAAGGGAATTTCCTCGTGGTGAGCGTTGATCAGCAGCAGGAAGGAATCGTCATACATCGGCCGGCCCCGTTCATCCTCTTCGACCATGACCTGGCCGGCGAGAAAAAGGCCCAGGCAGCGGGCAAAGTCCTGGCTCCACTCCTCGTCGCTCATCTCACTGCCGCCGGGGGTCAGCCAGACGATATCCTTGACCTCCGAGCCTTTCAGGCTACGGCCCTGAAAAAAATGTTGGCGGCGGAAAACCCGGTGGCGGCGGTGGAGTTGCAGCAGCCGCCGGGTAAAGGCCAGCAGCCCCTGCTGTTCTTCATCCAGCTCCCAGTTAAGCCAGCTTATTTCATTGTCCTGGCAGTAGGCGTTGTTGTTACCCTGCTGGCTGCGGCCGAATTCATCCCCGGCGCAGAGCATGGGCACCCCCTGGGAAAGCAGCAGGGTGGCCAGCATGTTGCGCTGCTGGCGAACTCGCAGGGCGTTGATTTCCGCGTCGTCGGTGGGGCCTTCGGCGCCACAGTTCCAGCTCCGGTTATGGCTTTCTCCATCCCGGTTGTCTTCACCGTTGGCCTCGTTGTGCTTGTCGTTGTAGCTCACCAGGTCGCGCAGGGTGAAGCCATCGTGGCAGGTGATGAAGTTGATGCTGGCGTAAGGCCGGCGGCCGCCCCGCTCGTAGAGGTCGCTGGAGCCGGTGAGCCGGTAGGCCAGATCGCCGATGGCGCCGCCCTCGCCTTTCCAGAACGAACGGACCTCGTCGCGGTAACGGCCGTTCCATTCGGTCCAGCCCACCGGGAAGTTGCCCACCTGGTAACCGCCCTCCCCCAGGTCCCAGGGCTCGGCGATCAGCTTGACCTGGGAGAGCACCGGGTCCTGGTGGATAATATCGAAAAAGGCCCCCAGCCGGTCCACCTCGTGCAGTTCCCGGGCCAGGGCCGAGGCCAGGTCGAAGCGGAAGCCGTCCACGTGCATCTCCAGTACCCAGTAGCGCAGGCTGTCCATGATCAACTGCAGCACCCGGGGATGCTGCATGTTCAGGGTATTGCCGCAGCCGGTGTAGTCGCGGTAATAGCGAAGGTTGTCCGGCTCCAGGCGATAGTAGGCGCGGTTGTCGATGCCCCGGAAGGCCAGGGTCGGCCCCAGCTGGTTGCCCTCGGCGGTGTGGTTGTAGACCACATCCAGGATCACCTCGATGCCGGCGGCATGCAGGGCCTTGACCATGCTTTTGAATTCATTGACCCCGGCGGCGGCGCTGTAACGTTTGTCCGGGGCGAAAAAACCGATGGTATTGTAGCCCCAGTAATTGCGCAGGCCCCGGTCCACCAGGTGGCGTTCATCCACCAGGGCGTGCACCGGCATCAGTTCCACGGCGGTGACCCCCAGGCGGCGGAGGTAATCGATGGCCGGCTCACTGGCCAGCCCGGCGTAGGTGCCGCGCAACTGCTCGGGGATTTGCGGCAGCAGTTTGGTAAAACCCTTGACGTGCAACTCGTAGATCACCGTGTCGTGCCAGGGGGTGGCCGGCGGCCGGTCATCCCCCCAGGTGAAGGCGGGGTCGATAACCCGGCATTTGGGCAGATACCGGGCGCTGTCCCGGCGATCCGGCGCCAGGTCTTCTTTGCGGCCACCGATCCGGTAGCCGAACAGGGCGTCATGCCAGCGCAGATCGCCGGCCAGGTCCTTGGCGTAGGGGTCCAGCAGCAGCTTGGCGGGGTTGAAGCGGTGTCCCTCTTCCGGCGCGTAGGGGCCGTGCGCCCGGTAGGCATACAGCCAGCCTGGTCGCGCCTGGGGCAGATAACAGTGCCAGATCTGATCGGTCTGTTCCTTAAGTTCCAGGCAGGCGGTTTGGCGACCCCGCTGGTCAAAAAGGCACAATTCAACTTTGGTGGCATTTTCCGAGAAGAGGGCAAAATTTACCCCCAGGCCGTCCCAGGTTGCTCCCAGGGGATAGGGTTGCCCCGGCCAGACCGCGACTTGCTGGTTGTTCATGCTCTTGGCCCCTCGGCGCCCTTTTATGATGTTTTATCGCCTCACAACTCGATCCGGTATTCGGCCTGGTGCAGCAGGCCGACGATCAGGGCCAGATATTCCCTCAGGTGACGGGTGAGCAGGAAATTTTCCCGCACGAACTGGCGGGCCTTCTCCCCCATTTCCGCCATCCGGTCGCGGCGGTAGAGCAGGTAACGAATCCGCAAGGCCGCCCCCTGGGGGGTGCCGACCAGGAAACCGGTATGGTAGTTGACCACCTGCAGGCGGATGCCGCCGGTGTCGCCACCGATCACAGGCTTGCCCTTCCACAGCCCTTCGGTGACCGTCAGCCCGAACCCCTCTTTGGTGGATTTCTGGATCACGATATCCGCCGCCCGTTGCAGGGCGTTGATGGTGCGGTGGGCATCCGGCGCCAGCAGCAGCACCTTGACGTCGGGATCGTCACCGGCGGCCTGGCGCACCTCCTGCAGCACCGCCTCCCCTTCCGGGTCGTCGGTGGCGGTGCCGCCGGCCAGCACCAGTTGCAGGTCGGGGACGAACTTGCGGGCCAGGCGATGGGCCTCGATAACCCCCACCGGGTCCTTGAAGCGGTCAAAGCGGGAAACCTGCAAGACCATGGGCCGGTCCGGGTCCAGGGCAAACTCCCGGCGCACCCGGTCGATTTCGGCCTCTGGCAATTCAATGTTTTTGTCGCTTAAGGGGTCGATGCTGGGGGGAATGATGTATTCGGGATGGGGCAGGGCCTGGGTAAAGTCCGGCAGGGAGAAGACACTGGCGTCGTAAGGGGCGATATGGTTGCGCAGGTAGCGCCAGAGCGGCCGGTAGGGGCGGCTGGCGTCGATGTGGCAGCGCCAGATCCAGCGCCCCCGGCGGTTGGGGCACAACCCCAGCAGGGGGGCGGGCTGGGGGTCGTGGATAAAAACGAAATCCGCCGCCTCCAGTTGCTCCCGCAGCTGGTCGGCGTTTTCCCGGTTGGCCTCTTCATAGGCCTGCAACAGGGAGTCGGCGATGGGCGCCCGGTGGCCCTGCAGCCCGTTGTGCATGGCCTTGGTGCAGCGGTAAAACTCCTCATTGCCGCTGATCACCTCCCAACTGGTGTCAATTCCCAGTTCGTTGCTCAGCGGCACCAGCTTTTCCAGGATCTCCGCCACCCCGCCGCCCACCCGGGTGGAGTTGACATGCACCACCTTCATCCCCTGCAGGGGCCGGGACAACTGCTGCAGATGGGCGATTACATCCTGCCCCACAACCTCGGCATAGGCTGCCAGCATCTCTTTCATTATCCCTTACTCCTGTCGTGAGCGTTTATCCCACAGTGTTCCCGGCATAGGCGCGCCAGATCATCCCGCACCTGGCTCAGGCTGGCAAAAAAGGGATCGATATTATCCAGGCTGTTGCGCAATTCCTGGTATTCATCGCCGAAACCGGCCAGCCAGAAGCTGAAGTCATCCCCACCATCTTCCAGGCGACGGCGGGAATCGATAAAGTGGTAAAACACCGAACCGGTGGAGATCTCAGGAAGCACCGCGGCCAAGTCCGTCGGCTGCTGCAGGGTTTTACCGGTGGCAAAAATCACCAGTTGCGAGCGGATAAATTCAAATGGTCGCGGGGCCCGCCGCCAATGCGCAAGTTCACTGCTGTCCAGCCGTTCATCAATTATATCCAGCACCTCCCGGCGCAGGCCTTCCAGTTCCCGGTGCTCGCCGGGGTCCACCACCGCCAGTTGCTCGGCCAGCTCCAACTCATACAGGTGGTGGCGGCACCAGGCGGCAAAGTCGTTATTGAACTCCCGCTCCTCAAAACGGGCCCCCAGCAACCCGCCCCAGAAGTGATGATAAACGCTGTCCAGGGTTACATCCTTCAGGTGGTCGCGAAGCTCGGCCAGGGTAAAGGCCTTGCGGCCGGTGGCAATGGCGATCAGAGAGCAGTCCTTGAGCGCAAAAGGCTGACGGGACGCGGACACTTGGGGGGTGACAGAGGCAACCATAAGCAGGCTCCCGGCAAGAAATGAACAACCATGGCCGACGGAACGTCGGGCATCTTCACTACCAGCAGTATCAGGCCGACAGGAAGAGCTTGTCAAGCAGATAGTAAACACCGGCTGGAGAGCGGATCAGGATACGGTTGTTTTTTTGGTTGCGGTCAGGTAAAAGACCATGATCTTGTGAACCCGGCTTTTTGCCCCCAACATCTCTTCTTCAGCCAAACTAAAGTAAGTGATCATGAGCACTCCGCAAAACCGTTACGATTTCGCCGTCATTGAAGAAAAATGGCGCGACCGCTGGCTGGCCGGCAAGACCTGGCAGGTCGAGGCCGATGGCAGCCGCAAAAAATATTACGTCCTGGAGATGTTCCCCTACCCCTCGGGCCGTATCCACATGGGTCATGTGCGCAACTACACCATCGGCGACGTGGTGGCCCGCTACCGGCGGATGTGCGGCGACAACGTGATCCACCCCATGGGCTGGGACGCCTTCGGGATGCCGGCGGAAAACGCCGCCATCAAGCACGGCACCCACCCGGCCAAATGGACCTTTGAAAACATCGACTACATGCGCGGCCAACTCCAGCGCCTGGGGCTGAGCTACGACTGGGACCGGGAACTGGCCACCTGCGACCCGAAATATTACCGCTGGGAGCAGCTCTTTTTTCTGAAGATGCTTAACAAGGGGCTGGCCTACCGCAAGCTCACCACCGTCAACTGGTGCGAGACCTGCCAGACGGTGCTGGCCAACGAGCAGGTGATAAACGGCGCCTGCTGGCGCTGCGACCAAGCGGTGACCCCCCGCCAGATGCAGGGCTGGTTCCTGAAAATCACCGCCTATGCCGAAGAGCTGCTGGCCGGCTGCGACCGCCTGCCCGGCTGGCCGGAAAAGGTGCTGACCATGCAGCGCAACTGGATCGGCAAAAGCACCGGGGCGGAGTTGGAATTCTCCATCGAAGGTAGTGATGACAAGCTGACCATCTTCACCACCCGGCCGGATACCGTCTTCGGCGCCACCTTCATGTCGGTGGCCCCGGAACATCCGCTGGTGGCCGAACTGAGTCGGGGCAGTGAACGGGAGACGGAGATCAACGATTTCGTGCAACGCACCCAGGCTGCCCGCCGGCGCCTGGCGGCCGGGGAAGAGCCCCCCAAGGAAGGGATCTTTACCGGCGGCTACTGCTTAAATCCTTTTACCGGGGCCAGACTGCCCATCTACGCCGCCAACTTTGTCCTGATGGAATACGGCACCGGAGCGGTGATGGCAGTGCCGGCCCACGACCAGCGGGATTTCGAGTTTGCCCGCCAGTACGACCTGCCGGTGGTGCCGGTGGTTCACCCCGACGGGGAAAAACTCGACGGCGCCACCATGACCGCAGCCCACGAAGGCCCGGGGGTATTGGCCGATTCCGGCGATTTCTCCGGCCTGGACCACGAAGCGGCCAAGGCGGCCATCACCGCCCGGGCCGAAGAGCTGGGGGTGGGCCGCAGCCGAATCACTTACCGCCTGCGGGACTGGGGCATTTCCCGCCAGCGTTACTGGGGCGCCCCCATCCCCATCATCCATTGCGAAAAATGCGGGGTGCAGCCGGTGCCGGAAGAGCAGTTGCCGGTGGTGCTGCCCACCGATGTCAACTTCGATCAGGCCGGCAAATCGCCGCTGCATATTCTGGAGAGCTTTATCAACACCGCCTGCCCCGCCTGCGGTGGTGCGGCCCGGCGGGAAACCGACACCATGGACACCTTCATGGAGTCTTCCTGGTACTTCGCCCGCTACACCTGCCCGGACAGTCACGATGCACCATTACACAAACCAGCCGCCGACTACTGGCTGCCGGTGGACCAGTACATCGGCGGGGTGGAGCACGCCATTTTGCATCTGCTTTACTCCCGCTTCTTCACCAAGGTGCTGCGGGATCTGGGCTACCTCTCCATCGACGAACCCTTCACCAACCTGCTCACCCAGGGGATGGTGATTAAAGACGGCGCCAAGATGAGCAAGTCCAAGGGCAACGTGGTGGACCCCAACGAGCTGATCGAACAGTACGGGGCCGATACGGTGCGCCTCTTCAGCCTCTTTGCGGCCCCGCCGGAGCGGGACCTGGAATGGAACCACCAGGGGGTTGAAGGTGCCTTCCGCTTCTTGAGCCGGATTCACCGTTTTGTGCTGGATAACCGGGAGATGCTGCGGGCCGCCGGCGAAGAGCTGCCGGCCGACCTTGGCGAAGCCGACCGGACCCTGCACCGTAAAACTCACCAGACCATCCGCAAGGTGAGCCAGGACATCGACAACTCCTTCCAGTTCAATACCGCCATCAGCGCAGTGATGGAACTCAGCAACACCCTCTTCTCCCTCAATGCCGCCCAAGCCGACAAGCAACCGCAGCCGGCGGTGAACCGCCAGGCGGTGCAGACCATGCTCACCCTGCTCTTCCCCATGGTGCCGCACCTCTGCGCCGAGCTGTGGGAAGAGCTGGGCCAGGCAGAAGCACTGGACCGCCAGGGCTGGCCCCAGTTCGACCCGGAGGCAGCCAAAGAAGAGGAGATCACCGTGGTGGTGCAGGTCAGGGGCAAGGTTCGCGGCCGGCTGCAGGTGACGCCGGGCACCCCGGAAGAGCAGTTGAAGGAAATGGCCCTGGCCGACGACAAGGTCCAAAGCTTTGTCGGCGACACCCCGGTGCGCAAGATCATCGTGGTGCCGGACAAGCTGGTCAATATCGTGATCTGAATGCACATTCTTAAAATTAGCACACTAACAGCCTGCCTGGCGCTGTTGCTCGGCCTGACCGCCTGCGGCTATCACAACCCCAATGTGCTGCCCGAGGTGCGCGATCTGCCGCCGGTGCCGATATACGCCCCCATGTGGCGCAATGCCACCAGCGAACTGGCCCTGGAAGTCCAGGCCCATAATGCCATCAACGACTGGCTGGCCCAGTCGGCCCGGATTATCCTGGTGGCCGATGAAGATGCAGCGGATTACGTTTTGGAAGGCCGGATCAACTCGGTGCGTTACCCCGGTTTTTCCTACGATACCACCAGTGCCGCCCGTTCACTAACCGCCATTATGGACGCCGGCGCCACCCTCACCGAACGGGCCAGCGGCCGCATAGTATGGCAAAACCCCAGCATCAAGCTGGAAGAGACTTACAACCTCAGTGACAGCATCAGCCAGAACGACGCCAACAAGCGCCAGGCCCTGCACAACCTGGTGGACAACCTGGCTGAACAGGTATACTTACGTGTTTTACGCAGTTTGACTCGCAACCAGTAAAAAAAGCAGGAGGAGAAAATGGCCCCCACCCGCCACCAACTTGCCAATGCGGTTCGTGCTTTGAGCATGGACGCCGTCCAGAAAGCCAATTCCGGCCACCCCGGCGCCCCCATGGGCATGGCTGATATCGCCGAAGTGCTGTGGAACGATTTTTTAAAGCACAACCCCGGCAACCCGGCCTGGCCCGATCGCGACCGCTTTGTTTTCTCCAACGGCCACGGCTCCATGCTGCTTTACTCGGTGCTCCATTTGAGCGGCTATGACCTGGGGATTGAAGAGATCAAAAATTTTCGCCAGCTCCACTCCAAAACCCCGGGCCATCCCGAGTACGGTTACACCCCGGGGGTGGAGACCACCTCCGGGCCGCTGGGCCAGGGCATTGCCAACGCCGTGGGCATGGCCATCGCCGAACGGACCCTGGCCGCCCAGTTCAACCGGCCCGGCCACGAAATCGTCGACCATCACACCTACGTCTTCCTGGGTGACGGCTGCATGATGGAGGGCATCTCCCACGAGGCCTGCTCGCTGGCCGGCACCCTGGGGCTCAATAAGCTGATCGCCATCTACGATGACAACGGGATTTCCATCGACGGCGAAGTGGAAGGCTGGTTCACCGAGGATATCCCGGGCCGGTTCGCCGCCTACGGCTGGAAGGTGATCGCCGAGGTGGACGGCCACGACCCGGAAGCGATCAAAGCGGCCATCAACGAGGCCCGGGCCGAGCAGGCCAAACCGACTTTGATCTGCTGCAAGACCATCATCGGCTGCTGCTCGCCCAACAAGCAGGGCAAGGAAATCTGCCACGGCGCCCCGCTGGGCGAAGAAGAGATCGCCCTGACCCGGGCCGAGATGGACTGGCCCCACGGCCCTTTTGAGATTCCGGCGGAAATTTACGCCGGCTGGAACGCCCGTGAGCGCGGCGGCCAGGCGGAGGCCGCCTGGCAGGAAAAGCTGGCCGCTTACCAACAGGCCCACCCGGAAGCGGCGGCTGAGTTGAAACGCCGGCTGGCCGGGGAGTTGCCCGCCGACTGGGCGGCCAAGTCGCAAGCCTTTATCGCCGAGAGCGAAGCCAAGGCGGCCAAGGTGGCCAGCCGCAAGGCCTCGCAACTGGCCCTGGAAGGCTACGGGCCGCTGCTGCCGGAACTGATCGGCGGTTCCGCCGACCTGGCCGGCTCCAACCTCACCATCTGGAGCGGCAGCAAGGACATCAAGCAAGATCAGGCCGGCAACTATATCTACTTCGGGGTGCGGGAGTTCGCCATGGTGGCCATCGGCAACGGCCTGGCCCTGCACGGCGGTTTTATTCCTTACACCGCCACTTTCCTGATCTTCAGCGACTACGCCCGCAACGCCATCCGCATGGCCGCCCTGATGAAACAGCGGGCACTCTTCGTGCTGACCCACGACTCCATCGGCCTGGGCGAGGACGGCCCCACCCACCAGCCCATTGAACAAACCAGCTCCCTGCGGCTGATTCCCAACCTCAACGTCTGGCGCCCTTGCGACGCGGTGGAAACGGCGGTGGCCTGGCAGCAGGCGGTGGAGAGAAAAGAGGGCCCCAGCGCCCTGCTGCTCTCCCGCCAGGGGCTGCCCCACCAGGAGCGTAGCGCCGAACAGAGCGCTGCCATCGCCCGGGGCGGTTACGTTTTGCGCGACTGTGACACCACCCCGGAACTGATCATCATGGCCACCGGCTCGGAGGTGGAGTTGGCGGTGGCCGCCGCCGAGCAGTTGAACCAACAAGGCCGCCCCACCCGGGTGGTTTCCCTGCCCTGCGTGGAGGTTTTCGAGGCCCAGGATGAGGCCTACCAGCAGCAGGTACTGCCCGACGCGGTGAGCAAACGGATCGCCATCGAAGCCGGTTGCACCACCGGTTGGTACAAGTATGTGGGCCGCAAGGGGCAGGTAATCGGCCTGGACCGCTTTGGCGAGTCGGCCCCGGCCGGGGAGTTGTTTAAACTGTTCGGCTTCACCGTGGAAAAAGTGGCGGAGGCTGCGGCCCGCTTATAAAAAAATCGGTGAACGAGCAAACCCTGCAAATCGGACCCATAGCCCCGGCTTCCCCGCTGATTGCCGCGCCCTTGGCTGGTTTTTCCGACCTGGCCTTTCGCCTGCTCTGCCGGGAGTATGGGGCGGGGCTCTGCTATTCGGAGATGATCAGTTGCCACGGTCTGGTCCGGCAACAGCCCAGCACCCTGGAGCTGCTGGCCACGGTGCCGGCGGAGAGGCCGGTGATCATGCAGCTTTTCGGGGCTGAACCGGAGGTGATGGGCCAGGCGGCGGCGATTTTGAGCCGGCTGCCCATTGATGGTATCGACATCAATATGGGCTGCCCGGTGAAGAAGGTGGTGAAGAAAGGCGCCGGTGCCGCCCTGATGCGCCAGCCTGAGCTGGCGGCGGCCATTGTTACGGCGGTGGTCAAAGCCACCGAGTTGCCGGTGACGGTGAAGATCCGGACCGGCTGGAATCATCAGCGTATCACCGCCCCGGAATTTGCCCGGCGCTGTGAGGATTGCGGGGCGGCGGCGATCACCGTGCACGGGCGGACCTGGAGCGACGGTTTCAGCGGCCGGGCCGACCAGCGGTTAATCGCGGCGGTGAAACAGGCGGTAAAAGTGCCGGTGATCGGCAACGGCGACGTGACTTGCCACCAAGAGGCCGTGGCCATGATGGCCAACACCGGCTGCGACGGGGTCATGATCGGGCGGGGCGCCATCGGCGCTCCCTGGGTCTTCTCCCCCGACTTCCCAACCTCCCCCACCCTGCCCCGGCGGCTGGCCGCCGCCCGGCGCCACCTGGAGCTTTTGCAGCAATACCACCCCCACCACCACCCGTCCCGGATCAACAACCAGATCGGCCGCTATTTCAAAGGGGTACCGGGAGGGGCGGCAATCCGCAAAGAGATCTACGAGGCGGTCAACCCGGCGGCGCTGGCCGGATTGCTGCAAAGATTAGGGTAGATTACGAGGCAAGCATTCACCAATGGCTCTAACCGGCCGGTTTAACGGGCGTATCGTTCATGAACTGGAGGAAGGTATCAACGTCCCGGGCGCTGCCGATCACCACCGGCACCCGCTGGTGCAAATCCTCCGGGGCCATGTCGAGGATCGACCGCCCGTCGTCGGTCACCGCCTTGCCACCGGCCTGTTCCACCACCATGGCCAGCGGCGCCGCTTCGTAGAGCAGCCGCAGCTTGCCGTAGGTCTTGGTCTGATCCTTGCTGTCCCTGGGGTAGAGAAAGATGCCGCCGGCGATCAGGTTGCGGTGAAAATCCGCCACCATGGAACCGATGTAGCGGGCACTGTAGGGCCGGCCGGTGGCCTTGTCCTCCGCCTTGAGATATTCCAGGTAGCGGCGCACCGGCTCCTGCCAGTAATGCCAGTTACCCTCGTTGATGCTGAAATACTTGCTCTTTTCCGGGATCCGGATATCGGGGTGGGAAAGATAGAACTCGCCGACACTGGGGTCCAGGGTAAAGCCGTGCACCCCGTCGCCGGTGGTGAAGACCAGCATGGTGCTGGAGCCGTAGATGATATAACCGGCGGCCACCTGTTTTTTGCCGGGCTGCAGCAGATCGACCTCCTCCCCCGGGCCGCCGTCGGGGGTAAAGCGGCGGTGGATGGAAAAGATGGTGCCGATGCTGACATTGACATCGATATTGGATGAGCCGTCCAGAGGATCGAAGGCCAGGGTGTATTTGCCCTCGTAACCCTCCGCCACCGGGATGATGTCGGCCTCCTCTTCCGAGGTCATGGCGCAGAGATAACCGCAGCGGGCCATGCGCCGCTTGATGGTGTTGTTGGCAAACTCATCGAGTTTCTGCACATGCTCGCCCTGGATATTGGTCTTGCCGCTCATTCCCAGGATATCGGCCAACCCCGCCATGTTGACCTCGGCCGAGATGGTCTTGGCCGCCACGATCAACTCGTTCAGCAAACCGGTGAGATCACCGGTGGCCTCGGGGTGCAACCTCTGGCTGTCCATGATATGGCGGCTTACCGTAATTCCCAGTGGTCTGCTCATCGCGATTATCACTCCTTTTTTTAGGTTAGGCGCCGATGCCGTTGGGCGGCACGGGTTACAACTTATCGCCCCATACCTTAAGCAAGATGGCAAACCCGGTCAAACAAAAACTACGGGCAACAGCATAGTCTTGTGGCCAATAACCCCCGGCCACAACCCAATCGAGACAAAAACCGGCTTGACAGCGTCGGCGAAAAATCCCATTCTGGCGCGATGCCCACTCCCGAACCAACCGCCAACGCAGCCGCCCAGAACGGCCCCGACCTCAGCCGCCCCCATCTGCCCGCCGGGGAGTGGCGTTCCTACGTTATTTTATTCAAAGGCAATAAAAACTACCTGCGCTTCTGGCTGGCCGGGGTGGTCAGCCAGATGGGCAACTGGTTCAACTATATCGCCGTTTTTGTCCTGCTCAATGAGCTGGTGGGCAGCGGCGTGGCGGTGAGCTGGTTTCTGATTGCCAAGTACCTGCCCACCGCCATCCTGGCCCCGGCGGCCGGGGTGGTGGCGGATCGTTTTTCCCGCAAGGCGATCATGATCTTCTGCGATGTGGGCCGCATCTTCGTGGTGCTGGGCTTTCTGCTGGTCCGCGACGCCGAACTGGTCTGGCTGGTGTTTGTGCTGGCCCTGATCCAGGAAACCCTGTGGTCCTTTTACGATCCGGCCCGGCGGGCCTCGGTGCCCAACGTCTGCCGCCCCGAAGAGCTGCACCTGGCCAACGCCCTGTCCGGGGCCACCTGGTCGGTGATGCTGGCCGTCGGGGCAGCCCTGGGCGGGCTGGTCACCGCCGCCTGGGGTTGGCAGACCGCCATCGTGCTGGACGCCCTCACCTTCGCCGTTTCCGCCGCCCTGCTGGCCAGCGTGGTGCTGCCCCATGTGGCCCGTAAAAAAACCGGCAAAAACACCTGGCGGGATTACACCGGGCTTAACGATTTAACGGCTGGAATCCGCTACCTGGCCGGCCATCGCCAAGTGGCGGCGCTGCTGATGGTGAAAAGCGGCTGGGCGATCTCCGGCGGGCTGCTGGTGATGCTGGCTATCTTCGGGGAACAGGTTTTTCAGGTCGGCGGCCAGGGCGGCGGCAGCGGTGTGCTTTACAGTATGCGGGGGATTGGTGCGGCCATCGGCCCCATTCTGGCCTGGCGCCTGCTGGGGGAGAGCAACCGGGACATGTATCGCTCCATCGGCCTGGCCTTCTTCATGGGCTGCCTCTCCTACCTGGCCTTCAGCCTCTCGCCGACCCTGGCTTGGGCGGCACTCTTTGTGCTGCTGGGGCATATCGGCGGCTCGGTGCAGTGGGTTTTCAGCACCACCCTGCTGCAAAAGGCGGTGGAAGACCAGTACCGGGGCCGGGTGTTCGCCACCGAAATGGCCCTGGTAACCATGATTCTAAGTATTTCCACCTACCT
Organism: Desulfurivibrio alkaliphilus AHT 2; assembly: GCF_000092205.1. Taxonomy (GTDB): domain Bacteria; phylum Desulfobacterota; class Desulfobulbia; order Desulfobulbales; family Desulfurivibrionaceae; genus Desulfurivibrio; species Desulfurivibrio alkaliphilus. The sequence goes on along the minus strand of NC_014216.1, from coordinate 547,548 downwards.
CACCGGAGCTGCCCTGGACCATGGGATCGACCCCCGCCGGGTGACCATGGTGCTGGCCCTCTGCTTCCTGGTACCCGGCGTTTTCTGGACCATCCACGCCAAGCGGCGACTGCGGGAGGAGTGAGCGATCACGGGGTACTCCTGCTTAACGCTTGGCCAGCTTGAGGTAGTGACTCGCCTCCTGCTGCCGCCCGTGCTTCAGGCAACCCTCACCGTAAATAAGGCATTTTCGCTGCAACTCCTGCTGGGCCAGGGCCGTTTGCTCCCGAGTCAAGGCACCGTCTTGCAGCAGCTTGCCAATGGCTTGAATGCGGAAACGATCCATCCCCACCCGGTACTGCACCGAAACCTGATCCGGCCGGCCGCCATGTTTTTCCGTTAGCGGTTGCTCCAAGTAGAGGACGGGGTGGCGGGCAGTAAGGCGCAGCCAGAGGTCGTAGTCTTCACAGCAGGGCAGGTTTTCGTCGAACATGCCGACAGCCTCGAACAACCGGCGGCGGGCCATAACGGTGGACATACCGATGACACACAACTCCAGGCTGCGGGCAAAAAGCTCGCCGCCTTGCTTGCGGTGCCGCTTTTTCTGGTTCAGCCGGCGGCCGTTACGCCACCAGATCTCTTCGGTGTGGGAGAGCAGAAATTCCGGCCGGGCGGCCATGGCCCCGGCCTGGGCGGCCAGCTTGCCGGGCCGCCAGCGGTCGTCGGAATCGAGAAAGGCCAGCAGGTCGTGGCGGGCCTCTTTAATGCCCAGGTTACGGGCCGCCGCCGGGCCGCGATTTTCCTGGCGGAGATATCTTAAGCTGGGGCGGCTGCCCGGCGCCGGAAGCAACCTGGTCATGGCTTCACCAGGGCGCGAATCCACGCTGCTGTCGGCGGGTTCATCGGTTTTCGCCGCCAACCGGCGCTGCCAGGCGGCCACCACCTCGGCGGTCTGGTCGCGGGAGCCGTCATCCACCACCAGCAGTTCAAAGCAGGGATAATTCTGCGCCAGCACCGAGGCCATGGCCCCATCGAGGAAGTCGGCCCGATTATAGGTGGGAATAATAACACTGACCGGCGGAAATTCGTCGTTCATCAGTCCAGGTAAATTATCTCGCCGGCGTGTTCGATGATCTGCGCCCCGTCGGCCAGATGGCGCAACACCAGACCGCCGGAGGGCTCGATATCTTCCACCACCGCTTCGTACTGGGGCCGGCGCTGGATATCAAAGCCGAACATCACCCGGCGGCCGATGGTGTCGCTGAGCTGCCGCCAGCTCTGCAGCAGCGGATGGTTAAGCGGCGGCTCGCCGGTGTCACCTTCCTCGGCCAGTTGCCGGGCCTCGGCGTAGTGCAGCAAACCGATGTTCCAGCGCAACTTGCTAAGCAGCCGGGCCGCCACCACCTCCAACGGGATTTCCCGGCCCAGATAATCCTTCATCGCCCCGGCCAGGCCGTGCAGTTCCGGCGGGAAAGAATCGTTGTTAACATTGATGCCGATGCCGATCAACACATACTCCTCGGCCCCGTGCAGACCCCGATCGGTTTCAATCAAAGTGCCGGCCAGCTTGCGGTTATCCAGCAGGATATCGTTGACCCATTTGATCTTCGCCGGCACCCCAAAGGAGTGCAAGGTCTCAGCACAGGCCACCCCCACCGCCAGGGAATAAAACCGGCCGTGCTGGGGCAGCAGGGTGTTGACCAGCACCAGGGTAAGCCACAGCCCGCCGGCCGGGGCGTGCCAGCTGCGGTCGAAACGCCCCTTGCCGGCGGCCAGCTCCCGGGCAATAAAAACCTGCCCGCTGGGAAAAGCGCGCCCCGCCTGTTCATACTCCCGGATCAACGCCCGGGCGTAATCCATGCAGCGGTCCCGGCGTTGGAAAAGCTCAACTGCGGCGCCCACCACCGCCCCGTAGGCCAGGATCTCATCGGCCGCCGCCTCGGCAAAATCCCGGCGGCACTCTTTTTCCCCGGCGCTCATCTGCTCCACCAGTGCCACCAATGACGGCGGGGGCAAAGCAGTCGCCGCCGGGGTGGCGGCAGTTACGGTATCGGTCACTTTTCGGCCTCGTTGATATTTACCATGCAACTCAGGAAAATCTTGACGAAACAAGCTGTTCAAGGTAACCAGTAGTTTGCTATTATGTACGAACGACACTTCGGCTTCAACCACAAACCGTTTTCCATCACCCCCGATCCGCGCTTTTTGTACCTCAGCGCCCGGCATCGCGAAGCCTTGGCCCATTTGCTTTACGGGGTAAGTGAGGGCGGCGGTTTTGTTCTTTTGACCGGCGAGGTTGGCACCGGCAAGACCACCCTGTGCCGCAGCCTGCTGGAGCAACTGCCCCCCGAGGTCGACCTGGCGCTGATCCTCAACCCGCGCCTGGACGCGGTGGAGTTGGTGGCCGCCGTCTGCGATGAGCTGCAGATCAGCTATCCCGCCGGCTGCACCAGCCTCCGTACCCTGGTCGGCGCCCTCAATGACCATCTGTTGCAAAGCCATGCCGCCGGCCGGCGGACGGTGCTGGTCATCGACGAGGCCCAGAATCTCAGCCCCGAGGTGCTGGAGCAGATCCGCCTGCTGACCAACCTGGAAACCTCCGAAAGCAAGCTGCTGGAAATCACCCTGCTGGGGCAACCGGAACTGCGGGAAATCCTGACCCGGCCTGAGCTGCGCCAACTGGCCCAGCGCATCACCGCCCGCTACCATCTGGGCCCTTTGAGCCCGGAGGAAACCGTGGCCTACGTGCGGCATCGGCTGCTGGTGGCGGGGGTAAGCCGGTCGCTCTTCACCGCCGGCGCCCTGAAAACTTTGTGCCGGCTCAGTGGCGGCATTCCGCGGCTGATCAACGTGATTTGCGACCGGGCCCTGCTGGGTGCTTACGTCGAGGAGCGCAACGAGGTCGATGCCGCCATTCTGCGCCGGGCCGCCCGGGAGGTGCAGCACGAAAGCAACCTGCCCGAACGCTGGCGCCGTTTGCTGGCCGCTCCGACCCTGCGCCGCCGCCTGCTGGCCGCCATCCTGCTGCTGGCCCTGCTGCCCGCAGGCCTGCTGACTTACCGCTTGCTGCCGGAACAACTGCCGCTCGCCCCCCCGAAACAACCCGGGGAAACCACCATCCCCCAGGAGATCCTGTGGCCGCCGCTACTGCCCGGCGAACTGCTGCAGGAAGGCGACCAGGGGCCGGAAGTACGACAATTGCGCTTTCTTTTGCAACAGTTGGCGGCGGAGTTGAGCGGCCACGAGGAGGAAAGGGCGGCAGCCACCCTGGCGGCCACCGCCAGCGGTGCCGATTACTTCGACGCCGAGTTGGCCGAGTTGGTCGGCAACTTCCAGGCCGCCCACGGCCTGGAGGCCGACGGTATTGTCGGCCCCCAAACCTGGCGTCAACTGCGGCGCTCACTGGTCGACCTGCCGCCACCCGGCACCGCAGACTTCAACCGCCAAGCACCCAATAAAAAAACCGAGTGAGCCCCGGCCAGGAAAGTTAAGCTATGTCTTATATCCTTGAAGCCCTGAAAAAATCTCAACGGGAGCGGGACCTGGGCAAGGTTCCCAGCCTGGAAACCCAGCAGGAGAGCCCGACGACTGCGGGCAAACCGGCCCGCTCCCGCCTGGTGCCGATCCTGTTGCTCAACGCGCTGCTGCTGCTCGGGGTGCTGGGCTACCTGGTGCTCACGCAACCCGGCCCCGGCCTGCTGGAGCGGAAAAGCGAGCAACACGCAGCGGCCGACGACCCCGCTCCGCCAAAAAACCAGGAACAACCAGCGGCCCCGGCTCCTGAAGCAGCCGCGAAGCCACCAGCCGCCACAGCCAATGAAGTTGCGGAAGCGACCACTGCCGCCGACCCAGCTCCGGCCCCGGCCACTGCGCCACCGCCCCAACCCGACGCCGCGCCGCCCAAGTTCAGCGACCTGCCGGCAGCGGTGCGGCAGCAGATCAGCCCGCCCACCCTGCAAGTGCATGTCTATTCGGAAAATCACCAGCGCCGCTTCATCGTGGTCGGCGGCCGCCAGTATCAGGAAGGAGACCGCCTGCCCGGCAATCTGAAACTGGACAAAATCACCCCCGACGGCGTGGAACTGTCACACCAGGACCAGCCCTTCCACCTGCCCCGCTGAGAATTTATTCGTAACCGTGCACCAGAGGCACTACTAACCTGGTGGTTTAACGAACCGTAAGCGAGCAGCCGTGCCGCATCTTCGGGCGATCAGCCAGGCTTACGTACAGGGGGTACGCTGCACCTGGCTGCTTGCCCGAACCTGCGGCACGGCTGTTCGCTTACGTTTATTCCCACTCGGCCTTGACGCGGGTGATAATCTTCTCGATAAGGGGCAACTTCTCCTTGGGACAGACCCCAAAAAGCGGTTCACCCTGGTCGACGCTGACCCCGGGCTTGAAATAAACCGAGTGAATGATCCCCGGCTCGCCGTCATAATAGACCGGGGTGTCGCGCTTCATCAACGACATGGTAAGAATCTCATCGCCGGGTTTAATGCTCACCGAGCGCTGGCCGTATTTATCGATCCGGGACTGCAGCTCCAGGGAAAAGAAGTATTTGGCCTTTTCCGGCGCCGTGTAAGGGGTCAGGACCTGGCGCAGAATGTCTTCCACGATCTCCCTTTTTTTAAGGGGATGTCGGATGGTAAGGACATGCTCGCCGGACTCAACAAAGCTGCCCTCCAGATCACTGCGCAGCATGGCAACCTGACCGTTGATCAGGGAAGTAATCGGCTTAAGGTTGCGCTCCCTTTCCAGCTCATAGAGCAGGGTGCCGGGAATATGCCGAAACTTGCCGGAAGGCCCGACCACCTCATCCCCCTCCCGCACTTTGCAGCGCAAACGGCCGGTATGCGCCGTCCGCACCTCGCGGTAAGCAAAAGGATCAGCCCGGTAACGGCTTAAAATGGCATCAAAATCAATATCATGTTCCTGCATGACAGACTCCAAACCTTAATCGTAATGAAGAACAGTCGGCAACCGGGTAAACGGGCAGCAGTGCCGCAGATTGCGGCAAGCGAGACGGCGAAGCGTACATTAGTACGTGAGCCGGCTCGATCGCCGCAAGATGCGGTGCTGCTGCCCGTTTACCGGTAATAAAGATTACCGCCGCCCATGGTCATCAGCGACTTGTGCAGATTGCGCCGGAAGTCCCGGCGGTCCCAGATACCCTGGATATGCCCCCGTTTCAGGGCGCTGCGGGCACCGTGGTAATCGGGCGGCACATCTTCCCCGGTGGTATCGCGGATTACCCGGGGGCCGGCAAAGCCCAGCCGGCTGGAACGGATGGCGAACTGGTAGGGCGAACAGCCCAGAAAGCTGGCCACCGGCCCGGCATAGGAGTTGTTATCGTAAACCACGATATACAAGCCCCCTGAGTCGATATATTCCCGCACCGCCATGGTGCACTTGGGCATCTGAATAACCCCCATGGTGCCCTCGTGAATCCTGATCCCGCCGGTGGTGTGTACATACGAGAGCAATGGCCGCCGCTTGATCCGGGCAATCTCACAGGCCCGGGCAAACTTTTCACCCTCGGCCGCACCCACCGTACCATTGCGGAAATCGCTGTAGAGCATGGCCACCACAATGTCGATTCCCATTACCCGGGCATCGAAGGTGATCATGGCGCAGGGGCGGCCGGTCTTTTTGCGGGCCGCCTCCAGCTTCTTGTCGAACCCGGGGAAAGAGAGCGGGTTGATGGAAGCCAGGTCGGCGTTGAACTCCCGGATGGAATCAGGCTCAAAAAGATGCTTCATATACCACTGGTATTCCAGGGGAAAATGGTGGCCGCAGTTTTCGCAGACCCCGCAGAACTCGCCATAAAGATCCGGCACCCAGAGATCCTTGCAGCCGTGTCGCTCGGCGTTGGGGCAACTCACCGTACGGTCTTCATTGGCCAGCGAGGAGGTGTAGATCTCGCCATATTCAATCTGTTCCGGGCTGCTCGTGCCCCATCCCGCCGAACCACGGGTCGCGCGGGAACCAGGCTTGCGGGTGATGAAGTCGTAGGCCGCGGTAAAGGGGGCCGACATTTGCTTGATCAGCACCGAGCCCTCGCCGGAGACGTCCTGCATCACCTTCTTCACCTGCTTGTGCCGGCTTTTTAGCACGTCGTAGCGAATGGTGTAATAAAACTTGGCCAGCCCACGACCGACCCGGCGGTACAGCGCCGCTCCGGTGGTCAGGTGTTCCCGGTAGGCCTTGGTCGCCATCTGGCGGTATTTGCGGGAGCGGTGCTGGAGCAGGCGGCCGATCTCGTCATCGGCCAGTTCCCAGGAAACGTAAACCCGCAGATCATCATCGGGCCCGGCCTTTTCCATCTTCAACTCATAGGCCCGGAAAGCCCGCAGGCTTTTGGTTTTCAGCACCACCTCGTCGGTGGCCCGAATCATCTCGTCTTTAACCCGACGGAAAAAGGTAAAATCATCCCGCCTGGCCCCCAGCAGGGGTTCCTGGATAATTCGATCGATGGTGCCGTGACGCAGGTTGTCTTCGGCGGTGATGGCCAGGCGCTCGGCGCAGTTTTCCAGCAGGTCTTTGGGCACCTTGACCCCTTCCCGGATCTTGCCCTCGATGGCGGCGGCCCCCTCCGGAGAAATGACCGAATAATAGCCGTGGGAAAACATCAGCCGGAAATCACCCATCCCCACGGCCTCGGCCCCGCCTGACCCCCCTTCCGAGGTCACCGCAACCATCGGCACTCGTAACTTGGCCATGGCGTAGAGGTTGCGAGCGATCTGCTGCCCGGCACCGGGATACTCTTCCACGGGGAAGGCCCCCGGGGTGAAAACATAAAAGTGGATGGGGATCCCTTCGGTTTCCGCCACCCGCATGTAGCGCAGGGCCTTCTCGTTGCCCCAGGGCTTGGTGCTGCCGCCGTTACGGTATTCCTCACCGTGCCCCTTTTCATGGCCGATGACCATGACCTGCTGCATCACCACCTTGTTTTTGACCCGCCGGGCAATACTGGCCCGGGCCGCCACCAGGGCCGGATCGATATTGGCATCTTCTTCACCGCCCAGCTCGGTATATTCCTCGTAAACGTTTTCCAGGATATCTTTCAGCGAAAACCGCAGCGGACTGCGGACGATCCGCACCCGTTCCATGGGGCTCAAGGTCTCCTCGCAGCGACTTTCCAGAAAAGTCAGGGATTCCTCCAGGGCGCCGATTTTTTCCGCCAGGTGCTCGTGGCTGTGCTCGTAAAAGGCATCCCGCAGACTCTGCAGCTTCTCCTGCAGGGCGGGCAGGTTGGCCCATTCCGAGCCCTCCTTGATCCAGCCGAGGTAACTGATGCGCTCTTCGGCCTTGAGCAAACGTTTTCGTAAGTCTTCCATAACAGGTCTAACCGTCCTTAGAAAGTCAACAGGCGGTCCATGTTGTCCGCCAGATATTGCAGGTTGGTATTAATTGGTGCCCCGGCGGAGTTGCTGCCTTCAATTACCATCTCATCCAGGAAACGCCGAGCACGCTGTTTGGCCTCGGCCATTGATTCACCCCAGACCAGGGCCAGGGCCAGGTTGGGGTCATAGTCGCTGGGAATCGCGTAAGGGCGATCGATGGGAACATGGGAATAAACCACCGACCATTCGTGCCGGGGATAGGAAAACTGCGAAATGGTGCCGATCCAGGGGGCAAAGCCGCGCTGGGGGTCTTCGGCGACAATCCGCAGCTCGATGCTGGCACCGCGGAACTCAATATCAGCCTGACTGTACCCCAACTTATCGCCCAGGGCCAACCTGATCTGCTCGCGAATCAGGTTGGGATGCTTGCCGTCAAGATAGCTGATCCGGGCCGACACATCATTTTCCACCTGAATCCGGGTATTGACCTCCAGCAGGTAAGGCTGGCCGCTGCGGCTGACGATCCACTCCCAGGTGCCGACGTTGTCGTAGCGCACATGCGAGGCCAGCTTCAGCGAATTTTCAACGATCTCGTCCAAAACCGCCGGGGCGTCGAATTCATAGGGAAAACAGGAGGTGTCGAAACCCGGCGCGGCCTCAAGCCGCTTCTGGCGGCCGGTACTTTGAATGGTGCAGTTACGGGTGCCGAAATGGACCCGCTCACCGTGGCGACTGCAGAGCAGCTGCACCTCGAGATGATTATAATCACGCAGGCATTGTTCGATCAGTACCCCGGAATCACCGAACTGCCGCTTGGCATAGTTCTGCACCTGGCGGTAAACCCGGCGGAACTGCTCTATTTCATGTACTTCTTCAATCCCCATCCCGCCGCCGCCGGCGGCCGCCTTAACCAGCACCGAAGGCTGCCTGATCTCCCGTTCGGCCTGATCCTCAAGCAGGCGCCTGGCGATCTCCTCGGCATCAATCTCGTTGTAGATGGGTCCGTCGGTGCCGGGAATGGTGGGAATTCCCAACTGGTTGGCCACCCGCTTGGTGTTGATTTTATCACCCAGGTCCTTGATCACCTCCCATTTGGGACCGATAAAGGTCAGGGGCTGATCACGAACCGTAACCCGGCGGGCAAAACGGTAATCTTCCGAAAAAAAACCGTAACCAGGATGAATGGCTGTGCATTTGGTGTGGTCGGCCACCGCCAGGATATCGTTGGGATCGGTATAACTGGCCACCCGCCAGGCCCGGCGCTGGTTGCTCTTACTGTCGAGATTGCGCTGCACATGCTCGGACTGCTCGTCGGCCTCGGTGTATACCACCACATAGTCAAGCCCCAGATCCCGGCAGGCCTGCATAATACGCAGGGCAATCTCACCCCGGTTGGCAATCAATACCTTGTCTTTCAATGTTAACCCCTTTATGCTCACCGCAAAAGAAAAGGGAAAAAGGCAGGCGGAACACTAAGGTTCCGACCACCATCTTTTTCCCTCGGCCGCGGCCATATCTAACCTATTTGGCCGGAAAAGAAAAGAAAAAAGGGCGCCAATCTGCCCCTACAAACGTCCTGCCGCCACCAGCCTGATTAACCGTTGACCGCCTAAAAATAATATTGACGTCTCCACGACCCGTAACTATTGTTTGTAATTAACTGATTATGCTCCCCCGCCGCCGCTTACCCCTTGGCAAAGCACCGCAATGGGGGTAGCAGGTGACCAGTTAACGGTTGTTCAACTATAATCCATCGGGAGATATTTGCCACCATCATGGACCCATCACCAGAACCCGCCCCCGCGGAGCCTCCGACTTCACCCAGGGCGGCGGAATCACCCTTCCGTCGCCTGCTGAATCTGCTCGGTATCAGCAAAAACCCCGACACCGCCGAGGAAATCGAAAAGGAAATCCAGGAGATCCTCGATGAAGGTGAAGAACAGGGGTTGATCACCCCCGAAGAGGGGGAAATGATCGCCGGGATCATGGAACTCAAAGACACCCAAGCCTACGAGGTAATGACCCCGCGGGCCGAAATGGTCATGGCGGAAGCCGCCACCCCGCTGGCGGACCTGCTCCAGCTCATCATCGACCGGGGGTTCAGCCGCATTCCGGTATACCGGGACAGCCCCGACCAGATCATCGGCATCCTGCACGCCAAAGATCTGCTGCCCTACTGCCTGAACGGCAGTGAGCCGCCCACCGCCGGGATGCTGGCCAAACCCGCCGTGTTTGTCCAGGAGAAGAGCAAGGTCATCAAACTGCTGAAAAGTTTTCAGCAGCAAAAAAACCATATGGCCGTGGTCAATGACGAATTCGGCGGGGTCAGGGGCCTGATTACCCTGGAAGACATTGTTGAGGAAATCGTCGGTGATATCGTGGATGAACACGACCGCACCACCCGGCGCTGGAAGGTGGTGGACCCAAATACGGTGCTGGCCGATGCCAAGGTCGATATCGAAGAAGTGGAAGATTTTTTCGGCACCGAGTTGCCGGAAGGACCTTACGAATCATTGGGCGGCCTGATTCTCCACCACCTGGACCAGGTGCCGCCGCCCGGGGTCACCCTGAGTATCGAATCCCTGGTCTTCGAGGTCATTGCGGCGGACAAGCGCCGGGTGCTCACGGTAAAAATCCAGAAAAAAATTACCTGACCGGACTATTTCATGGGCATGGGGGGCATGGGTAAAATTTCCCTGGCGGCGCTTAGCGGCTTGCTGCTCTTTTTCTCCTCGCCCGGCAGCGGCGGCCATGCCCTGCTGGCCTGGATGGCGCTGGCCCCGCTGCTGCTGGCGATCCAGCAGCTTGACTGGCGGCGAGCCGCCGGCCTTGGGCTGCTGGCCGGGGTAGTTTATCATCTGCCCCTGCTGCACTGGATCACCATCGTGCTGGGCGACTACGGCGGCGTGCATCCTTTGGTGGCAGCCCTGGCCCTGGGGCTGCTGGTTATCTACATGAGTCTGTACCCCGCGGTGTTCGCCGCCCTGCTGGTCACCCTTACCGGCTGGGGTGGGAACGACAACAGGCACCGGGGGCTGGTCTTATGGGCCCCAGCTGTGATCTGGGTCGGGCTGGACGTGTTGCGGGCCAGGCTGTTCACCGGCTTCCCCTGGCAGGATCTGGGCTACAGCCAGTATCAGCTGCCGCTGTTGACCCAGGTGGCCGACCTGGGCGGCCACCATGCGATCACCTTTTTGATCGTTCTAAGCTCCACCCTGCTGGCCCTGCTGGTAATCGTTCAGCAGCACCGCATCTTCGGGCGATCAGCCAAGCTTACGTACAGGGGGTACGCTGCGCTTGACTGCTTGCCCGAACCTGCGGCACTGCTGAACGATTACGGCACGTCAGACCGGCAAGTTGGCACCCCTGGTGAACGGTTTCCATACCGCCGCACAGTCGCCCTGCCGGGGCGCTGGTCGCTGGCCCTGGCCGTGCTGCTGCTGATCTCTTCGGTCGCCTACGGCTCCCTCCGCCTGCAGCAATTTGACAAAATCCTGGCCACCGCCCCAGTGCTGGAAACGGCGGTGGTCCAAGGCAATATTCCCCAGGAGGAGAAGTGGGACCAGCAACTGCGGTTTGCCACCGTCCAACGCTATCTGGAGCTAAGCGAAGCGACGGCGGCCGGGCCGGAGAAGCCGCCGACGCTCATCGTCTGGCCGGAAACCGCCCTGCCCTTTTACCCCTTGGAACACCACCTGTTTTACGACATCATCGATTTTGCCGCCCAACACGGCAGTTGCCTGCTGGTGGGGGCCCCCCACCGGGAACTGGATAATGACCGGCAGTTGCAGTATTACAACAGCGCCATGCTGATCAGCCCGGACCCGGCCGTCCAACAACCGGCCGGAATTTACCGCAAGCAACACCTGGTACCCTTCGGCGAATATATCCCTTTGCGCCGGCTGCTGCCCTTTTTTGCACCGGTGGTGGAAACCCTGGGCGACTTTACCCCCGGCCCCGAACCTGCCCTGCTGACCTGCGCCGATCGCAAGATCGGCACCCTGATCTGCTTTGAGGCCATCTTTCCCCGGCTGGCGCGGCAGATGACCGCCGGGGGGGCCGAACTGCTGGTCAATATCACCAACGACGCCTGGTTCGGCTTAAGCAACGCCCCCCACCAGCATCTTTCCATGGCCGCCCTGCGAGCGGTGGAAAATCGCCGCTCCCTGGCCCGAGCCGCCAACACCGGGATCAGCGTCATGATCACCCCGGACGGACGGCTGCATCAGGCCACCCAACTTTTCGTGCCGGACGCCCGCCATGCCGCCCTGCCGCTTCCCGCTCCGGCGGGCAAGATGAACAGCCTGTTCACCGCCGGCGGTTACCTTTTCGGCCTCCTCTGCCTGCTGCTGCTTAGCGCTGGCATAGTCAGGCATATTTATGTTATAAAGCGTGTTTAGCTGTAAGCGAACAGCCGCACCGCATCTTCGGGCAAGCAGCCAGGCTTACGTACAGGGGGTACGCTGCGCCTGGCTGCTTGCCCGAACCTGCGGCACGGCTGTTCGCTTACGGCCCGTTATACCTGGCAAGTTAGCACCCCTGGTAAACGGTTACGTTTAGCTTTAAATAAACGTTCAGCCCAGCACCACACTTTAGCCTACAGAGGAACACCATGAGTTTCAGCATTGCCCCCGAACTGAAAGAAAAAGCCGAAAACCTGCAAGGCCGCCTGCAAACCCTGCGGAGCCATCTTTGACCTGGACAACAAATTACTCCGCATCCAGGAACTGGAACACCGCAGCGCCGCCCCGAACTTCTGGGACAACCCCGAAGCCGCCGCCGGGGTGCAAAAGGAGCAGAGCGACCTGCAGGACACCATCGACAACTGGCAGCAGGTAATCGACTCCTTTGAAGACGCCGAGGTGCTGCTGGAACTGGCCATTGCCGAAAACGACCATGAGACCGAACAGGAGGTGTCCCGGGCGCTGAACAGCGTGGAACAACGCCTGGCGGCCATGGAGCTGGAGTGCATGTTCAACGGCGAACACGACGCCAGCAACGCCATGTTGACTATCCACGCCGGCGCCGGCGGCACCGAGGCCCAGGACTGGACCGACATCCTGTTGCGCATGTACCTGCGCTGGGCAGAAAAAAAGGGATTTTCCACCGAGATCCTCGACCACCTGCCCGGCGATGAAGCCGGCACCAAAAGCGTTACCGTGCTGGTCAAGGGGCGCTGGGCTTACGGCTACCTCCGCTCCGAGATGGGGATTCACCGGCTGGTGAGAATCTCCCCCTTCGACACCGGCGGGCGGCGCCATACCTCCTTTGCCTCGGTCTTCATCTTTCCGGAACTCGACGACAACATCGAGGTGGAGATCAACGACAAAGACCTGCGCATCGACACTTACCGGGCCAGCGGCGCCGGCGGCCAGCACGTCAACAAAACCAGCTCGGCCATCCGCATCACCCACCTGCCCAGCGGCATTGTCGTGCAGTGCCAGAACGAGAGGAGCCAGCACCGCAACAAAGACACGGCGATGAAGATGCTCAAGGCCCAGCTTTATGAGCGGGAACGGGCCAACCGCAAGGAAGAGCAGCAGCACCTCCACGGCGACAAAAAGGAGATCGCCTGGGGCAGTCAGATCCGCTCCTATGTGCTGCAGCCCTACCGGCTGGTCAAGGATCACCGGACCAACCACGAAACCGGCAACGTTGACAACGTGCTGGACGGCGACCTGGACCCCTTCATTATCTCATACCTGCTCTGGCAACCATGAGCGCCGGGGTGAGGCCGGAACAGAACTGTGCTAAATGCGGGGCTTGCAGCACGGTCTGCCCGGTTTACCGGCAAACCGGGCGGGAGTATCATACCGGCCGGGGCAAGCTGCACCTGCTGAGCCGGCTGGACCCCACCGCCGCCAGTACCGTCTATGCTGAAATCCTCTCCCATTGCCTGCTGTGCGGGGCATGCAGCCAGGTCTGCAGCCGCCGGCTGCCGGTGGCCGAAATGCTGGCCGAAGCCCGCGGGGAATTGACCCGGCGGGCCGGGCAGCATGCAATGCTGCGAGCCTTAAGCAACGGGCTTTTGAGCCGCCCGCGCCTGCTCCAGGCCCTGGCCCCCCTGGCCCGACGGCTCAAAGAGCTAAACCTGCCGGCCGACAGCGGTCTCAATCTGCGCCTGGGGATTTTGCCGGATCATCAACCGGCGGCGACCAGTGAGCCGCCCCGGCCACCGGAAAAAACCGCCCCGGCCACCTCCGAGCCGTATATCTTCAGCGGCTGCTTCGCCACTTACCTGGAACCGGAAATAACCCGCGCCCTGAGCAACCTGCTGACCCGGGCCGGGCAGCCACCGGCTGCCCCCCATCCAGCGCGGGGTTGCTGCGGCCTGGCGGCCTACAGCTGCGGCCAAAAGGAAGAAGCCCGCCGAATGGCCAGGGTTAACATTGCCGCCCATCCCGGCCAAAGCCCCATCGTGGTTGCCTGCGCCTCCTGCGCCTCCCACCTGCTGCGCTACCCGGAGCTGTTGGCCGACGACCCGCAATGGGCCGGCCGGGCCGAGGATTTCGCCGCCCGGGTACGGGAGTTCTCCCACTTTCTTTATCAGCAGCCTCCCCAGCCGCCACCCACACCGGCAAGCGGTGAGAGCGAAGGCCCGGCCGATGCTGCAGCCGGCAGCCCAAAAACGCTTAAAGTTCTCTACCACGACCCCTGCCACCTGCGCTTCGGGTGCCAAATCACCCGGGAACCCCGCCAGTTGCTGAACAGGCTGCCCGGCCTGGAACTGCTGGAATTGCCGGACGGCCCTCAGTGCTGCGGCCATGGCGGTCACTTCCATCTGGCCCACCCGGAGAGCGCCGAGGGCATTCTCCGGCGCCTGAGCGAGGCGGCCCAAACAGTCGCCCCCGAGGTAATCACCACCGCCTGCACCGGCTGCCTGCTCCACTGGCGCCACGCTGCCCGGCAGGGTTACCACCAGGCGCGGGTAATTCACCTGGCCGTCCTGCTGGACAAGCTGTAATCGTTCAGCAGCACCGCACCTTCGGACGATCAGCCAGGCTTGAGTACCGGTGTACGCGGCGCCTGGCTGATCGCCCGAATCTGCGGCACTGCTGAACGATTACGGCACGTTAGATCGGTAAATTGGTACCCCTGGTGAACGCTTACGACAAGCTTGCGTATTTTTAAAGAGTCCTTATAATGCGCCGATGACCGGTAATTGACGCCGGAGCGGCCGGCGTCGAACACGGCATGAAGTAAAACCAAAACCAACAAGGATGATTTTTATGTCTTTTCGTACCATTGCTTCGTTAACCGCGATTATTGCCTGTGCCCTGTTGTTACTCGGCGGCCCGGCCCTGGCCGGGGTGAGCTGGCAGGCGGGCGTGGCCATCACCCCGGAGGAAAAGCCCCTGGATGTGGCTTATTCCCTCGACGGCAGCCGTATCTATATATTGGTTGAGGGAGGCAAGGTGCTGATTTATGACGAGCAGGGGGAACTGACCGGCACCATCCCCGTCGACCCGGAAATGGATCGTATCAGCGCCGTGGGGCTGCAGCGGGCCGGTATTCCGGAAAAAATCGTGGTGACCGGGTCAGCAAGCGGGGTGGTCCAGGAACTTTCACTGCGCTTTGCCCTGCAGATCAATACCGAAGGGGCCCCTTTTCTGGGGCGGGCCGACGCCCCGGTGGAAATTGTGGAGTTCAGCGATTTTCAGTGCCCTCACTGCGCCCGGGTGAAACCCTTGATCGAACAGATTATGCTGCAGTTTCCCGACCAGGTTAAAGTGGTTTTCAAGCACTTTCCGCTCTCCTTCCACGAATACGCCAAACCGGCGGCCCTGGCCACCATGGCCGCCCAGAACCAGGGCAAGTTCTGGGAGTTTCACGACAAATTATTTGCCGCCCAAAGCGAAATCAGTCCGCAACGGATTCGCGCCATCGCCCGGGAACTGGAACTGGACATGGAACGCTTTAACCGCGATCTGCAAAGCCGGGAACTGCACAGCCGGCTGGAACAGGACATCCAGGACGGTCAACAGGCCGGGGTGCGCGGCACACCCACCATCTTTGTCAACGGCATGTTGCTGGAACAGCGCTCGCCGGAAAACCTGCGCCAAATGGTGGAAGAAGCATTGGCAAGATGATGACCGAAACCACCGAAGAACTCTCTTTCAACGACAACGCCCTGGTGGGGCAACTGTACGGGGAGCTGAACCGTAACCTGGCGATCATTGAGGAAACCAGCGGGGTAGGCATCCAGGTACGCGGCACCACCGTGACCCTCAAAGGCAGCGAGGCCGAAGTGGCGCTGGCCGCTTCGGCCCTGCGCAAGCTCTACGAGTTGCTCCGCTCCGGCTACCCGGTTTACCCGGCCGACGTGGCCTACGCCCTGCGGGTGCTGGCCGCCTCACCCAAGGCGGTGCTGACCGATATTTTTCTGGACAAAGTCTATATCACCGCCGAACAGAAGGTTATTTCCCCCAAAAGCCTTAACCAGAAAACCTACATCGACGCCATCCGCCGCCATGATGTGGTCTTCGCCATCGGCCCGGCGGGAACCGGCAAGACCTACCTGGCCGTGGCCATGGCGGTGGCCGCTTACGTCAACCGCCGGGTAAAGTCGATCATTCTGGCCCGACCGGCGGTGGAGGCCGGGGAACGGCTGGGTTTTTTGCCCGGCGATCTGGCCGAGAAGGTCAACCCCTACCTGCGACCTCTCCACGACGCCTTAAACGACCTGCTGGGACCGGGCAAGGTGGCCCAGTTGCTTGATGAGGGGGTCATTGAAATCGCCCCCCTGGCCTTCATGCGCGGCCGCACCTTAAATGACGCCTTCGTCATCCTGGATGAAGCCCAGAACACCACCTCCGAGCAGATGAAGATGTTTCTTACCCGCCTGGGCTTCAACTCCCAGGCGGTGATCACCGGTGATGTCACCCAGGTTGACCTGCCGCCGGAGAAAAAATCCGGCCTGGTCGAAGCCCAGCGGATTCTCAAGCAGGTAAAAGGGATCAGCTTCTGTGAATTCAGCGATGCCGACGTGGTGCGCCACCCCCTGGTACAAAAGATCATTGTAGCCTACCAGCAAGCCACCGGAAGCAAAAAGCGGCCGGCCACCAGGCCGGCATCCGCCAGCCGCCGGAAAAGCGGCCAGGACGCGACCACGGCCACCCGCCAGGAAAGCTGAGATGCCGGTACTGCTCAAGCATCAGGGCGGCGACATCGGCTCTAACGAGCTGGCCCGGCTGAAAAAACAGGCGGCTATCCTGTTGCACCTTACCGGGCAACCCCGGAGTGAGTTGAGCCTGCTGCTGGTGGACGACCGGCAGATGCAGGAATTTAATCATCTCTTCCGGCAACGCAACCGCCCCACCAACGTCCTGGCATTTGCCCAGCGCGAGGCCCCGGAGATACCCGGCGGCTTAGGCGATGAAATGCTGGGTGACGTGGTGATCAGCCTGGACACCGCCCGCCGGGAGGCCCGGGCCGCCGGGGTCAGCCCGGGGCATCGCCTGGCCTGGTTGCTGACCCACGGCTTGCTCCATCTGCTGGGCTACGACCACGAACAAAGCTCCGCCGAGGCGGAGCGCATGGCCGAAGCGGAAGAAGCGCTGCTGCACAAACTTCAAGAGCACGAGAGGAAAAGCAAAATGACCCAGCTTGCCGTCAATGTCGATCATGTAGCCACCCTGCGCCAGGCCAGGGGGATCAACGAACCCGATCCGGTCCTAGCCGCCGGTATTTGCGAGCTGGCCGGGGCCGAAGGCATCGTGGTTCACCTGCGGGAAGATCGCCGCCATATCCAGGACCGCGATGTCCTGCTGCTGCGGCAAACGGTGAAAAGCAAGCTTAACCTGGAAATGGCCGCGGCGGCTGAAATCATCGATTTCGCCCTGCGGCTCAAGCCGGACATGGTCACCCTGGTACCGGAAAAAAGGCGGGAGCTGACCACCGAAGGCGGGCTCAACGTGAAGGGTCAGCAAAAAAAGCTGGCTAAAGTGATCAAGGAAATGAACCAGGCCCAAATTCCGGTGAGCCTGTTTGTCGATCCCGACCCGGGCCAGATCGCCGCCGCGGCGGCCATCGGCGCCAGCTTTGTGGAGATCCACACCGGCCGCTACTGCGACGCGCCGTCGGAAGAAGAACGGGAACGGGAATTTGCCCTGGTGGCCCAGGCGGCGGAAGAGGCCCTGGCTGCCGGCCTGCGGGTCAATGCCGGCCACGGCCTGAATTATCTCACCACCGCCCGGGTGGCGGCTTTAGGCACCATCGAGGAATTGAGCATCGGCCATGCCATCATGGCCCGGGCCATTCTGGTGGGCCTGGAAAAAGCGGTGGCAGAGATGCGGGCCATTATCAAACAGGCCAGCCCGGCTTTTACTTGAAGAGGGCCTGTTCTTCCTGGTTCATCTTGCGGATCAGGATCTGACGGGTGCTCTGGTCGAAGTAGACCACGCACTGCTGCTCTTCGCTGGTGACATAACGGGTAGCGCTGCCGATACTCACCACCGCGCCGGGATAGATGGTGCCATAGACATAAACACTTTCAGCCACCATCTGTTCCAGTTCCTTTTCCAGGGCGTTGGCCTGTTCGGTAAGAACGTTTACCCGATCCATGGCCTTGGGCATAGCCTTCTTGTACTTGCCCAGCAGCTCTGCCCGCTCCTCGGGGAAACGAGCACCCTGTTCCTTTTTCATTTTTTCAAGGGCGCTGATATTTTTAATGATCTCATTGAGCCGCTCGGCCCAGAGATGCAGATCTTCATCTATTTTTTGCTTCCGCCCCTGAATCGAAGGCACCACCCCTACGTGCAGGATGGTCTGCACTTCGGCATCGGTTCCCAGATCGCGCACGTAAACCGAACCGCCAACTATGTATTTGCCCCCCACCAGCACCCCCTGCCCCTTGGCGTAGATGGCGCCCCCCACCAAACCATGACTCTGGATGGCTGAGTCATTGATGATCAGGTCGCCGCCGGCCTCCACCCCGGGCCCGTTTTCCATGAAGGTAATCTCCACATCCCCCCGGGCCCGCAGCACCGTTTCCTCACCCACCGCACTGCCCCGGACCGTCAGCTTACCACCGGCCATCACCAGGCTGTTGTAAACCCCCTTGGCAATCACAATATCGCCCCGGCACTTCACGGAAAACCCCATGGGCACTTCGCCGTTGACAATCAGCTTTTTGCCGCCAAAAGCGATGTTGCCCACCGACATGTCCACATCGCCGGAGACCACATGTTCTTCATAGACGCCCGGTTTGCCGTCGGCCATGACAAACTTGCCGGTGCAGGCGGCATAAACTTTGCGCCCGTCATCGGAAACGCTAACCCCGGGCCCGGTTCTCAGCTTGCGTTCCTTGCCGGGCTTGGGCGGCACTTCCGCCCCGAAGAGGTCTTTGCCGGGGGTTCCCGGGGTGGGAGGGATGATTTCCAGCAGTTGGCGCCCCTTTTCCACATTGACGATGCTGCCCAACTCGCGAAAATCCACCTGGTCACGGCCGGGATCCTTGACCTTGGGGACACGGACCACCGAGGGTTTGACGTGCATTTTGACCCGGGAGTCCTCACCATGCTGTGGCGCCAGCCCCCGGGCCACAAATAAGGATCCGTCCGACCGCACCGCCGGCTCCGGCAACAGGCCATAAACAATCCCCTCTTCCGCCAGCAACTTCTGCAACACCTCACGGTCAAGATCCACCGCTTTTTCGGTGTCACTGGCCCGCACCACGGCGCACAGGCGGTCCTTGGAAACCTTTAGCACAAAGGCCCCATCCTGAAATTCAACCCCGCTTTTAAAGAGCTTGTCGCTGGCCATTCCCTACCCTCGCGCCGGCCCCACCGGCACAATGTGTTAAAGCCTGGTTTAAAACAAATACGCAAATCTAAAAGTTATGTAAACACATTTATCGGTGTAGAAATACAAAAAAACAGACCATCAACCGAATGAACAAACAGCTAATTATTCATATCGGTTGACTTTGGTGGGGGGATAAATGAAGAAATGGGGCCCAGCGAAAGCGAAAATCGGGGTGGGTGTGGAGGGAAAAAAGGTACAGAGGGCGAAAACCGCC
The DNA here is from genome assembly GCF_000092205.1 of Desulfurivibrio alkaliphilus AHT 2. GTDB lineage: Bacteria > Desulfobacterota > Desulfobulbia > Desulfobulbales > Desulfurivibrionaceae > Desulfurivibrio > Desulfurivibrio alkaliphilus. The sequence goes on along the minus strand of NC_014216.1, from coordinate 528,207 downwards.
GCGGTTTTCGCCGAAAAAACGGGGCCGTTGGGGTTGCTCAGCAACACACGGCCGGAAGAAGGGAGTTACTGCCCATCGGCCAAGCCGACGGCGGCCACGGCCCGGCGCAGCAGGCGGGAATCTTTAAGCCCGGGGGCCGTTTCCAGGCCGGAGTTGAAATCCACCGCAAACGGGCGCACCCGGGCGATGGCCTCCCCGACATTGTCCGGAGTCAACCCCCCGGCCAGCACCACCGGCGCCGGGGGAGCCAGGCGGGCCACCAGTTGCCAGTCGAAACTTTGCCCAGTGCCGCCGGCAACTCCCTGTTGATAAGTATCCAGCAAAAAAGCGCTGACACAACCTCGATAAGGGCTCAAATCGGCGGGCAGACTGTGCTCCCCCACCCGGATCGCCTTGATCACCCGCAACGGCATGGCCCGGCAGAATTCCGGCTCCTCGTCGCCGTGCAGTTGCAACATGGTCAGCCCGCAGTACTGGGCGATCTCCCGCACCACCTCGACCTCTTCGTTAACAAAAACCCCCACCGCATCAACAAAAGGCGGCAGGGTGGCAATAATCTCCCGGGCCTGTTCGGGCAACACCAGGCGTGGGCTTTGAGGAGCAAAGATAAAGCCCAGGGCGTCCACTCCGGCGGCCACCGCCTCCCGCGCCCGCACCGGCTCGGTCATGCCGCAAACTTTTATTCTTGTCCGTCCTTCCATCAACCGACTCCTCTTTGCAAGGTCCAACCGCAACTGTTCACCAAGGCCAGCAATTGCCCATATAACGGGCCGTAAACGTTCAGCAGTGCCGCAGGTTCGGGCAAGCAGACAGGGCGCAGCGTACTCCCTGTACGTAAGCCTGGCTGATCGCCCGAAGATGCGGTGCTGCTGGACGTTTACATTCAAACGGCACCGCGCAGGGCCAGCAGGGCCTGGCCGGGGTCTTCGGCCCGCATCAGGGTCTCCCCCACCAGGGCGGCGGCAATGCCGTGCGCGGCCAGGGCGGTGATATCGGCATGATCGCGAATCCCGGACTCGCTGACCAGGGGAATGGTCGGGGGAATCAGTTTACGCAAGCGAAAGGTGGTGTTGAGGTCCATGGAAAAATCGCGCAGATCGCGATTGTTAACCCCGATCAGCCGTGCGCCGGCGGCCAGGGCCTGTTCGGCCTCGGCCTCGTCGTGGATCTCCACCAGCACATCCATCCCCAGCTCTTCCGCCTGCAAGCGCAATTCCTCCATCTGCGGCACGGTCAGAATGGCGGCGATCAGCAGAATGGCATCGGCCCCGTAACGGGAGGCCTCTTCCACCTGGAGGGGATCGAGCAGGAAATCCTTGCGCAGCACCGGCAGCGGCACCAACCGTCGCACCTGGGGAATATAGGCCAGGGAGCCCTGGAAAAAATCGACATCGGTGAGAATGGACAAAGCGGCAGCCCCGCCCCGCTGGTAGGCGGCGGCAATGGCGGCGGGATCAAAATCGGGACGAATAACCCCTTTGGACGGCGAGGCCTTTTTCAACTCGGCAATCACCGCCACCTCGGAACAACCGGTGAGAGCGGCGATAAAACCGCGGGGCGGGTCCGGCTCATCGGCGGGAGCACCCAGCCCCCGGCGCTTGAGGGCGGCAATCTCTTCTTTTTTGCGGGCAACAATACGGTCCAGAATCATAGTACGCGTTCACCAGGGCCAATAACTGCTGATATAACGGGCCGTAAACGTTCAGCCGTGCCGCAGGTTCGGGTAAGCAGCCAGGCGCGGCGTACCCCCTGTACGTAAGCCTGGCTGATCGCCCGAAGATGCGGTGCGGCTGAACGTTTACGAATCATGATTTCTGTTTCCGGCAGAAGGCTACCAAGGCGTCGAGTTTGGCCAGCGCCGCCCCGTTGTCGATCAGTTCCCGGGCCAGCTCAACCCCGGCGGCCCAATCGGGACAGCGCCCGGCGGCAATGAACACGGCGGCGGCATTGAGCAGCACCATATCCCGGCGGGGACCAGGCTCACCGGCCAGCACCGCCCGCAACTGTGTCGCTGCCTCGGCAGCCGTCGCGCCACCGCTGATTTCGGCCAGCCCGGCCCGGGTCAGCCCGAAATCTTCCGGGGACACGGTATAGCTGCGCACCTCACCGGCGTGGTATTCGGCTATTTGGGTGGGACCGGTGACGGTAATCTCATCGACGTTACCCTCGCCGCAGACCACCATCACCCGGCGGCTGCCCAAGCGGCCCAGCACACCGGCCAGGGTTTCCACCAGGGCGCGATCATAAACCCCCATTACCTGCACGTTGGCCCCGGCGGGATTGGTCAGCGGACCCAGAATATTGAAAATGGTGCGAATCCCGATTTCCCGGCGGGGCCCGATGGCATGCTTCATGGCCCCGTGCAGAGCCGGGGCGAACATGAAGCCGATCCCCACTTGGCGAATGGCTGCCGTAATCTGCTCCGGGGCGAGTTGCAGGTCCACCCCCAGGCTTTCCAGCACATCGGCACTGCCGCAGGAACTGGTAATGGAGCGGTTGCCGTGTTTGGCCACCGGCAGCCCGGCGGCGGCCACCACAAAGGCGGTGGTGGTGGAAACGTTGAAGGTGCCGGAGGAATCACCACCGGTGCCGCAGGTGTCGATCAGCACCTGCCCGGCCGCCAGTTCTTCGGCGGTGAAGGGGGTAATGGGAGTGGCTTTCTCCCGCATTACTCGAACGGCCCCGGTGATCTCCGCCGCCGTCTCCCCTTTGATCCGCAGGGCGGTGATAAAAGCGCCGATCTGGGCGGCGGTGGCCTCACCGCCCATGATCTCCTGCATCACCCCCACCATCTCCGTTTCCTCCAGATCATGGCCGGCCACCACCCGGGCAATCGCTTCCTTGATCATTCACTCCCCCTGTAGAAGACTGGCTTCCCTCAACCGCGCAAGAACGACGGATAGTCGGGATCAATAAAATTTTTCAGCAGCCCAACCCCGGCCGGGGTCATGATGGATTCGGGGTGGAACTGAACGCCTTCCACCACCAGTTCCCGGTGCCGCAAGCCCATCAACTCACCATGGTCCGACCGGGCGGTGATTTCCAGGCAGCCGGGCAAACTCTCTTCCTCCACCGCCAAAGAATGGTAGCGCATGGCCTCGAAGGGATCGGGCAGGCCGCGAAAAACTCCCTTGCCGTCGTGGCTGATCATGCTGGTTTTACCATGCATCAAGCGGTCGGCCCGGACGATTTTACCGCCGAAGGCCTCACCGATGGCCTGGTGCCCCAGGCAGACGCCCAACACCGGGATTTTACCGCTGAAGTGCCGAATCAGATCCACGGAGATTCCCGCCTGGGCCGGAGTGCAAGGGCCCGGTGAAATCAGCAGCCGATGGGGGCGGCAGGCCTCCACGGTGGCGATATCCACCTCGTCGTTGCGGTAAATGACCATCTCCGCCCCCATCCCTCCCAGGGTTTGGACGATGTTGTAGGTGAAGGAGTCGTAATTGTCGATTACCACCAGCATCAGGGCATTCCGTTATCTCAAAAGGTTATCGGCCTTGCTTACCGCTATCCATCTCGGCCAGTTGCAGGGCCCGGCGCAAACCCATGGATTTGTTGACCGTTTCCGTGTATTCCGACTCCGGATCGGAATCGGCGACAATCCCGGCCCCGGCCTGCACCCACAGCTCGTCGCCCCGCAAGACAAAGGTACGGATGGTAATACAGAAGTCCATGTTGCCGGTAAAGCCGAAGTAGCCCACCGCCCCGGCATATGGTCCCCGCCGCTGGGGTTCCAGTTCCTCGATGATCTCCATGGCCCGCACCTTGGGGGCACCAGAAACCGTGCCGGCGGGGAAACAGGCCCTGACCACATCGAACTGGTTGCGGCCTTCAGCCAACCGGCCGTGGACACCCGAGACGATATGCATCACATGGCTGTAACGCTCGATCACCAGCAGGTCACGGACCTCCACCGAACCGTAGCGGGCCACCCGGCCCACATCGTTGCGGCCCAGGTCCACCAGCATCAGGTGTTCCGCCCGCTCCTTGGGATCGGCCAGCAGTTCCTGCTCCAGGGCCAGATCTTCTTCGGCGTTCCTGCCGCGGGGGCGGGTGCCGGCGATGGGCCGCAGCTCGATCTGCTCGCCTTCCAGGCGCACCAGAATCTCGGGAGATGATCCGATCTGGACCAGGTCGCCCAGCTTGAGATAAAACAGGTAGGGGCTGGGATTGATATGGCGCAGGGCCCGGTACAGCCGGAGGGGGGCAACGCTGGTGGTGGCCTGGAAACGTTGGGAGAGCACCACCTGGATAACATCACCGGCCCGGATGTACTCCTTGGCTTTCTCCACCATGGCCTTGAACTGGTCGGGGCTCATGTTGGCGGTGAAGTTGTGGGGAGGGGCGGCATCAGGCTGGCAATCGGTGAGCAGCTCCGGGGCCAGGGGTTGCCGGAGGGCCTCTTCCAGGCGATCCAACCGCTGCCGGGCCCGGTCATAAAGCCGGGCCAGGTCGTTATCCCCGCCGGTAACCACCCAGTTGACCACCGTCAATCGCTGCCGCAGGTTGTCGTAAACCAGCACCACCCGGGGAACCAGGAAACTGCTGTCGGGGCAATCGGCCAGGGGGGGATTTTCGTCGGGCAGCCGCTCCATGAAGCGGACCATGTCGTAACCCAGGAAACCCACCGCGCCACCGTTGAACCTGGGCAACGAGCCGTCGACCACGGCGGGATTGAGTTCTGCGAGCAACTGTTCCAGCAACTGCAGCGGGTCCCCGCACCGCCGTTCTTCACTGAACACCGGCGGCCGGTCGATTTCGGCGGCCGCCTCCGGGGTCAGTCGACGGATCAACACCTGGTCGCCGCGACTGGCAAAAATCACCAGCGGATCAAAGCCGATAAAGGAATAGCGCCCCCATTTCTCACCGCCCTCAAGGCTTTCAAAAAGAAAGGCGTGGGACTGGTCAGCCGCCACCTTACTGAAGATGGTCAGCGGGGTATCAAGGTCGATGATCAACTCGCGGGTGACCGGTACCAGGTTGTGGCGGGCGGCAAGTTGCGTGAATTTTTCGAAACCGTTCATCGAGGCCCCATAACCTGCTGACTTAATGGACTGCCAACGACAAAAAAAGCCACGGCCCCCGAAGGCACCATGGCTTTTGCTCCTCAAGACAAAATCTCAAAGCCGAAAGGATCAGCTGTTCTGAGCGAAGGCATTAACCCGACGGGTTAGCCGCGAGATCTTGCGGGCGGCGGTGTTGCGGTGCAAAACCCCTTGATTGACCGCTTTGGCAATCATCGGTACCGCGTTCTGCAACGCCTGGCGGGCCTGCTCGGGGGAGTTGGCCACGATTGCCTCATCAATCCGCCGGTACAGGGTCTTCAGGCGGGAGCGATTGGACCGGTTACGTTCGCGCCGGACCACATTCTGCCGATTTCTTTTCATCGCCGATTTATGATTCGCCAAAGCTACATCTCCTTGCTGCAATAAATGACTTGGAATAATTGGGACAATGCAAAAGGGGTTATATACCGTTATCGTGGTTAACTGTCAAGCGGTAAGGGGTAAAAAACCCTTATTTGCCATCGGCCCGGCAGGTTTATTCGGAAGCCGCCGGCAAAACAGCCGGACTGTCAATATTTTTTTGTGAAAAATCAAACACTCCCCTTGCCCGTCCGGGTCTTTATCGGCTATTGTGTTGGTTAATGATGACATGGCCGGGTCTGTGCGGCCATATCGTCATTAAACGGCCCTTTGCTCAAAGGGGCTGTTACGGCCCTTTACCGCTCCGCTTTTTTTCCGCTTGCAACGATTTTCTAACAGATGCTGACGAACCTGACCTCACTGAGATGGCAAGACGTACTCGATATCCTGATCGTTGCTTATCTCATTTACCGGATCATGCTGCTGATCAGAGGCACCCGGGCGGTCCAGATGCTCGTCGGTATCGCGGTACTGATCGTGATTTATTTTGCGGCCCGGGAGTTGGAGTTTCTAACCCTTTACTGGCTGCTGGGCTCGTTTTTAAGCTCCCTTTTCCTGATTATCATCATTATTTTTCAGCGTGATATCCGCCGCGCCCTGACCCAGTTCGGGCGTACCCCCTTCAGCAAATCCAGCGAGGAAACCCTTCATGTTCTGGGGGAAACGGTCAAGGCGGCTTATGCCCTCTCCCGCGACCGGATCGGAGCCCTGATCGTTATCGAACGGCGCACCGGGCTGAAGGATTTTCTGGAATCGGGCCAGAGCCTCAATGCCGAGGTCAGCCACCAGTTGCTTTACTCCTTGTTTTTGCACAACTCGCCGCTGCACGACGGGGCGGTGATCATCGTCGACGATAAAATCGCCGCCGCCGGCTGCTTTTTGCCGCTTACCAAAAACCCCTATATCAGCAAGCACCTGGGCACCCGCCACCGGGCGGCCATCGGGGTCACCGAAGAAACCGACGCGGTGGTCATCGTGGTTTCCGAAGAGACCGGTCGGGTCTCCCTGGCCCAGCACGGCGCCCTGACCCTGGACCTGGATGAACAGGCTTTGCGCAGCAGGCTGGACAATATTTTTCTGCCCAAAGAGTATATCTCTCCCAAGTTATGGAAAAACTGGTTGAACAAATAAAAAAGGCGGCCACCACCGAGGTCGCCGACTACTGGCCCAAAGACTGGGTATTGCGCCTGCTGGCCCTGCTCTTTGCCGTGCTGCTGTGGCATTTCGTGGTCGGCGAGGACAAAATCGACACCCATGTGCTGGTGCCGGTGGAGTTGGTCAACCTGCCCCGCGACATGGTGATTGTCAACCAGTACAAACAGCAACTGGAGGTGACCATCGCCGGCCCGCGGGGGCTGATCGACGGCCTGCGGCGCCAGAACGTTACCCGCACCATCAACCTGGCCGGGGCCCAACCAGGAACCATGGCCATCCGCAACGACCCGGACTCAATACCTTTCCCACGTGGAATCGAGGTGTTACGGGTGCAGCCAGCCCATACCACCCTGCATATCGACCACCTGCAAGAAAAAAACTTCCCGGTGGAGCCGAAGATCACCGGTCAACCGGCACCGGGCTACTTGTTGCTACAGGTCCAGGCCGACCCGGCCACCATCAGCATCCGCGGCCCGGCGACCCTGCTGGGCCAGACCGACCAGCTGCCCACCGTGCCCGTCGACATCGAAGGCTTAACCGAAACCACCAGCCGCCAGGTTGCCCTGGTCATGGACGAAAAGCTGACGGAGTTGCTGGGCGAAACCACGGTCAAGGTCCGGCTGATCATTGAGCCCGAAGAGGCGGAAAACGATGAAAACAGGCGGGATACCGAACCGGTCCCGCTGCTTCCGGAGCAGCCGCAGCCATGAGAAGATTATTCGGCACCGACGGCATCAGGGGCATGGCCAACCTCTACCCCATGACCACCGAGATCGCCATGCAGGTCGGCCGCGGCCTGGCCTTCCTGGTTAAGCAGCAAAGCCACCGCCACCGCATTGTGATTGGCAAAGATACCCGCCTTTCCGGCTACATGATCGAAAACGCCCTGGCCGCCGGAATCTGTTCCATGGGAGTGGACATTCTGCTGGTGGGCCCCCTGCCGACCCCGGGGATCGCCTTTATCACCACCAGCATGCGAGCCGATGCCGGGGTGGTGATCTCCGCCTCCCACAATCCCTTTGCCGACAACGGGATCAAGATCTTTGCCGCCGACGGTTACAAACTTCCCGATGCCGAAGAACTGGCCATCGAAGATTTGATTTTTTCACAAAAAATGGCAGCCCTGCGCCCCACCGCCGAGGAAGTCGGCCGCGCCACCCGCATCGATGACGCCCGGGGCCGCTATATCGTTTACCTGAAAAACGCCTTTCCCGCCGATCTCAGCCTGGACGATCTCCATATTGTCCTGGACTGCGCCAACGGGGCCGGCTACGGGGTAGCCCCCCATGTGTTCAGCGAACTGGGGGCCAAAGTTACCACCATCGGGGCCGAACCCGACGGCACCAACATCAACCGCGAATGCGGGGCGCTCTGCCCGGAGATCATGGCCGCCAAGGTACGCGAGACCGGGGCGGATATCGGCCTGGCTTTGGACGGTGACGCCGATCGCCTGATGGTGGCCGACGAAACCGGCACCATCCTGAACGGCGACCAGATCATGGCCATCTGCGCCGCCGACCTGCTGGCCGAGAAAAGGTTACGCCACAAAACCCTGGTGGCCACCGTGATGAGCAATCTCGGCCTGGAACACTTTATGCGGGCCCATGGCGGCCGGCTGGAGCGGACCCCGGTGGGGGACCGCTACGTGGTGGAACGAATGCGCACCAAGGGGTATAATTTCGGCGGCGAACAATCGGGACACCTGATCTTTTTGGACCACAACACCACCGGCGACGGCATCCTCGCCGCCCTGCGCCTGCTGGCGGTCATGCTCAAGCAGAACAAAAGGCTCTCGGAACTGGCCGGCCTGATGACCGCCGTCCCCCAGGTGCTGGAAAATGTCCGCCTGGAACGACCGGCTGCCCCCGACAAAATCAAGGGCCTTAAAAAACTGGTCAACGCCGCTGAGGCCGAACTGGGCCGAGAGGGGCGTATTCTCATCCGCCCCTCCGGCACCGAGCCGCTGATCAGGGTCATGGTGGAGGGCGCCGACCAGGCCCGGATCGGCATGATCGCCAAAGAAATCTGCGAGCACATTAAGCAGCAGACCACTTAATACAAAGTAATCGTTCAGCAGCACCGCATCTTCGGGCGATCAGCCAGGCTTACGTACAGGGGGTACGCTGCACCTGGCTGCTTACCCGAACCTGCGGCACTGCTGAACGATTACAGCCCGTTAAACCGGCAAGTTAGTACCCCTGGTGAATGGTTACGATACAAAAGATGAAACAGCGCCTGGACAAATTGCTGGTAACCCGCGGCCTGGCCCCTAGCCGGCAACGGGCCCAGGCCCTGATCGCCGCCGGCCAGGTGCGGGGGGAGCACGGCCAGGTGCTGGACAAAGCCGGCACCCTGCTGCCGCCGGCCACCCCGCTGCAGGTAAAAGAGAATCCCTGCCCGTTTGTCAGCCGGGGCGGCTTGAAGCTGGCCGCCGCCTTGGATTATTTTGCCGTTGACCCCGCCAATCTGGTGGCCCTGGATATCGGCGCCTCCACCGGCGGCTTCACCGACTGCCTGCTGCAACGCGGTGCCGCCCGGGTTTACGCGGTGGATGTGGGTTACGGCCAACTGGCCTGGAAACTGCGCCAGGACCCGCGGGTGGTGGTTATGGAGCGGACCAATGCCCGCCATTTAACCACCACCGATATCCCCGAGGCCATCGACCTGGCGGTGATGGACGCCTCTTTTATTTCGCTGGAGTTGCTGCTGCCGCCGCTGCTGCCCTTACTCAAGCCGGCAGCCCTGATTATTCCTTTAATTAAGCCGCAGTTTGAAGTGGGCAAGGGCAAGGTCGGCAAAGGCGGGGTGGTGCGCGACCAGGAACTGCACCGGGAAGTGGTCTCCCGGCTGCAAAATTTCACCGCCGAACTCGGCTTAAGCTGGCAGGGTGTGATCACCTCGCCGGTGCCGGGCCCCAAAGGAAACCTGGAATTTCTGGCCCTGTTACAGATCGGGCCGCCCGAAAAAGCCTGACGAGCCTCGCATGAAGACCGGCAAAGAACCAGATGCCCACAAGCCAACCATGGGCGACAACCATGACCGGCAGCGCCTGCAAAACCACCTGGCCCAACTGGCCGCCATCGGAATCGCCCTTTCCGCCGAACATGACCTGCCGGTACTGCTGGAAAAGATCGTCGACGAGGCCCGGGCCTTTGCCAACGCCGACGCCGGCACCCTTTACCTGCTCGACGACCACGGCCGGCACCTGGAATTCGCCATTATCCAGAATACCACCATGGGGGTCCGGATGGGCGGCAGCGCCGGCCCCATCACCTGGCCGCCGGTACCACTTTATATCGATGGTGCGGGCAACCACACCAACGTCTCCAGCCACACCGCCTTAACCGGTGAAATCGTCAACATCCCGGACGTATACCAGGCCAAAGGGTTCGACTTCAGCGGCACCCGCCAGTTTGATGCCGGTACCGGCTACCGCTCGGTATCGATGCTGCTGATCCCCATGCAGAACAAGGAAGGAGAGATCATCGGGGTGCTGCAGTTGATCAATGCCCAGGACCAGCAGAGGCGCCCTATCCCCTTCCCCCCCGAGGACGTAGACCTGATTGCTTCTCTGGCCTCCCAGGCTGCCGTGGCCATTACCAACGTCCGCCTCTACCGCGACCTGGAAAATCTCTTTGACGCCTTCATTAAAACCATCGCCATTACCATCGACGAAAAATCACCCCACACCGCCGGCCACATCCGCCGGGTCCAGGCCCTGACCATGGATATTGCCCAGGCAATGAATGAAGACCGGGGCCGGTTCCGGGACTTTCAACTCAACACAGATGAACTGCGGGAGCTCAGCATCGCCGCCTGGCTGCATGATATCGGCAAAATCGTCACCCCGGAGCGCCTGGTGTCCAAAGCCACCAAGCTGGAGGCCCTCCATGACCGCATCGCACTGGTAAAAGCCCGTTACGAGATCCACAAGCGAGATCGACAGATCCAGGCCCTACGCCAGGCCCTGGCTCGGCAACAGCCAAACCCGGCCGGCCCGGATAACGGCTCCGGCCCTGTGGCATCGGCGTTTGAGAAGCTGGAGGTGGAGCTGACGGCCCTGGACGAGGAACAACGCTTCCTGGAGCAGTGCAACCTGCCCACGGAGCACCTGGATGAGAAGAAGATCGCCAGGCTGCAGGAAATTGCCGCTCGCCCCTGTACCGAAGGGAATCGTGAGTGCCGGCTGACCGCCGACGAACTGGACAACCTCAGCATCCGCAAAGGAACCCTCAACGATAAAGAACGGAAAATCATTGAAAACCATGTCCTGGTCACCCACAAAATGCTGAGTGAACTGCCCTTCCCTAAAAAACTGCGGCAAGTTCCCCAATATGCCGCCGGGCACCATGAAAAACTAGACGGCAGCGGCTATCCCTTCGGCCTCACTGCCGACCGAATCCCGCTACCGACTAGAATCATCGCCATCGCCGATATCTTTGAAGCTTTGACCGCCCCGGACCGCCCCTACAAAAAGCCCATGCCCCTCTCCCGGGCCCTGGAAATCATGGAGTCCATGCAACAGGCAGGACACATCGATCCGGACATCCTGGCCTTTTTCATCGAGCACAAGGTTTATCGCCATTACGCCAAGCGGGAATTATCTCCGGCACAACAGGACTGCTGAGTATGTAAGCGAACAGCCGCACCGCATCTTCGGGCGATCAGCCAGGCTTACGTACAGGGGGTACGCTGCGCCTGGCTGCTTGCCCGAACCTGCGGCACGGCTGTTCGCTTACGGCCCGTTATACCTGTAGGTTAGTACCTCTGGTGAACGGTTACCTGAGTATTGACTTGCCGGGCGGTTGGTGCTAGTTTGCCATAGATACCGTGCATTACCGAAATCCTGCGCTACCGGGCCAAACTTTTCAACATTTAAACCCAAAATGAGCCACGACATGGTAACCCATCGTTTACTGACCACACTGAACCGACCTTTGCCGCTTGTTCCCCGCCGGGGGCTGATCGTGCTGATTGCCGCCCTGCTGCTGGCCTTGCCCGCCACTGCGCTGGCCGATTACGTAAGCGTTCAGCGGGACAAAATCAACATCCGCTCCGGCCCGGGAACTGACCATGAAATTCTATGGGAAGTTTTTCGCGACTTCCCCCTTAAAGTTATCAGCCGGCAGGGAGAGTGGGCCCAAATTGAAGATTTTGAAAAAGATCGGGGCTGGGTCTACACCCCCCTGGTCGGCAATGAAAAAAGGGTAATCGTGCAGGTGGAGGTCGCCAACCTGCGGGTCGGCCCCGGTACCAATTACGAGGTGAAGGCCACAGTCCGTTACGGGGTGGTTTTCGAACCCCTGGAACGGCGCCGGGACTGGGTTAAACTCCAGCACAGCGACGGCACCACCGGCTGGATGAGCACCAACCTGCTCTGGCCCTCCGATATTATTTAACTGCTTGGAAGTATAGATCCATGAGGGGGACAACAATCAATGGGTGCCAACACCTATCCCGACCAACCGATTCTACTGGTTGACGACGAAGAACATGCGCTGGCGAGCTTTGATATCGCCCTGAAGACCCACGGCATAACCAACACCATCCGCTGCCCGGACGGCCGCCGGGTGCCAGAAATAGTTGCCGACACGGAAGTCGAGGTCATTTTACTGGACCTGATCATGCCCGGGATTTCCGGACAGGAGCTGTTAAGCCAGCTCAATGAGAGCCATCCGGAGATCCCGGTGATCGTGATCACCGGGGTCAACGAGGTGGAAACGGCGGTGGACTGCATGCGCCGCGGCGCCTTCGATTACCTGGTCAAACCGGTAAAGACCGACCAGATGCTGCCCAGCGTCACCCGGGCCCTGGAAGTTCGGCAATTACGCCGGGAAAACTCGCTGCTGGCCGACCGTTTTTTCACCAACGACCTGAGCCACCCCGAGGCCTTTGCCGGGATTATCACCGACCACCCCAAAATGCAGGCGGTTTTCCAATACTGCGAGGCGGTGGCCGAGGGGCGCCAGCCGGTACTGATCACCGGTGAAACCGGAGTGGGCAAAGAGGAAATCGCCAAGGCCCTCCACCGCCTGAGCAAACGACGGGGGCGCTTTGTCACCGTCAACGTGGCCGGGCTTGATGACCAGTTGTTCACCGACACCCTGTTTGGGCATGCCAAAGGGGCCTTTACCGGTGCCGACCAGGCCCGCCCGGGGCTGGTGGAAAAGGCCAAGGGCGGCACCCTGTTTCTCGATGAGATCGGCGATTTGAGCCCCACCTCCCAGGTCAAGCTGCTGCGCTTTCTGGAAACCCGGGAGTACTACCCACTGGGTTCCGATCAGGCAAAAAAAACCGACGCCCGGGTCCTGGTGGCCACCCACAAGGATCCCGATCAATTGCGGACGGAAGGGGCCCTGCGCAACGACCTCTATTACCGGTTGCGCACCCACCATGTCCACCTGCCGCCACTGCGTGAGCGCACCGAAGATATCCCGCTGCTGCTGGACCACTTCCTCGGCGAGGCGGCCCGGGAGTTCCGCAAGAAAAAACCTGTTTACCACCAGGAAATCATCCCGCTGCTGAAAAACTATTATTTTCCGGGCAATATCCGGGAGCTCAGGGCCATGGTCTTTGACGCCATGAGCGGCCACCGTGCCCGGCTGCTGCGCACCGAAACCTTTATCAAGGCGGTGCAGGGAAAGCTGGGCTCCCCCGATCAACCCCGACCGGCGGCGCCCTCTTACGACACCGAATGGGCCCAGAAGCTGGACCGGCTCCCGACCTTGAAAGCGGCCGCCGCCACCCTGGTGGAGGAAGCCCTGCGCCGTTCCGGCAATAACCAGCGGGTGGCCGCCAGCCTGCTGGGCATCACCCCACAGGCCCTGAACCAACGCCTGAAACGGCAATAGCCTGCCCCCATGAGCAACCGGCTTAAATCACAGCCACCTCCCGCCACCCCGACCGCCTTCCGGCGAACGAAGGCAAACCAGTTGCGGGGGCGAATCCTGGCCGTGGATGATGAGCCCCTGGTACTCCAGCTCATCACCCTGCAGGCGCAGAAACTGCACTACCGGGTCAGCACCGCCGCCAGCGGTCCCGCCGCACTGGAAATCATGGCCGGGGAGCATTTTGACCTGCTGCTGACCGATATCCTGATGCCGGAAATGGACGGCCTCAGCTTTATGACCGAGGCCCGGCGCCGCCAGCCCGATATAGAAGTAATTGTCATCTCCGGCCAGCATGAGATTAAAACGGCGGTGGCGGCCATGAAACAGGGGGCCGCCAATTACCTGCAGAAACCTTTTTCTCCCCAGGAACTTGAAGTCGCACTGGAAAAGGGCATGGAGCATCGCCGGTTGCGGCGGCTGCTGCGGGAAAAGCAGGAGGAGCTGGCACGCTCCAACCGGGAGCTGGACAACCACCGGCGCCACCTTGAACAACTGGTGGAGGCAAGGACGGCGGAACTGGCCGAAGCCAACCGGCAACTCAAAGAGGACCTCAAAGCCCGGCAACGGGCGGAACGGGAAGCTGATCAGCGGCGGCGACAGTTGATCGAGGCCGATAAACTGGCTTCCCTGGGCATCCTGGTTGCTGGAGTGGCCCACGAGATCAACAACCCCAACAACTTCATCACCATGAACACGCCGCTGCTGCAGCGGATCTGGCAAGACACCAGCGCCATACTGGAGGGGCACCTGGAAAGCCGGGGAGATTTCACGGTGGCCGGCCTGCCTTACAGCGAGCTACGTGAATATGTTCCCGAGCTGCTGACCGGAATCATCGACGGCTCCGAGCGCATCACCAGGATCGTACGCAACCTCAACGACTACGCCCGCCAGAGCGCCGCCGAAATGAGCCAACTGTTCGACCTCAACCAGGTCGTCCGGGCGGCCCTGGCCCTGCTGTCCTCACCACTGAAAAAGGCCACCCATCACCTGCGGCTGGAGTTGGCCGCCGACTTGCCGCCCATTAAAGGCAACTTCCAGCGCGCCGAGCAGGTGGCCATCAACCTGCTCCAAAACGCCTGCCAGGCCCTGACCTCGGCGGAAAGCGCGATTACGGTGCGCACCGAGTACAATCCCGGCCAAAAACAGGTTATCTTGAAGATTGTCGATAAGGGCTGCGGGATACCGGCCCGGAATATTGAGAAAATCCAGGATCCCTTTTTTACCACCAAACGCGACTGCGGCGGCACCGGCTTGGGGCTCTCGGTTTCCGCCGGGATCATGGAAGAGCACGGCGGCCGGTTACATTTCACATCGGCGCGGGGACAAGGCACCACCGCCAGCGCCATTTTTCCTGCCGCCTGCCGGCAGCCGAACGCCGGCGGCAGCGACCAAGATCTGTTGATTATCAACAAAAACTAACAGCCTCTGTTTCCCTGCAATCTCAACAAGATACCACCCAAACGGCAGATAGCCGACAAGTTAACTTAACCAAAACTGCGGCACTCGCCCCCGGCTCGGACCCGAGCAAAAAAAATATAACAACGAATCAACAGCAAGATAAAATAAAAACACCCCCGGGTTGGCGGGGGCGGCACGATTCTTCCATATCTACAATGGTAACTGTTGCAATTCATAGTTGTACTCCAAAACCTCCTTTTTTGCAGTTTGCCGTTTGGGTTGGCCCCCCCTCGTCGACCCAAAGCCTCCTGCCGGTCCCTTGAGGATCGGCAGGAGGTAAGGCAATTTCTTCTCCCTTCTTTTTTTCCCACTCAGGCGACGGTAAGCAAAGTTCCCTGACGCATCCGCAGCATTCGTCCGGCGGTGCGGGCCAAGGCTCCGTTGTGGGTAATCAGCAGCATGGTCACCCGCTGTTCCCGGTTGATTTTATTCAGCAGGGCCATGATTTCCGCTTCGGTTTCCTCGTCCAGATCGCCGGTGGGCTCATCGGCCAAAATCAGCCGCGGGCTGTTCATCAGGGCCCGGGCAATGGCCACCCGCCGCTGCTGGCCACCGGAAAGTTCACCGGGATAAGCCCCGGCTCGATCACCAATTCCCACCAGCTCCAGCAGATGATCGGCCCGCTGCTGCTCCTCGGTGGATCTTTCCCGGCCAAACAGGGCTGCCAGCATCACGTTCTCCCGAGCGGTGAGCATGGGCAGCAGGCTGGCAAACTGGAACATGAAACCAATTTTGCGGCTCCGGTAGGCGGAAAGTTGGGCGTCGTCCATGGCGCAAATATCGTCCTGCTCAAAGAGCACCCGGCCGGTACTGGGCCTCAGAATACCGCCAATCACCGACACCAGGGTGGTCTTGCCTGAGCCGGAATGCCCCACGATGGAGATGAAATCCCCCTCCTCAACCCGCAGGGAAACCCGATTCATGGCGGTAAGCTGATTATCTCCCACCCGGTAAATTTTACTTACGTCCTGCAGCTCCAATTGCGCCACACCGCACCTCTTTACGCGTCTTTGATGGCCAATAGCGGCTCTACTTTCTTGATCCGGTTGACCGGCACCATGGCTCCGGCCAGGCAAACCCCGGCCCCCACCAGCATCCCCAACAGGCCGATCAGCAACTGCTGCCATATTTCCAGCCCGGCCTCAATGCTGCTCAGCAACTCAAAATTGGCCGCCAGGTGAGCCGACAGCCAGGTACCGCCGGCAACCCCCAGCAGGCTGCCGAGAAAGCCCAACAGGTTGACCTCCAGGAAAAAGAGCAGTACCACGTGTGACTGCCGTGCCCCAATGGCCCGCATGATCCCGATCTCCCGGATCCGTTCGTTGGCGATGGCGGAAAAGATCGACCAGACCAAAAAAACGGTCAGCAGTAAAGAGAGCGAGACGGTGACCAGGAAGATCTTGTTGATATCGGCCAGGGTAGTCAGCCAGCGCACCCCCATGCTGCTGCGGGTCACCACGTCCACGGTGTAGATCTGCCCCTCTATCACCCGCCCCATGTAATCGGGATCGAGACCATCCTCCAACTGGATGAAGATAACCGAAATCTCATCCTCACGTACCGGCGACAGCCCGCTTTCAATGATCAACTGAAAGCTCTCCTGGGTCATGAACAGTGCATTATCCAGACCGGTGCCGGTGGCTTCCAGATCCCCGACTATACTGAACGGGGTATTGAACAGGGTGGCCTCAACCACCACCAGACCCAGTCCCAGGTTGTCGGCGGTACCAGCGCCGGCGATGGCCTCGCCGGGCCGCAGGCCACGGCCGATGGCCTGGTTGAGCCATGGCTTAATGATAAAGTCCGTTTCCGGATCGAAGGCCACCAGCATGGTGGGAATCACGTCGCAGCACAGCCCGTCGATTGAGGAAACATAGGTTTGATGAGTGACGTTTTTAACCCCCTCAATGGCCTTGACCTCATCAATCAGCTCGGCGGGCATATAAAAGGAGGTGTTGCGAGATTCCAGCAGGTATTCCTGGGCCTCGGTGCGGGCCCCAATGGGCACTGCGATGATATCGGCACCCAGACGCTGGGAAACCCGATCGATGGTGGAGGTGATACTGATAGTGAAAGAAACGGCAAAAACCAGCAGGGCCACAAAGAGGCCGATGGCAAAAACCAATACCGCCGTGCGGAAGACCTTGCGCCGTAAATTCTTTAAGGCCAGAGTAATAAAACTGATCTGCATATCAAGGTAGCCAATAGTCTAGATGAATCAAAAAAACGCCGCAGCCAACCGCCCCAAAAACGGCAGAGAGCACCGAGGCGTCCCACCAGGTTAACCCGGGCGGCACGCTCCAGTGCTCTCTGTTTTTCAACCCTCCACCTCACCGCTTAACGCGGCTTGGGTCAGGCTTTTTAGTTATAGTTGGCGTCCAGGCCGCAGAGAATTGCGCTGCCCTTCATGCCCATGGCGTTGTGGCAGCTAAGGCAAACCGAGGTAACCTCGCCCACCATCCGACGATTTTTGACATCATAAAGGGCCAGGGAGCCATCGGTGACATCACCCTCATCGGCGGCAGAAAAAACCCGGTTACGAATCGCGAACACCCCGTACTTGCCGTCGGGAGTGGGCATGAAGTCATGGGCCTCACCGGGCAGCGGGGCAGCAACCTGCACCACCTTCAGAGTTTTGGCGTCGATAATGTAACCGCGATCGCCGCCGGACTGGAAGATGTACTTGCCGTCCTCGGTGTAGTATTGCCGGAAGGTAATGGTGCCGCCGGAGGCATCCCGGGGTTTGCCGGTGATCTTGGCTTCAGCCACCTTTTTGACCTTACCCTGCTCCAGGGCCTTCATGTCCAGCAGGATCAACTGGGTGTTGCCGGTAAACTGGGTATGGCCGTCCGGGGTCAGGTTGAGACTGAGCAGGAAGTGCTTCATATCCGGCGAGTTGGTGCCGTGGGCGAAGGTGTAGGTGCCCGACTCGTAACCCAGTTCATCGAAAAAGACCCGGTGTTTATGGGTCAGATCATCCTTGCTGAAAACATCGATATAACCTTCATTGCCCATGTATACGGGCATAAAATAACCATTGGACTGGCCGGAGCCGCAGTAATTGGCGCCGGTCCAGGTGGCCCGCTCATCCGGCGGCAGGGCCTTGTCAACCAGCACACGGCCGGTGGAAAGATCGGTTTTGCCTACATGCAGGTTACCCTCTGGATCGGGCCGGTAGGTGGACCAGAACATGATGTTGCGATCGTTGGCGTCGATCCGGGCGTCATGGGTGGGATGGGTATTGGGCCGGCCGATGTTCACCATACCGGGCATACCTTTAAGAATGATGGGCTGCTCGGTGTTGTTGGGGTCGATGGTCACCTCCGCCTTGGCAAAATGACCGCCCATCCCTGCCACATAGAAGGTGGCCTCATAGGTGTTGGCACCGGCCACTGCTTTACCGGCATCCTCATCCACGGTGGTGAACGACAAATAACCCCCGACCAACATCGTTAATGCCACCGCCGTAACCATTACCTTCTTTTTCATAACCAATTCTCCTCTCTGGTGCTTTAATTTTGCCGGTTTCACCGACCTTTTCAGGGGCGGCAACAACCGGCCGCCGGCTGCCAGAACCAGCTCCAACGCCAATTCCAGGTGCGACAATTTGTCACACTCAGTAGCATAATGACCGTTTCCATCCTGCAATGCAAGAAGATTTTAACCATCATCACAAAAAAAGCACCAATCTACGGGGTGATAGAACGATCGTTCTTTGCCCCCAGGCCGACCTTGGCCCAAAAACGGTTGACCACGCCAACTTAACACACTAAAAAGACAAAATTGTCGTCCCCACCCCGGCGGCCCTGACCGGCCGCCCACTAACCAGACCCAGAACCTCCAAGACACAGGAAGAACGATGGCCACCATCGCTACAATCGGCCCGGAAGGCTCCCATGCCTGGCAGGCAGCCAGGCAGTATGACCCCGCCGCCGAACTGCTGCTGCTGCCCAGCTTCACCGACGTTTTTGCCGCCCTGGCCGCCGGCGGGGCAACCCGCGCCCTGTTGCCGGCCCACAACACCCGGGAGGGCCGCAACCGCGATTTTTTTCGTCTGCTCAGCGGCCACCCGCGTATTCACTGGCAGGATAACGTGATCCTCCCGGTCCACCTTTCCCTGGGCGCCCCAAGCAGCGACGGAACCATCAACACCGTGGTCGGACGGCCGCAGTTTCTGCGGCAGTGCGAAGAGTACCTGGCGGCCCGCCACCCCGCCGCCGACCTGCTGGCCGCCCATGACCTGAACCGCACCGTAAACGACCTGCTGAGTTCCGGCCGCACCGATTTCGGGCTTATTGAAGCCGAAGAGGCCATTCATCACTACGGCCTGGTACTGCGGGAGCGGGAAATCAGCCCCCACAACCTGACCCGCTTTGCCATTCTGGGCGACAGCCTGCCGGCGGCCAGCGGTTACGACGCCACCGCAGTCATCACCCGCCCCTTGAAAGACCGGGTGGGCTTGCTTTACGCCATGCTGGGCGAATTTGCCCGGCGAGGGATCAACCTGCTGGATATGGATTCCGAAATCGATCCCCAGAGCCGGAAACTGAGCTTCTTCATTGAAATGGAAGGACATGCCGAGGCTGGCGAAATCCGGCAGGCGCTCAAGCATGTCGAGGAAGAGGTGATCCAGGAACCCGGCAGTATCAGGATTATCGGCACTTTTCCCCGGGTGGACATCCGCACCAAGATCATCAGAAAATGCGGCTTTATCGGCAGCGGCGAGATGAGCCAGTGGTTCGCCCGCCGCCTGACCGGCGAAGGCTACGAGGTTATGCTCTCGGGGCGCAACAGCGAACTGCGCCCCGAGGAGATGATTCCCCAGGTGGACCTGGTGGCGATCTGTGTGCCCATCAGCGCCACTGCCGCCACCATCCGCCAGTACGGCCACCTGCTGGGCAAAAACCAGGCCCTGATCCTGCTGGCCGGCGAGGCCGAAGCCAGCCTGGCCACCGCCCTTGAATGCACCGGCCCGGACGTGGAAGTAATGCTGGTGCACAACCTGTGGGGTCCCAAGGCCGCCAGCATGAAAGACAAGAACGTCTCTTTGGTGCGCACCCCTCGCAGCGGGGTGCTGTGCCGCGAGTTCGAGGCCTTTTTGTACAAGCACGGAGCGGTGATTTCTCAGGATACCGCCCCCCGGCACAATCTCCTGATGGG
Source organism: Desulfurivibrio alkaliphilus AHT 2 (assembly GCF_000092205.1). Taxonomy (GTDB): domain Bacteria; phylum Desulfobacterota; class Desulfobulbia; order Desulfobulbales; family Desulfurivibrionaceae; genus Desulfurivibrio; species Desulfurivibrio alkaliphilus. The sequence goes on along the minus strand of NC_014216.1, from coordinate 508,115 downwards.
GGTCAGCCAGAAGCTGCCCAGCGCCACCGCCATGGCTCTGGCCCTGACCCTGCGCCAGCACGAACTGCCGCCGGAGGAGATCGAACGCCACGCCACCCTGACCTCGGCCTACTCCATGCTGGCCATGGCCCGGATTCATTACCAGAACCCGCGTACTTACGCCGAAATACTGGCCTGCCCGGGGGAAGGCCGGCGGATTGTAAGGGATTTTGCCGCCAACCTGGTGCGGGTGCTGGACCTGGCCGAGGCGGAAAACATTACCGAATTGTGCCGACTGATTGAAGAAAACCGGGCCGCCCTGGGCGAAGAGTTTCTCGGCCCCACCATGGAGCAGGCCCTGGCGGTGGATAATGTGCTAAACAGCCGCCGGCCATGAGCATTGTCGCCTACCTGAGTCTGCCGCTGGTCGGCGCTTTAATCGGTTATCTGACCAACCACATCGCCATCCGCATGCTATTCCGCCCCCTGCGCCCCTGGCACCTGGCAGGCCGGCGCCTCCCTCTCACCCCGGGGGTCATCCCCGCCGCCCGCCACCGCCTGGCGGCCAATATCGGCAAAATGGTGGGGGAACACCTGCTGACCCCGCAGGATATACGCCGAGCCTTGGGGCAGGACGACTTTCAACACAACCTGCGCCTGCTGATCCAGACCCAGACCGAAGCGATTATGCAAACCCCCTTTGGGCCGGTGGAAAGCCTGGTCCCGGCGGCCTTTCGCTCCTATTTCCGGGTGGGCGTCAAGGTGGTGCGCTGGCGTTTTTTAAAACAACTCCATCAGCACCTGCAAAGCCCGGAATTTGCCGCCACGCTCACGGCCGTTTCCGAAGAACATTTTAATGAAGTGATGCAGCGCCGCCTGGACCAGGTCCTGCCCGAGGAGCAGCGGCAGGAACTGGTCAACGCGGTCAGCGAGCAGCTTCACCAGGCCATGGCCGCCCCGGCCTTTCAGCAGGGGGTGGCGGATTATCTCAACCGGCAGTTTGTACAGCTGCTGGCCGACGGCCGGAGCTTGGCCGAGCTGCTCCCCGCCCCCCTGCTAAACGCCCTGCTGGAGCGCCTGGAGCAACAGGCCCCGCGCCTTCTGGAGCACCTGGCCGAGCTGCTGGCCCGCCCGGAAGCCCAGGAAAAAGTCGCCACCGGCCTGGGGGAAGCCCTGCACCAGTTCAGCCGCTCCCTGGGCCCCATGGGGGCAGTGCTGGGCAATCTCATCACGCCGGAAACGGTGGCCGGCAAAATCCGCTCATGGCTTGGCCGCAAAGGGGAAAACGCCGGTCACTGGCTGTTGGACGAGGAAGCCCGGCGCCAACTTGCCGCCGCCATGCGCCGGGAGGCCGAAAAATTCTGCCACCGGCCGCTGGGTGAATTGCTGGCCGATATCCCCCCGGCCCAGCTGGATCAGGCCCGCCGGGAACTGGCCCAGGCCCTGGGCCGGCTCCTGGCGCGCCCGGAAACCGCCACTTTACTGAACGGCGTCCTCCATGAAGCGCTTAACGCCCACCGGGAGCTACCTTTGGCCTCTCTGCTGCAAAATTTCTGGGGCGAAGACGCCGCCGAACGGGGGCAACGGTTCGGGCAGCAGGAACTGTTACGCCTGCTGCGTTCCCGGCGGACCAAGAGGATGCTGGACCGGCTGCTGATCGACCTTACGGAAACCCGGCTACTGGCCCAGCCCCTGGGCCGGCCGGCGGATCTGCTGCCCCGCGAGATCAAAACCGGCATCAATGACTACCTGCAGGAACAAATCAACCTTCTGCTGGAGCGCGAGGTACCGCAACTGATTGACGCCCTCAACATCCGGGAGATCGTTACCCGCAAGGTAGACCGCCTGGACCTGCTGCAACTGGAAGGCCTGCTGCTCTCCATCATGCAGGATCAGTTTAAATACATCAATTTTTTCGGGGCTTTAATCGGCTTTCTTATCGGCCTGTTCAATCTGCTGATCTTAACCGTGTTTTAACTCTCTCCCCCAAAATACAGCAACCCCCCAAAAAAATATTTCTTCCCGGAACCTTTTCAGGCAACCGCTGTCTTATTAAACAAAGCCAATTACCTTACCTCCTCCTTCAAAGGTTTTGTGCTTTACCCTCTCTCCTTCCCAACGCCCGTAAGGGCACCCTAGTAAGGCCACCTGTCGTTTTCGACAGGTGGCCTTACTTTTTTTGGGAACCTTTTCCCCGCAACCCTGTCTATTAACCCAAAGACTAAAACCTTACTCTCCTCCTTCTAAGGTTTGGTACTTTTACCCTCTCTCCTTCCAAATTGTCCGTAAGGGCAAACACAAAAGGCCGTGCCCGGTTACCCGGGCACGGCCTTTTGTGTTTGCCGCCACTGCAGCGGTATGGTTAAGCGCATTTAACTTCGATCCTTCTAGGCCGGGCCGGCTCCACCTTGGGCAAGGTCAGCTTGAGCAGGCCATCGGCCATGCCGGCCTCGATTTTCTCCTGGTCGATGGTTTCGGCAATGGTGAAACGCCGCAGATAATGGCCGGTTTCAAATTCGCGTAACAACACCCGCTCGTTTTCACCGCCGTTGGCCGCCTTTACCCCCCGGATGGTCAAAGTGTCGTTTTCCAGGTTAATCTCCACGCCATCCTTGTCCACCCCGGGCATTTCTGCCCGCAAATGAACCGCTTCTTCCGATTCATAAATATCCACCGCCGGAACGAAGTAACGTTCCGGCTTGGTCGGCTCACCGGCCTGCTGCACTTCCTGTTTGTGTTGAACTTTCATTTCCTTGTCACTCATCACGCACCTCCTGTAAGATGTCGTCGGCAATTTATCAGGCGGTTTTGATCTCGATCCGCCGGGGCTTGACCTCTTCCGCCTTGGGCAGGGTAATCAGCAGGATACCGTTTTTGCCCACCGCCGTTACCCGTTCGGGATTTACCCGGGTGGGCAGGGTCAGGGCCCGGCTGAAGCGGCCCGACTCAATCTCCCGGCGGTGACAGGCCACTTTTTCCGCCTCCGCCGCCTCAAGCCCCCGGCGTTCCCCCTTGATGGTCAGGGTATCCCCTTCCACCGCCACTTCCAGGTCGCCGGCGGCCACCCCGGGTAATTCCGCCCTTACATAGAGGTTATGCTCATCTTCGGAAATGTTGAGGGCCGGGAACACGGTACTGCCGCCGCGGGCCGCCTCGTTACCCAGGTTGCGAAACAGGGTGTCGAATTCCCGGCGCATTTTCTCGAAATCCGCCCAGGGGTTACGAAAAACCGGTTGATCGTAAAAGCGCATCACAGCCATAGGTCACCTCCTGTTGATGTTGTCTTTAAACCACTATCAGCCTGTAATTCCGGCCTTTACGTCCTAAATAATAAGACCGATCCGGCGACTGTCAAGATTTGCCCCGAGCAACTTTTTTTACTGATTAACAAAAAGAAATCGGGTATAAAAGATGGTTTTTCTGCCCACAACTTATCTAATATCACAACAGGAGGTTACCAATGAAGCTTATTCTCTTGGGTGCGCCCGGCGCCGGCAAAGGCACGGTGGCCAAGATGCTCACCGCCATCGACGGCTCCGTCCAGATTTCCACCGGCGATATTCTCCGGGGCGAGGTTCAGGCCGGCAGTGATCTGGGCCGCCAGGCGGAAGATTACATGAACCGGGGCGACCTGGTGCCCGATTCACTGATCATGGGGATCATGGAAAAACGCCTGCAGCAGCCGGATTGCGCCAAGGGCTTTCTGCTGGACGGCTTTCCCCGCACCATTCCCCAGGCCGAAGCCTTGAAGGAACTGCTCAATAAACTTGGCATCACCCTGGACATGGTGGTTAACATCGATGTCCCCCGGGAAGTGCTGCTGGACCGGCTGACCACCCGCCGCACCTGCACCAACTCCGAATGCCAGGCCATCTATAATGTTAAAAGCATGCCCCCCAAACAAGAAGGGATCTGCGACAAATGCGGCAGTCCCATCGTCCAGCGCGACGATGAAACGGTGGAGGCCATCACCCACCGCCTGGAGACCTACAACCAGAAAACCGCCCCCCTGGTCGGCTTTTACGAAAAGGAAGGGCAGCTCCAAACCATCACCGGCACCTCCAGCGACGCGGTGGTCAACGCCATAAAATCCGAACTCGGCATGTAAACTTGCAGCAGCACCGCATTCTGGGGCGATCGGCCCGGCTTGCGTACTGATGTACGCGGCGCCGGTCCGCTTGCCCCAGCCTGCAGCACTGCTGCAAGTTTACGGGTCGTAATATCAGCAGGTTATTACTCTTGACTAACGGCTATGAGGACAACCCGGTAACCATCATCGGTGGTGGGCTGGCCGGGGCGGAGGCTGCCTGGCAGGTCGCCCGGCGTGGCTGTGCCGTAACGCTTTATGAAATGAAGCCGGGCAACTGCAGTCCGGCCCACCAGTCGCCGGACCTGGGCGAGCTGGTCTGCAGCAATTCCCTACGGGCCGAGGATCCGCACAGTGCCGTGGGGTTGCTCAAGGAAGAGATGCGGCGGCTGGGCTCTTTGGTCATGGCGGCGGCGGACGCCACCCGGGTGCCGGCCGGCCGGGCTTTGGCCGTAGACCGGTCGCTGTTTGCCCGGCACATCACCCAAGCCCTGGAGCAGGAACCGCTGGTGACCATCATCCGCCGGGAGGTCACGGAAATTCCCCCGGCGGGCGGAGCCCCCATCATCATTGCCGCCGGCCCGCTGGCCGCCGCCGGGCTGGCCGCCGCGCTGGCCCGGCTGATCGGCGACAAGCAACTGGCCTTTTACGACGCCATCGCCCCCATTGTCTACGCCGACTCCCTCAACCGCGACATAATTTTTTCCGCCTCCCGCTACGAAGAAGGCCCCGGCGATTACCTCAACTGCCCAATGGACCGGGAGCAGTACCAGCGCTTCATCAAGGCGCTGCTCACCGCCCCCCAGGTGCCGCTGCACGATTTCGAGGAACCCAGATACTTTGAAGGTTGTCTTCCCATCGAGATCATGGCCGCCCGCGGCGAAGACACCCCCCGTTTCGGGCCCATGAAACCGGTGGGCCTGATCGACCCCCGCACGGGCCGCGAGCCTTATGCAGTGGTGCAGTTGCGCAAGGAAAACCGGGAGGGTATGCTCTACAACCTGGTGGGCTTCCAGACCAAGCTGAGCCATGCCGGGCAAAAAGAGGTTTTCCGCCAGATTCCCGGCTTGGAGCAGGCCCAATTTGCCCGCCTGGGCAGCATCCACCGCAACACTTTTGTTTGCGCCCCCAGGGTCTTGCAGGCCAGCCTGCAACTGCAGGCCCGGGCAGACATCCTGCTGGCCGGCCAGATCAGCGGCGTGGAAGGTTATGTGGAATCGGCCGCCGGCGGCCTGCTGGCCGGCATCAACGCCGCCGCCCTGCTGCTGGGCAAGCCGTTGTCGTCGCCGCCGCCGGAAACCGCCCTGGGCGCTTTGATCAACCATTTGATCCGGACCGAGGCCGACGTTTTTCAGCCCAGCAACATCAATTTCGGGCTGTTTCCACCCCTGATGGCCGCAAACGGTAAAAAAATCCCCAAAAGACTGCGAGGTGAAACCCGTGCCCGAATCGCCCGCCAAGCCCTGGCCGACTGGCAAAAAAAACTGTAACCCAACCCCCTCTTTAAGCCTCACTAGCACCCCCGGCAGTTGGTTGCCGAAGCCGCAGCGGCGGCCGGCGGCGGCCTGGCTGCTTTTTCTCCTGCTGTTCTCCCTGGCCTGGCCCACGGCCGGCCGGGCGGCGGATGAACATCAACAAGCACCATGGCAGGAACTGCTGCAGCGCGAGTTTTACCCGAGCTACGAACTGGCCCGGCTGGCGGTAACCGAGGCCCGGCTGCAAGAAACGAAAGGCCGGGTGGAGCTGCATTTCACCCTGGTCCAGCAACAGGATACCCCTTTGCCGCTGGATATCCCCATGCTGGTCAGCACCCCCCGGCAGGTCTACAGCACCACCCTTACCAGCCAGCGAAAAAAAACCGCTTTCACCCTGGAACTGAACGACCGCCCCACGGAAATCCGGCTGGACCCCTACCAGGAGTTGCCTCGGCACTTGAGCCCAAACGAACTGCCACCCTCCTGGGCCGGTTTTCTGGCTGCCGAACAGCGCCTGGCGATTATCCCCGCCGAAACACCGGCGGCCTGGGAACCCTTGCTGGACCTGCTGGCCCGGCTGGATATCGATGCCCTGCCCCTTGAGCAGATTGAGCCTGCCGCCCTGGCCACCTCCTCGCTGCTCTTTGTGGGTTCGGAACAGGAAAATCCCGCCCGGGGCTTTTTTGCCGCCCCGCTGCACCCGGGGTCAAACCACCCCATTACCCTGGAGGCCCGGGAAAACCCGATAAACCCCGAGCAAACCGGCATCCTGCTGAGTCTGCACTCCCAGCCGGCAGCCGCCGATCTGGAGACCCTGCTCACCACCCTTGATTCCCCGGGCCTGTTCAGCCAACTGAAAATTGCCGACAACACCCTGGAGCAACAGATCAAAGCCCCGCATCAGCAGGGTATTCTGGTGCGGCTGGATCAACCGCCGGACGGTATTGCCGCCCCGGCCCGCCGGAGTTTTCATGAGATCATGGCCGAACTGGCCGACACCAGGGTGATCTATGTGGGCGAGGTCCACAGCCGTTACGAGGATCACCTGCTGCAGCTACGGGTTCTTCGGGCCATGCACCAGCAGCACCCCAAGGTGGCGGTGGCCATGGAGATGTTTCCGGCCGCAACCCAGCCGGTACTGGACGCCTATGTGGCAGGGGAACTTGACGAGCCGGAATTTTTGCGCCAGTCCGATTACTTCACCAACTGGAGCTTTGACTACCGCCTGTACCGGGAGATCATCGATTTTGCCCGCCACCACGGGCTGCCCATCATTGCCTTGAACCTGGAGCGGGGGCTTACCAGCAAGGTCTACCGCGAGGGCGGCACCACCGCCTTAAGCCCCGAGGAACTGGCCCAACTGCCCGCCGACCGGGATCTGGCCCTGCCGGGCTTCCAACAACGGATCGGCGCGGCTTTTACCATGCACGACAGCGACCCGGAAACAGACCCGGCCGGTTTCAGTGGCTTTTTGCAGGCTCAAAGCATCTGGGATGAACAAATGGCTCACCGGATGGCCAAGTTTTTGCAAGAAAACCCCGAATACCGGCTGCTGGCCGTGGTGGGCCAGGGTCACAGCGACAAACGCAACGCCATCCCGCCCCGCTTGGCCCGACGGCTGGCGGTGGAGCAAAAGGTGATCCTGCCGGTACGGGAACAGACCGCTTCTGCTCCCGCCGCCGATTATTTCTTTTTTGTGCCATCGCAAAGCCTGCCGGACCAGGCCCTGCTGGGCGTCCGGGTAAGGGACGGCGAGGAGGAAAGCGGCGCCCTGGTGGTGGGCCTCAGCCCCCGCGGCAAGGCTCGGGCGGCGGGGATCATGGAAGGCGACCTGATTGTCGCCATTGATGATTGGGAAATAACCGGCACCAACGAATTAAGAATCGCCATGCTTTACCAGCAGCCCGGCCAGACTGTGAAGGTACGGGTGCTGCGTCCCATTGATACGGAGCGTGACGAAGAAACGGAAGAGTTGGAAGAGTTGGAAGAGTTGGAAGAGTTGGAAGAAACACCGAAAAGCTTTGAAACACAAGAATTTACCCTGGAACTCTAAACAGCGGTGAGAATAAAATAAATTTGCCGCCCGAGCCAATTATCTGCTTTTTTTCCGCGACGCTTTCGTTGTATGCTGGAGTTACCAACCATAATATCCTGTAAAACCTGAACCAGGAGGTAAAACATGGTAAACCCCGAACCGGAGATCAAGAAAATCCTGGTCCCTCTGGACTTTTCCGGCAACTCCATCATGCTGATCAAAAAGGCCAGCAAGGTCGCCAAGGAATTGGGGGCCGAGCTGGAAATCGTGCACGTGGTGGAATCCCTGGCCCCATACATGGGTTTTGCTGTGCCGCATATCCCGCTGGACTCCATGGGCAAAGACCTTTACGGCTATGCCGAGAAAAAGATGGAGAGTTTCCTGGCCGAGAACCTGTCCGACGACATTCCCCACCAGGCCAAAATAATCACCGGCAACGATGCGGCGGCGGAAATTATTCGCCATGCCGAGGAAAATAATTGCGACCTGATCATCATCGCCACCCAGGGCTTTAAAGGGTTGCCCAAGTTTCTGTTCGGCAGCGTGGCCGAGCGGGTGCTCAAGCAGGCGCATTGCCCGGTAATGACCGTCAAACCCAGGTAAACGGCCGGCAGCACCGCATCTTGCGGCGATCGAGACGGCTCGCGTACTGATGTACGCTTCGCCGTCTCGCTTGCCGCAACCTGCGGCACTGCCGGCCGTTTACCCCCCCTTTGGTTAGCGGAGCGGGACGTTTTCACCGACGCCTTGACTGGCTGGCTCGGGATGCGGCATTGCCGGCCGTTTACCGTATTATTAATTCCAACTGATAAGGTGAGTGCATGTCTTCCGACGCCGAAGAGCCCATTGAAGGAAACTGGTACGAACTTCCCTCCGGCGAAATCTTTACCGTGGTAACGGTGGATGAAGAGGAGGGCATGGTGGAGGTCCAGTATGATGATGACCGGGTTGAAGAGCTTGAACTGGAAACCTGGGAGGATCTGGGGGCCGATCCCATAGATCCGCCCGAACAGTGGACCGGAGGCTACGGTACCTTCGACGATGAGGATGATCTGGATGTAGAACCCAGTGAAATCGAGGAGGAATAAGACAGATGACGGTACAACTTTCTTTCAGCAAGGATGAAAACGAACTGCTGCCCGACTTTCGCAATAAAATCAGCAAGGCGGAATCAACCGAAGATGTCAAAAAGGTCTTTGCGCAAACCACCGGACAACTGCTGACCAGGATTTTCGGCGACAAAATCAAAACTGAATATGAAGATATTCGCCTGAACCCCGCCGAGATTAATGGTGCGCCGGCTTTCACCGTGACAAGCAACCTCAAGGACCAGCCGAACTTTGTGGAAATTTGGGAGAATTCCGATCTGCCCCATGTGGTCGGCCGCCTGGCCCAGACGGCCAAGAACCGCTACAAGCACCTGGAAAAACACCCGGAAAAAACCAACGCCAAAATAAGAATGTAGACCCTCCCCCCAAGCCCGTGATCAGTTACGCTCCCGGGCTTGGGGGGGGGCCTGTCCGTAAGCGTCACCGAAAATCCCGGTGGCCTACGGATGAACTGGTCATCACCAAGGCTCAGCCAATCACCTCCACATCTTCCGCCTGCAAACCCTTGGGGGTTTCCACCACCGCAAAGCTGACACTCTGACCATCCTGCAAAGACCGGTAACCTTCCCCCCGAATCCCCCGGTAGTGCACAAAAACATCCGAATCATTGTCCCGCTCGATAAAACCGAACCCTTTAGGAGCGTTAAACCATTTTACCCGGCCATTTACTCGTTCCGACATAACCCTTACTCCTTGCCACTGAATTTCAGGCGCTTTGCGCCGACCAAACCGTGATCCGCAAGCCAAGACCACGCAATTCCACACAAAAAATATGATGAAGAGATTTTTTTAGCGAAGCAAGTTTTTTTTTAATGTGTGGTACTTTTTTTTGTTTTTTCCGCCAGGGGCGGGCAAGAAACATTGTTCTTTCCTGGCATAAGAAACCACGGTGTGGGGGAAAGGGCCTTGCAGGGGGCCGATTCAGCTTATTTTACAACTTGCCAACCCGCCCCATTAAGTCTAATTTGTTTTGCAAATATTGGGCAAATTGCCTATATATGGCCACCATCAAGACCTTGGGGAGGTCGATGACCAACCGGTGACAACACCAAAACCAAAAGAATGAATTTACACCGCACAACGGCTCCTCTTGCCAAGCAAAAAAGCTTACCAACAGCTATGAGTTCACCATTGACCATGAAAAAACTGAATGGCTCCGGCACCCAGATGAACACCGAAAAAAGAAAACGTACCATCGACCCCGAAGACAAGGCACGCCGGATATTTGAGAGTGCGCGCAAGCTCTTCGTGGAAAGGGGTTACTATCGGGTCTCAATTCCAGATATTGTTCGCAGTTCCGGGGTAAGCACCGGCGCCATCTACAATCTCTTCGGCAGCAAGGAAAACCTGGCCAAGGTACTGCACAAAAAAACCCTGGGCGATTTCAACGAGATGTTCCTCCAGCGTCTGAATGGCCGGGAAACCACCCAGGCCAAGCTACTGGCCTTCACCGAAGTGGTCTTCGAGCTCACGGAAAAGGACCCGGCGATGATGGAATACCTGATGTTCATGAAACACGCCGAATTCATGGAGGATGCCGCCCCGGTCTGTTTCACCGAACCCTTCCAGGTAATTCGCCGGATCATTGCCGAAGGCATGGAAAAAGGCGATCTTAAACCGGGCGATGTCTTTCTCAACGCCGTCTCTTTCACCGGGGCCATTCTGCGCCCGGCCCAACTCCGCATCCAATGCGTACTGCAGGACCCTCTCACCATTCACACCAATCAGTTAATGGCCAATGCCTGGGCGGCCATTAAGGCCTGAGCCTTACCCCGGTACCACATTCAGCCACCTAAAAAACTTGGCCGGCCCACCCTTGGTACGTGTAATCACGTAGTACCTAAGACGGTTCCTCATTAGTCCCACAAAAAGGAAGTAGCTTGCTGTCAGGCAAGTGCGCTTTCAGTCAGAAAATGTTTGTTGTGGCCACCCTGCCACAGCAGTGATATTTCTTCGTGATGTGGCACAGGTAAGCCCCGCCATCTATTCCCTGAAGCACATCAAAGCCATGTGACAACGTGGTTTTTTGGCGTCAATCCCCACAACCAAAAAAAACCAAAAAGAATGATTTTTCTATTGACTTTAATTTTTACATTCTCTATTCTGATAACCAGAAGTTAACCTGGTTATCAAAAGGGTTTGATTAAGAGAGTAGCGATCTCGCGACCAGGCAGCAAAAACATCCTTAGTTTGGATGTTTTTTAAGCCGACAGACAGGAAAGAATGTTCTATTTACCTGGGCAGGTTTAGAAGAATAATGCCGATAAGTTATTGTAGATAGAACAATAAGCGTAAGGATAACAGGAGGCCTCAACTTGCCTCCAGCATAAAAAAGAACAATCTTTCACAAAGGAGACCGCCATGAAAAGATTACTCTCACTCGCCCTGATCACCAGCTTCATTCTTGCCACCCTGCCTGGCCTGGCCATGGCCTGGGACCTTGAGGGCTTTGAAAACGCCAACAAGGAACGTGGCCAGTGGGCCTGGTTCACCGGCCAGGCCCGCACCTGCGACGAAGAAATTCCGGTACCCGGCGCTCACACCCGGGCGGAATGGCGGGAGATGTTCACCACCGCCAAGGACAAACTGCCCTGCGGCGGCGCCGGCATCAACCCCCGGGTTGTCCAGCACATCTTCCTTTTTCTCTATGAGCATGCGGCCGATTCCGATGATCCCATGACCCAGAAACCGGAATCCTGCGGTTAAGTTTGATGGCGGCCGCCGAAGCATGACTTCGGTGGCCGCCGCTGTTTTGTGCCCCGCACCAGAGAGGAGAAAGGTTATGGAAGCGACCATGCACCCCCCAGGCAATTCCCGGCAACTGCTCAACTTGGCCGGCTGTTTCGACTACCCCTCCGCCGAACTGGCCCGGCAATTGAATGTGCAGCTGGAGCAACTGGAAAACATCCACGTGCGCCTGTTCATCAATGACCGGGGCGGCACCAAGACTCCGCCCTACGCCGGTTGTTATCTCGACCGGGATGATCGGCGACAATTCATGATCGATTTCAGCGGCATTTGCTGCGAGCAGGGCATTGTCATCAGCTCCGGCCACCCGCCCGACCATATTCCCGCCATGCTGGAAACCCTGGCCCTGCTGCTGGCCGAGGCCAAAGAATCGCCGGAGCTGGACATTGATTCTTTGCTGCAACGGTATTACCGGGGCTGGCCGGAACGGTTTGCCGCCGCTTTGGAAGAACACGACGAAGTGGGGTTTTACGCCGCCGCCGCGGCGGAGCTCAAAGAAACCCTGGCAACCTTGCACCGGCACAGCGACAAGGGTCTTGATCATTAACCTGCCGACCGAGCAACACGAACCAAGCTTATCCATATAAATAAAAGGGGAGATGGAGCACCATGAAAGTCTCGAGAAGAAAATTCCTGGCCGGTTCGGTGGCCGGCCTGGGTGCCCTGGGGGCCGGCTCGGCGGGCTTGCGCTTTGTTCGCAAGGCCGAAGCGCAAGGCCGGGCCGGAGAAGTGAAATATGTTAACTCCAGCTGTGCCATTTGCACCAGCAAATGCGTTTTCCGCGGCCAGGTGGTCAACGGTATCATCAGACGGCTGGAGCCGGAGCCGGATTTTCCCAAGTCCCGTGGGATGATGTGCGCCCGGGGCAACGCCGGGGCCTGGACCCCGTATGACCCCGACCGGGTCAAATACCCGCTGATCCGCACCGGCCGGCGGGGTGAAGGCAAATGGCGCAAGGCCACCTGGGAAGAGGCTTATAAGTATATTGCCGACAAAACCAACCAGGTGGTGGAAGAAGAAGGGGGCCATCGCTCCTGCATCGGTTTTGCCTCTTCGGAAGGCACTTACCAGGAAATGTACTGGCACCAGTTCCGGGAGGTTTTCGGCTCCCCCAACTCCCTGCGCCACCCTACCCTTTGCTTAAGTTCGGTGATTCGAGGCTTTCAGTCGGTATTCGGCACCTACCCGGTAACCGACCTGAAAAACGCCCGTTATGTGATCATGGCCGGGGCCAACCGGGCCGAGGCCATTTTCACCCCCGACACCATGGATATTTTCAGCCGCCCCAAGGGCAGCTACAAGCTGATCTATCTCGATCCGCGCTTCACCAAAACCGCCGCCAAGGCCGACCAGTGGCTGCCCATCAAGCCCGGCACCGACATGGCCTTCGCCCTGGCCCTGGCCCACGTGATCATCGCGGAAAATCTTTACGACCGGGATTTTGTGGCTAACTTCTGCACCGGCTTTGATGAACTGGTCGAGCACGTCAAACCCTACAGCCCGGAGTGGGCCGCCGAGGAAACCGGCATCGCCGCCGCCGACATCCGCCAGATCGCCCGCGAGCTGGCCACCACGCCCCACTCGGTCTTTTACCCCGGCCGCCGTTCCTCCTGGCAGGGGGAAGAGGTCCAGACCCGGCGGGCGATTGCCATCGTCAACGCCCTGATCGGGGCCTTTGACCGCCCCGGCGGTCTGCTGCCGGCAGTCGGCGTGCCCATGCGCTCCTATTTTTACGAACCGGCCTGGTACACCCAGACCCGCCCCCGGCTGGAAAGTGATGATGTCATGTTCCTGGGCCCCCGGGACGGCTCTTGGGTAGCCTGGCGGGACCGTGCCCTCAAGGCCGACCCCTACCGGATCCGCGGCCTGTTTATCTATAAACAGAACGTGCTGGAAGCGGTGCCGGATCGCGACAAGAGCATGAAGCTGTTCGACCAGATGGATATTATTGTCTGCATCGACACCTTCATGAGCGACACCGCCTGGTACGCCGACGTGGTGCTGCCGGAGAGCAATTACCTGGAGCGCCTGGACCCGCCGCAAAGCCTGGGCGGTATCGAGCCCACGGCGGTCTTTCGCCAGCCGCTGATCGACCGGCTGTACGACACCAAGCCCGGCTTTGAAATTGTCAGCGAACTGGCGGCTTATTTTGAAGACGAAGACGGCTTTAAGCTGAGCGAATACTTCGAGGGCAGCCCGGAAGAACATGCCCGGAACTTTGTCGCCGATCATCCCGGCGCCTGGGAGCAGTTGCGCGAAAAGGCCTTTATTACCGTTCCCAAGGTGCAATTCGGGGCTTACCGGCAAGAGGGGCGGCGGATCAACACCGCCACCGGCAAGGTTGAACTCTACAGCGAAGACTTTGCCGGCCGGGGCCTGGACCCGCTGCCGGTGTTCCGGCGTTGCGAAGAACCCGGGCCAGACCAGTTCCGCTTCCTGGTGGGCCGCCATGCCATCCACACCAACTCCATGACCGCCGCCTTCCCCGAGCTTAACTGGCACCAGCCGGAAAACGCGGTCTGGCTGAACCCCGAGCCAGCCGCCAGGCTGGGGATCAACGACGGTGACCTGGTGCAGATGCAAAACCGCAGCGGCGCTCAGGTTACCGTCAAGGCCAAGGTCACCGCGGGAATCCGCCCCGACTGCGTTTACTACGCCCCGGGCTACGGTGCCATCTCGCCGGGCAAGCCCCTGGTTTACCAGCGGGGCGCCTCCCAGGCCGCCATTCTGGAATCCCACTTTGAGCCGATCTCCGGCAATGCCCTGATGCATGAAACCATTGTCGAAATCAGGAGGGTCTAAACCATGTCGCAAGAGAGAAAAAAACGGTGGGTCATGGTGGTCGACCCAGACAAATGCATCGACTGCAAGGCCTGCGATGTCGCCTGCAAACGGGAAAACGGGATGGACGCCGGTACCGACCAGCAGGTCTACCGCAACTGGATCACCAGCAAAGGGGTGGAAGGCACCTACCCTTACTTAAAAGAACGTTTTGAGCCCAGCCAGTGCCAGCACTGTCAGAATCCGCCCTGCGTTAAGGTTTGCCCCACCAGCGCCTCTTATCAAACTGAAGACGGGCTGGTAGCCATTGACTACAAGCGCTGCATCGTCTGCGCCTCCTGTATTCTGGCCTGCCCTTACGATGCCCGCTACAAATCGCCCCAGACCAAGGTCATCGACAAGTGCACCTTTTGCGCCCACCGGATTGCCGAGGGCAAATTGCCGGCCTGCGTCGACACCTGCCCCACCAAGGTCCGGGTGTTTGGTGATCTCAACGATCCCAACAGCGAAGTGGCGAGGCTGCTGGCCACCCGGCACTACCGGGTGCTCAAGCCGGAACAGGGCACTAAACCCAGTCTTTTCTACCTTTCATAACAGGGGGGCGGCATGAACACCATGACAATGAACAACAAGCTGATCAATACGCGCGGCGATATGATCTGGGCCTTAATGGCCGGGGCACTTTGCCTCGTCGGCCTGGCGGGCCTGGGCAACTATCTGCTCCAGGGCCATGATGCCTATAACGTTTACCGGCAAGTGCCGTGGGGGATTCTGATTTCCACCTACGTCTTTTTCGCCGTCTGCTGTACCGGCCTGTGCCTGGTTTCTTCCCTGGGCCATGTTTTCGGCTTCAAAAACTTTGAAGGGATCGGCAAGCGGGCCATCGCCATGGCCATCATCGCCCTGGTTTCGGGCTTTGTGGTCATCGGCCTGGAGCTGGGCCGCCCCCTGGCCCTGATCTATAACCTGCTCAGCCCCAACCCCAGCGCCCCCATCTGGTGGATGGGCACCCTTTACAGCATTTACCTGGGGGTACTGCTGGTGGAGTTTACCCTGATGGTCCGGGGCATGCATAAATACGTGGGTTATGCCAGCTTGGCCGGCTTCATCGGCGGGGTGGCGGCCAACTCCAACCTGGGGTCGGTTTTCGGCCTGCTGGACGCCCGCCCCTTCTGGCAGGGACCATTTCTGCCCATCTCCATCATCGTCACCGCCGCCATCAGCGGTTGCGCCATCGTGATCCTGCTCATGGCCCATCGTTATGCCCGGGAAAAAATGCCCGAGGATATCCAGCGGGCGGTGACCGCCACCAGCAAAATTTTCGCTCTGCTGCTTGGGGTCCTGATGTTTTTTGAGTTCTGGAAGGTGATGAGCGCGATCTACGGCACCGTTCCCGGCCAATACGACGCCATGATGATCCTGCTCAAAGGACCCCTGGCCTTTAATTACTGGGGCCTGGAGATCCTGCTGGGTATGGTAGTGCCCTTCGTGCTGCTGATGAGCAGCGGCGGTCGCAGCCTGGGTACGGCGGTGGTGGCGGCGATCAGCACCCTGATCGGGCTGTTTTTCATGCGCTACAACATGGTGGTGGCCGGGCAACTGGTTCCGCTGCGGGCGGAAGTGGACGCGGTGGGCCCCAGCGGGCTTTTAAGTTACACCCCCTCGCTGACCGAGATCGCCATCACCCTGGGCGGCTTCGGCCTCTGCCTGGCCCTTTACATGGCCGCCGACCGCTATTTCAACCTGGATGAACAAGGCCACTGAGCGTAAGAAATACTTAAGGTAACCATGACCGGCGCGAACGGATCGCGCCGGTCATGGTTACCCCCAATCTGAAGGAGGCCCATGATGAAACCACGTTTATTAACCAGCGCCCTGGCGATGCTGCTGCTGCTCTTTGCAGCGGGCTGCGCCGCCACCTCGGGCCAGGCGGTCCCCCCCTCGGCGGCCGGACACACCCAGGCGGTGGAACAGGATCCCAAACTGCGGATTACCACCCAAGAGGTCATGGAGCTGTTCGCCCAAGAATATGGCGATGCCCCGCTGATTGAGGAAACACTGAAGAAAAACACCAGCTTTCTGTTGATCGACACCCGGCCGCCGGTCCGCTTCAATGAAGGCACCGTGCCCGGCTCCATCAACATTCCCACCCCGCGCTTTGCCCAGGATATCCCCAAGCTCCCCAAAGATCGGACCCTGATCTTTTACTGCGGAGGGTTGGCCTGACCCTTCACCGGTGAGGCGGCGGTCGTCGCCCAAGAGCATGGTTTTACCGATATCCGCGCCTGGTATGAAGGCGAACCCTTCTGGACCAAGGCCGGCAATTATCGCATCACCGACACCCCGCACGTGCAGCGGTTGGTGGAGGCCAGTGACCGGGAAAATTTTGTCCTGATCGATTCCCGGCCCCCCAGGGTGCATCAGGCCGAGCATATCCCCGGCTCCATTTCTATTCCCTGGGTGCTGTTCGAGCAGAAGAAAGGCATGTTGCCGGCGGACAAAGATCTTCCGCTGATCTTCTACTGCGGCGGCCATCATTGTGATTTGAGCCACAAATCGGCGGTGGCCGCCCTGGAGATGGGCTATACCAAGGTCTTTGTCTATTCCGCCGGGGTTCCCGACTGGAAGAAGGCCGATCTGCCCCTGTGGGGTTACGAGGCCGCCGGAGTGGAAATGGCCGAGGTTGACCCCGACGCCCTGCCGGAAACCATCACCGCCGAGGAGTTCGTGGCGGCGGTACAAGCCGGCACTGTGGCCCTGATTGACGTGCGCAGCGAACGGGAATTTGCCGAAGGCAGCATCCCCGGCGCCATCAACATCCCCGACGGCAAGTTCTACGAGGATCTCGATGCGGCGGTGGCCAAGCTGCCCAACGATCGCCGGGTGATCATCATCTGCGCCACCGGCGCCCGTTCCGGCGGGGTGTTCTTCATGGTCAGCGACATCATGCTGGATGAACCCGAACTGTACAGCAACCCCCACGGAGTTCAGTACCTGAACCAGGGCCTTGAGTACGCCCCGGACGGCACCTTCACCGTGAAGTAAGCAGTAAACAACCATAGCAACAGGCTTTACCCCGGCCACGGGCCGGGTCGCTACCTCCTCTCGGCGGCCCGGTTCCGTGGTTTTTTTATGCGACAATGGCAGGTAACGCCAAAGTCGCTGGGCCCACCACCACCAGCTTGACTTTGTTCCCGGGATTTGGTAAACGAGGCAGTTTGTGAGAGGGGCAAGACCGCCATGCGCTGTCATCCAGCATCATTAACTAACTCGCCATAATTCCGGGAAACAACGATGAAAAAACTAGTTAGCAAAATCAAAGGATTTGTCAATGAGCGGCCCAAGACCAGCATCGTTATTTTAATCGCCTTTATCGCTGTTTTCAGCTACGTCAATCTGCAGGCCATGCACATTACCAGCGAACCCGGGTTTTGCGAGATGTGCCACCCGGGCACCGGTACCGGCGCCCTGAGTGAAGTGCATACCTGGCGGCAGAACATCCACGCCGAGGCCGGGGTAAAATGCCTGGACTGCCACGGCGAACCCGGTATTTTCGGTTACAAAAAAGCCAAAATAGGCGGCCTTTACGATACTTACGTGGAGATCTTCCGCTCGGAAGAGTACAAACTTAAAATCCTTAACAAGTCCGTGGAAGACCCCCAGTATGCCGCCAACCTGGTGCCCTCCACCACCTGCCTGTTTTGCCATACCGACAGCGTTAACCAAAAAATTCGCTCTGAGCGGCTGATGTCCATTGGCCACAAGTTCCGGTTGCTGGACACGGTGGAAAATCCGGAATTCCGGAAGGAACGTGGCATGCGGGACATCTTCACCGATGAGCTTAAAAGCGAGATTGACCCCAATCATAAGCGGCACATCGATGCCGGCCTGACCTGCATGGACTGCCACCACCGCATGGTGCACGGCGGCGAGTACCGGGCGGCGGTGGATTTGAACCAGTGCAGCCAGTGCCACAGCGAACGGGCCGGGGAGATCTCCATGTCCGACGTCGTGATGGGGGAAGGCGACAGCGCCGTTTCCTTCAGCCACGACTTTCACGGCATGATGTTCAGCTGCGACCACTGCCACACCGACCTCTTCCCCATGAAGGCCGGCGGCAGCGCGATCAGCTTCGACTATCATACCACCGACCAGTACTGCTTCTCATGCCACAACGGCCAGGCAGCTTCCTATGACTGCGCCTCCTGCCACGGCCAGGTGCCCATGCCCATGGAGCCCATCACCTACACCATGGAAGGTTTTGCCCCGGTGGACTTTAACCACACTTTCCACGGTAATGCTTTTAGTTGCGAAACCTGCCACGACACCCCCTGGATCATGGAGGCCCACGCCACTCCCATGACCATGAACGAGATGTACCGGGGCCAGTTCTGCGGCCAGTGCCATAACGGTCAGGCGGCCTTTCCCGCCACCGCCTGCGCCCGCTGCCACCAGTAATCCTGTAAGCTGTTACGGGGCACCGCATCTTGCGGCGCCCCGTAACAGCTTACCTTTGACTTTTGGAATCAGCTACTGAATCCAGGCTGGTTCAATGCAACAACCCACGCCCTGACAGGTCAAAGTGCCTGTCAGGGCGTTTTTTTACCCTTCACGACCTTCGTTACTTCGGCTATACTCGGTGGCAGATTAAAAAAAAACAGGGTTTGGCGGGCCGATGAGGACGTCTCAAAATCGTCGCCCCATCGGCAACTAACCAACCCAGCAATCCCTACCGGGAGTGACGCATGCCAGCCGTCCGGAAACACGGCTCAAGCTCCACCCACCCTCCCCGCCCTGTACTACGGCTGGCGGTTTTGGCCCTTTTTGCCCTGGCGTTGCTTTTACCCTCCACCGTGGCAGCCGCCACGGAGCCCAAAAAAGTAGTGATCATTCGCTACCCCATCGAGCCGAACCACTTCACCCCGCTGGTGGAGGCTTACCAGGAAACCATGGCCCAAAGGGGTTACCGGTCCGGCCGGGAAGTGATTTATATCGACATTCTCACCACCACCGCCGAGCAGAATTCAATTCCCGAGGTCATCGCCGCCGTTGAGCAATACCGGGAGCAGGCCGATCTTTTCATCACCAGCGGCTGGGTCTCCATGGCCGCCCGCAACATTTTGCAGCATAGCGAGGTGCCCCAGCTTTTTGTGCCGGTGCTGGACAGTGTCGCCCTCCACATGCTCCCTTCGCTGCATGAACCACCCAACACCAACCTCTCCGGGCTTTACCTGATGTACCCGCCGGAAAAAATCCTGCGCCTGGCTCGCCTGCTGATGCCGGAACTAACCGACTACGCCTTTGTTTACGACTCGCGCATACCGGCCGATAAATCTTTTTTTCAAGCCTACCGTCAACTCCCTGCCGAGGCCCGTTACGGGATCAACATTCACTACCTGGACCTGGCCCAAGGACTGGAGCCGGTAATGAACACCCTGCAGCAGGGCACCATCGGCGCCTACGGCGGCATTGTCGGTTACCTGCCCCATCGCCGGCGGCTGGCCGCCAGTGAACTGCCGGTAATCACCGCCTTCACCCCGGACATTGAGGTTGAAGATATCTCCGATTTCACCGCCATCGACAACACCCTGGCGGGGCTGTTCAACCCCTTCAGCTACACCGGCCGGCAAGCGGCGGAAATCAGCGCCGATTTGTTCGATGGCCAGACCGACATCACGGCGGTCATCCCCCGACCGGCCCGCCAGATGGCCTTCATCGATTTTCGCAACGCCGAAAAGCTGGCAATCAGTATTCCCTTTGCCGCCCTTGAAGCCGTGGACATGGTGGTCAGATAATGACGAATGAACAGCAAACAAACCGGCCTGCAGCAGGTTTTTCTATTCGTACCTTTTTTCTGGGGGCCATGCTGCTGCTGATCGCTACCCTCTCGCTGCCCCTGCTGCTGGCCGGCAGCCACCTGATGGACCGCAACATCAAGGAAATGGGCGGGGAGTTGTTGCACAGCAAACTGCTGGCCCTGCTGGAACCGGTGGAGCGGCGCTATGAAACCCTGTATCGGGTCGGCCTGGAAGACAGCCTGGTCCACCGGAAGGAGATCAAGGAGATGGCCCTGGCGGAATTCAGCGCCTACCGCTTCCGCGACAGCGGCTCGGTCTTTGTCTTGACCCCCACCGGCGATATTCTGTTGAGCCAGCTTCTCAGCGACTCAACCGACCCCCATTTCCTCAATTTGCTGGCCAGGCTGAACAGCGCCGATCCCGATGAGCGGATTGTTGCCTACAGCAATGAGATCGGCCAGCAACTGGCTGCTTTTGAGTATTATCAGCCATGGGACAGTTATGTGGGGCTGAGCATCGACCACGACGAGTTGTTTGCACCTAAATATTTGTTTCTAAAAATTAATTTAATGGTCCTCGGGGCAGTGCTGCTGGTGGCCGCGCTCTTTGTGTATGGGCTGCAGCGCCTCCTGATCAAACCGATCATTCAGCTCAACCACTATGCCGGCCACGGTTTTGACGATGAGCAGGCCAAGCCGCCGCAAGCCGGTTTTATCATGGAGCTTGCCACCCTGCGCGACAGCCTGGTTAACATGGTGGCCACCCTCCAGCACCGGGCCCGGGAGGCGGCCGAACAGGTAAAGATCATCAGTCGACGAGAAGCCGAGTTGGCAGCGGAAAGGGAGCAGTTGGCGGTAACCCTGCGGAGTATCGGCGACGGGGTGATCACCACCGATACCACCGGCCGGGTGATCCTGCTGAACCTGGTGGCCGAACGCCTCACCGGCTGGTCCCAGCAGGAAGCCCAAGACCGGCCGCTGCCGGAAATATTCCACATCATCAATGACCGTACCGGCGAAAAACACCCCAATCCGGTGGATAAAGTACTGCAAACCGGACTTAACGTGGAGCTGGAAAACCATACGGTGCTGATCTCACGCCACGGCAGCCGCTACCATATCGCCGACAGCGGCTCACCCATCCGCAACTTCAACAGTGAAATCATCGGAGTGGTGCTGGTCTTCCGGGATGTCAGCGAGGCCATCCACACCGAGGCGGAACTGCTCAAGGCCAAGAAGCTGGAGTCGCTGGGGGTGCTGGCCGCCGGTATCGCTCATGATTTCAACAACATCCTTACCGCCATCATGGGCAACCTGGAGTTGGCCCGCTACCTGCTGGGGCCGCAGCATCAGGCCAGCAACCTGATCGAGGAAGGTACCAAGGCCTCCCAGCGGGCCCAGGGGCTGACCCAGCAGTTGCTCACCTTTGCCCGGGGCGGCGCCCCCATCCGCCAGGCTGCTTCCATTGCCGGGATCATCCGCGATTCCGCCGATTTTGTGCTGCGGGGCAGCGAAGTCAGCTGCCGCTATGAAATTCCCCATGATTTGAAGCTGGTCAATGTGGACAGCGGCCAGATCAGCCAGGTGATCCAGAACATCATCATCAACGCCCGGGAGGCCATCTCCGGCAGCGGCACCATCACCGTAAGCTGCCGCAACTTGGGGCCGGTGAAAAAAATGCCCGCCGACGAGTACGTGGAGATCAAGATCAGCGACAGCGGCAGCGGCATCAGCCGGGAAGAGCAGGGCAAAATTTTTGATCCTTACTTCACCACCAAGGAAAAAGGCTCCGGCCTGGGGCTGGCGGTTTGTCATTCCATTATTGCCAAACACCATGGTAAAATCAGTGTGGAGTCAGCACCGGGCCAGGGCTGCACCTTCACCATTCTGCTGCCGGTGGCCAACAGCGCCGGCATCCCGGCCGAGGCCGACGACCGGCCCGCACCAGCCCACAATTTATCCCGGCGGATACTGCTGATGGATGACGAGGAAATGGTACGGCGGGTGGCGGCCAGGATTCTGCAACAACTGGGCTGCCAGGTGCAGGAAACCACCGACGGCGAAGCGGCCATTTCCGCCTACCGCCAGGCCCGGGAAGAGGGGCAGCCTTTTGATCTGGTGATCATGGACCTGACCATCCCCGGCGGCATGGGCGGCAAGGAGGCAGTTAAGGAAATCCGCCGGCTGGACCCCCAGGCCCGGGTGATTGTCTCCAGCGGTTACGCCAACGACCCGATCATGGCCGAACCGGAAAAATACGGCTTCGACGGGGTGATCAGCAAACCCTACCTGCTTAAGGACCTGGAACAGGTACTTGCCAACAGCAAACCCAAACCACAGGAGCAACAGCCATGAAAGTACTGATTGTCTACTACTCGATGTACGGCCATATTCAGCAGTTGGCCCAAGCGGTGGCCGAGGGGGCCGGCAAGGTGGAAGGCGCGGAGGTGGTGCTGCGCCGGGTACCGGAAACCCTGCCCGCCGAAGTATTGGCGAAAATGGGGGCCACGGAAGCACAGCAACAACAGAAAAGTATTCCCATCTGTACCATCGAAGAACTGGCCGCCGCCGACGCCGTTATTTTCGGCACCCCCACCCGGTTTGGCAACATGTGCGGCCAGATGCGGCAGTTCCTGGATGCCACCGGACAGCTCTGGGCCCAGGGCAGCCTGGTGGGCAAGGCCGGCAGCGTGTTTACCAGCTCCAACACCCAGCACGGCGGCCAGGAATCCACCATTTTAAGCTTCCACACCACCCTGCTGCACCACGGCATGGTGATTGTCGGGCTGCCCTACTCCTTTAGCGGCCAGATGGAAGCGGCTGAAATCTCCGGCTGCTCCCCCTACGGGGCCTCCACCATTGCCGGGGCCGACGGCAGCCGCCAACCCAGCGCCAACGAGCTGGCCGGCGCCCGCTTCCAGGGAGAGCATGTGGCCAAAATAGCCCAAAAGCTCAGCCGGCCGTAACGCCTTTCAGCAGTACCTGCAGCCCGTAAACCGGGAAGATCATCAAGGCCAGCATGCCGGCCTGAATAATTTCATTGCCCCAGACCACCCGGCGGTCCGGTTGTTCCATGCTGTTATCGACCGGACCGCCTCGCCTTAAACCGTGGGCGCGCCGCAGGTAATCATGCAGAAAATCATCGGCCATCCCCTCGGATTTGAGGAAAGCAACCCCAACCCCGAATCGTTGTTCCGCAAATTTTTCCACCCGCACCACTTCGCCCTTCACGGTCAGTTTGCGGTCTTCAAGGGTAATTTCCATCTCCAGCCTGGCGCCCCGGTTAACCGGCAGCCGGCTTTCCAGCAGCATCCCGCTGTGGCTGATATTTTTGGCCATCGCCGCGGCAAGGTCGCTCCCGGCCTGCTCATCAAGCCGGCTGACGGTAAGGGGTACGGCAAGATCCAGCCTGGGCGCGGCACGTTTTTCGGTGACCCCATAGCGCATAACGCTGTTTTTGCCCCGGCCTTTGGCCTGCAGCATGGCGTAATCGGCGCACACCAGCAAATCCCGGGCGTAAGAGGCATCTTCCGGATAGGTGGCAATCCCGCCACTTAAGGTGATCTCAACCCGATGCTTATCGATAAACACCGGCTGCCGGCAGACCTGGTCGCGGATCCGCTCCGCCATGGTCATGGCCCCCTCGGGGTCGACATCCGGCAGCAGCATTACGAATTCATCACCACCGTAGCGGGCGGCGAAATCCACCGTCCGCTTGCCGGTGGCCAGCACCCGGCCGAAATGCTGCAAGACTTGGTCTCCGACATCATGACCAAGCTGATCGTTGATTTCCTTGAAAGAATCCAGATCCCAGAACAGTACCGACAGCTTGCGGCCGTACCGCGCCGCCCTTTGAAACTCCTGCTCCAGGGCAAGCTCCAGGCTGTGGCGGTTGTTGAGCCCGGTGAGAAAGTCGATGTTTTTTTCCGCCAGCAGGGCCTCAAAATCCTGCACCGCAATGAGCTTTGCATGCCCGATGGTGTTACCCCGCAGGGCAAAATAATCACCCACCGCCACGGTGAGGGTAACGCGCCGGCCAAGAACAGCTGCCAGCGCCTGCTGGTGCTGCAAAACCCCGTGCCAGCACTTGCTCGCCTCCGACGCGGAAAAGGTCCGGTTGAGCAGCAGTTCCATGATCACCTTGCAGGCGGCATCCCCCTCCTGCCGCACCAGCAGCCGCAGCTCTTCAACGAGCTGTTCCTCGTGGGCCGACTGTTGCAGACAGGCCAGTACCACTTTTTTTAGATAGGTCTCGTTATCCGGCTCCTGAGAAACGCGCATGGCCTCTTCCGGTCTGCCCGGGGCCATAAGAACAAGGCTCCCGTATTAAAAGAGATCGCCCGCCAAGGCTTGGCCTTGTGCGGATACTTTTCATTTTAGCAAAAAAATCATTGCAAAAACAAGGCCAGTTTTTGTAAGTAAAATTTATGTAAGATTTTCCACAAGTTCAGTTAATGGTAAACAATGGTTGTCGCTTTTCATGCGGTGAAATCACCAAACTTGGGCATTTCACCACCTCGCCAAACAGACCGGTTGTACCATAAATATCCTGCCACATAATTTAAGTAACCGAAATTAAAGGCTGAACAAGAGTACCGAAAAAACCGCCACAACCGTGCATTGTGGTACATTTTTTGCATATTATTTGCAACGCGTCCGGTGATAACACCAGGGCGGCAACGTTAAAAAATAACCTTTAAAAATGGTTTATCGACATAATGGGCAGATCAACGGGAAGAAAACGGCTATGGAGGCTTCTTGGCGCCGTCCTGCTGCTGGGCTTGGCGGCAATGTTCAGCGGCGGCTGCGATGGTGGAGTTAAGGTAACGGTGGCCGAAGAAAAGGAAGATCCCCCAGAAACCACCCCTGAAACCCCGACCGAGCCGCAAGATCCGCAAGATATCACCACTACCCCGGTGGACCAGGCGGAACTGGAGCCGCCGGAGTTGAGCGCCACCCGCTACCTGGTCAGCCACCCGCCACCAACCCCGCGGGCGGCCGACTGGAAGGTGACCGAGATCAGCGCAACCAACGGAGGCGAGGGCATCGTGATTACCGCCGAGGTCAGCAGCCAGCAGTCGCCGCTGGCCGGCCTGAGCCAGGTGGAACAGGCCTGGGCCTTTTACCGTGACCAGGAAGGCAATTATCGGCGCAGCGAAATCACCGATTACACCCAGGTTGCCGACCATAACAACGGCGGTTACACCCTCAAAATTGCCGGCTTGAGCGATCAGCCCTGGTGGGGAGATGAGATCAGTTGGCTGGTCCAGCTTCGCAATCCCGCCATCCAATGGCCCCAGGCCCTCATCGTGGCCCATGATACCGCCGACGGCCAACCGGTGAAGGATCTGGTCACCGACCAGGGCTGCATCAACTGCCACGGGCAACGGGTCTTTATCGACGCCCGGGGCAAATACCGCAGCGTCGCAGTTACATCCGAAGGCGCCCCCCTGGCCATGAGCCAAGACCACCACTTCGCCGCCATCGGGGTGGAGGCCTGCGTGATCTGCCACGGCAACGGCGACGAACTGACCGCCTTTATCCACGGCATCCACAACTCCAGCCGGGTCAACCAGGATATCGGCGGCGGCCTGGAGGTCAGTGCCGGGCGCCACTATTCGGTGCGTTACCCCGGTGATCTGAAGGTCTGCAGCGCCTGCCACCAAAGCCAAGCCAGCCTGGAACATATCCGCACCCAGCCCATCGAGCACGACTTCTGCGCTGGCTGTCACGGCGCCACCCATGCCGCCGGCGCAACCGGCCAGTACAGCATGGACTGGCACAGTTACCCCTGGCGTGACACCGAGACCTGGCAAGCCGAGGATCTTGAAAAATTGCATGCCGTCACCCTGGACGAGTGGGACCTTGACCCTCAGGAGTACCCCTGCACCGTTTGCCACAACGGCAGCCTGGCGGCCCGTTATGTGGAACAGTTCCACCCCGGCAACGCGCCGGAGTTGCAGCGGACCGAGCAACTGGCGCTGGCGTTGGAGATCAGCAAAGTGGAGGCTGCCGGGCCCGGCAGCCAGGTCAAAATCCACTGGCGCGCTTTTAACCGCGATAACGACGAAAACTATAACCTCTGCCACACCGGCGCCGACCTGCCGGTCTTTTTCGACCACTTCACCGTCCGCCTCTCTTCCCTGCAGGCCGACGACCCGGTCAACCATATCGGCGGCTCCACCACCGCCCCCGGCCAGCCCGCACCGGGGCTGCTGCTGGGGCCCGACAACACCGTCTGCAACGGCGACGGCAGCGCCGTTACCACCCTCCAGCAGACCGCCCCAGCCTCTTACCGGGCCATGCTCTCCTTCGACGGCCGCCCCCGGCTCAACGATCAGCCCCTGCGCCTACCCATGCCCACCTATGTCTTCCGGGTGGAAAACGGCGCCGAAGAACCACGCCGGCAGCCGGTGGAAACCGAAAAATGCCTGGCCTGCCACCGCGGCGCCCTCTACCGCCATGATAACGCCGGCGGGGGGCGCAGCGACAACGCGGAACTCTGCATCACCTGCCACAACCCCGCCGCCACCGACCAGCACCACCGCCGGGAGCACTACGAAATCACCGCCAACCAGGCCTACGACCGCAAAGGGGCCGAGTCCATCAGCTTTGCCTGGATGATGCATGCCATTCACGGGGCCGGGGCCAACAACGCTTTTTACGCCATCTACCGCCCCGGCACCATCACCGCTTATGGCGGCCCAACCACCGCCCCCCCGGGTTGGCAGCTCGACGAGGAAGGCCGTGCCCGCAGCAGTTACCTGGGACAGCACGGCGAGGCGGAAGAGGTGCGGCACACCCTGAAAAAGGTCAATTACCCCCGGCCGCTCACCGAGTGCCAGGCCTGCCACAGCCAGCCGGAGGTAGCCCTGCCCGACCCCGGGGTGGCCCTGGCCATGAGCATGGACTCCGGGGTGAGCATGGGCAACCACAACGACGACACCCTCATCGGGCCGGCCACCGCCGCCTGCATGAGCTGCCACCACGGCGATACCACCATTAGCAAAGCCCTGCTGAAACACGCCTACACCAACAGCTGGTCACCGCAAATCTTTGCCCGCGGCAAACGCTCGTTGCTGGAGGGTGAAGCCATGGAAACCTGCCTGATCTGCCATGGAAAACCGGCACTATGAAAGAACTTGCACCATGAACCCATACCGGCCCCTGAAATCACTGCTAATCGTCGCGCTGCTGGCCCTTATGCTGATCTTGCCCGGCTGCAACCGGGAGGTCGAGATCACGGTGCCCCCCGATCCGCCTGGGGTTGATGAGCAATTGCCGGAACCGGAACCGGACCCCACCCCGGTGGACGAGGCGGAGCTGGAGCCGCCGGAGCTCAGCGCCACCCGCTACCTGGTCAGCCACCCGCCACCAACCCCGCGGGCGGCCGACTGGAAGGTGACCGAGATCACCGCAACCAACGGGGGCGAGGGCGTCGTGATTACCGCCGAGGTCAGCAGCCAGCAATCGCCGCTGGCCGGCCTGAGCCAGGTGGAACAGGCCTGGGCCTTTTACCGTGACCAGGACGGTGATTACCAGCGCCGCGAAATCACCGATTACACCCAGGTTGCCGACCATAACGACGGCGATTACACCCTCACCATTGCCGGCTTAAGCGACCGGCCCTGGTGGGGGGAAGAAATCAGTTGGCTGGTCCAGCTTCGCAACCCCGCCATCCAATGGCCCCAGGCCCTCATCGTGGCCCATGATACCGCCGACGGCCAACCGGTGAAGGATCTGGTCACCGACCAGGGCTGCATCAACTGCCACGGGCAACGGGTCTTTATCGACGCCCGGGGCACTTACCGTAGCGTGGCCGTAACCCCCGAAGGCGATTCCCTGGCCATGACCCAGGACCACCACTTCGCCGCCATCGGGGTGGAGGCCTGCGTGATCTGCCACGGCGACGGCGACGAACTGACCGCCTTTGTTCACGGCATCCACAACTCCAGCCAAGTCAACCGCAACACCGGCGGCGGCCTGGAGGTCAGCGCCGAGCGCTTCTACTCGGTGCGCTATCCCGGTGATCTGAAGGTTTGCAGCGCCTGCCACCAAAGCCAGGCCAGCCTGCAGTATCTTCGCGCCCAGCCCGTCGAGCATGATTTTTGCGCCAGTTGCCACGGCGCCACCCATGCCGCCGGTTCAACCGGCCAGTACACCATGGATTGGCCCAGCTACAACCCCGCCGCCAGCTCTCTGCACGGCCCCGGCGATGAAAACTGCATCGAGTGCCACAACGGGGTGGATTTTTTTGCCTTCACCGGCGATGTTCACCCCGGCAACACGCCGGAGTTGCAGCGGGCCGAGCAACTGGCGCTGGCGTTGGAGATCAGCAAAGTAGAAGCCGCCGGGCCCGGCAGCCAGATCAAAATCCACTGGCGCGCCTTTAACCACGACAACGATGAAAACTATAACCTCTGCCACACCGGCGCCGACCTGCCGGTCTTTTTCGACCACTTCACCGTCCGCCTCTCTTCCCTGCAGGCCGACGACCCGGTCAACCATATCGGCGGCTCCACCACCGCCCCCGGCCAGCCCGCGCCGGGGCTGCTGCCGGGGCCCGACAACACCGTCTGCAACGGCGACGGCAGCGCCGTTACCACCCTCCAGCAGACCGCCCCAGCCTCTTACCGGGCCATGCTCTCCTTCGACGGCCGCCCCCGGCTCAACGATCAGCCCCTGCGCTTACCCATGCCCACCTACGTCTTCCGGGTGGAAAACGGCGCCGAAGAACCCCGCCGGCAGCCGGTGGAAACCGAAAAATGCCTGGCCTGCCACCGCGGCGCCCTCTACCGCCATGATAACGCCGGCGGGGGGCGCAGCGACAACGCGGAACTCTGCATCACCTGCCACAACCCCGCCGCCACCGACCAGCACCACCGCCGGGAGCACTACGAAATCACCGCCAACCAGGCCTACGACCGCAAAGGGGCCGAGTCCATCAGCTTTGCCTGGATGATGCATGCCATTCACGGGGCCGGGGCCAACAACGCTTTTTACGCCATCTACCGCCCCGGCACCATCACCGCCTATGGCGGCCCAACCACCGCCCCCCCGGGCTGGCAGCTCGACGAGGAAGGCCGTGCCCGCAGCAGTTACCTGGGACAGCACGGCGAGGCGGAAGAGGTGCGGCACACCCTGAAAAAGGTCAATTACCCCCGACCACTCACCGAGTGCCAGGCCTGCCACAGCCAGCCGGAGGTAGCCCTGCCCGACCCCGGGGCGGCCCTGGCCATGAGCATCGACTCCGGGGTGAGCATGGGCAACCACAACGACGATACCCTCATCGGGCCGGCCACCGCCGCCTGCATGAGCTGCCACCGCGGCGATACCGCCACCGCCAGCAAGGTGCTGCTTAACCACGCCTATTTGAACAGTTGGCCGCCGCAAATCTTTGCCCGCGGTAAACGCTCGCTGCTGGAAGGAAAAGAGCTGGAAGCTTGCCTGGCCTGCCACGGACGGCCGGCATACTGACCACCGGAAAAAAATTACGCCCGCACCGCATTACGCGGCTTCCACCAAAAACCCCAAAAATCAGGCAATCATGAACGAAAAACAAAACAGAATCTGGCGTTTTTTGGCCTCGGTACAACTGGCCCTCTGGGTTATCGGCCTGCTGGCCGCAACCTCGATTATCGGCACCTTCATCCAGCAGAATAAGCAGTTGGAACATTATCTGGAAAATTACGGCCCGGAAATGACCAGGCTGTTGCAAACACTGGACATCATCCCCAATATGTACAGTTCCTGGTGGTTCATCACCCTGCTGATCATCTTTGTCGTCAACCTGATCATCTGCAGCCTCGACCGCCTGCCCGCCACCTGGCGACTGATCAACCAGGATAACCTGAATGTCACCCCACAGCGCCTGGCCAAAATGCCTCTGCAAAGGGAAATGAACTTTGCCGAAGAACCACCGGCCGCCGCCGAGCGCCTGGAGCAACGGCTTACCGCCATCGGCTGGCAGCCCGGCAGCCGGAACGGAGAGGAGGGCACCCTGCTCTTTGCCCAGAAAGGCGCCTGGTCACGGCTGGGAGCGTACCTGGTCCACCTGGGCATTCTGATCACTTTGGGCGGGGCGCTGATTGGTGGAATCTGGGGCTTCAAGGGCACCATCATGTTTCCCGAAGGGGAGACGGTGGATTTCATTTTCGACGGCACCACCGCGGAACTACTGCCGCTGGATTTTTCCATCTACCTCGACGAGTTTGAGATCAGTTTCTACCCGGACGGCACACCGCGCGAGTTCCGTTCCGACGTCATCATTTCCGATCCGGCATCGAACTCCCGCCGGCGCGACTCGATCCTGGTCAATCACCCCCTGCGGCACCGGGGCATCACCTTTTACCAGGCCTCTTACCGGGCTCTGGAGCAGTACCTGGTGCACCTCCGCAACCAGACCACGGGGGCTGAAATTTATCTGCTGGCCCTGCCCGACCAAGAATTGCACTGGCCGGAAGAAAATCTGACGCTGCAGGTAGCCGCTGCCCGGAGCGACCAATTGCAGCGGGTTCTTACCTACCAGGTCAGCCTGCAGAGCCCGGAAGCTCCACCCTCGGTCTTCACCATGGCGGACCGGCAAACGGTAACCGTAGACCGGCCGGAGCACCCGTACAATCTCTACCTCCAGCAGCGCTACTCCACCGGCCTGCAGGTGGCCAGGGACCCAGGCGTCTGGGTGGTTTACAGCGGATTTGCCCTGATTTGCCTGGGTTTGTATCTCACCTTCATGGTTTCCCACCGGCGGTTGTGGCTTTTGCTCACCCCGGCGGGCAAAGGAAGCACCCGGCTGCTGCTCTGCGGCGGCAGCAACCGCAACCGGGCCTCCTTTGACCAGCAGTTTGACCTCCTGGCCGCCCAGCTGAGCCGGGACGAGACCCGGAACAAAGATTAACAGCCGGCAAAAGCCGGCGCACCAGCGGCCGGCTAAGCGATTACGGCGGTCTCCGGGAAAATCACCCAAGCGGCCTGAAAAAAGTCCCAGGCCAACAGGACAGCCCGTCCGGCACGACCCAATCACGGCGACGGAGACTTTTCACCAAAACCTTGTTATTGCACCATTTTAAGCCGACACCAAGAAACAGCGGACAACTCGACAAACCGGCACATAATTTGCAAATAATCTCAAACGTTTGCTGCTTTTGCAGCTTAATTGTTTTCAGTTGCAACTTATCAGGCAGGAAGCCCAAACATTTGACCTGCAAAGGGTGAACCGTGCGCAAAAAAATCTTGGTTGTGGACGATGACGAATTGATCCGCTATGGCCTGCAACGGGCGCTGCAGGCGGAAAAGATTGAGGTAATCACCGCCGGCACCTCCACCGAGGCCGTACTGCAACTATCTTCCTGCCGTTACGACCTGTCCTTAATCGACGTGCACCTGCCGGATTTCAACGGCATGCTGCTGTTGCGGATCATCAAAGATATCTGCCCGGAAATGCGGGTAATCATGATGTCCGCCAGTCATCTCAACAACCAGGACCTGGAGGCGGAAGTCGAGCGAGCACAGGCCGGCGGCGCCTGCAAGTTCATCAGCAAACCATTCAACCTGCACGAGTTGAAAGAGGTCGTGCTACAGGCCCTCCACGGCAGCGATGAGTTCCAAACCGGCTTCCATTACTGCGACAATCGTTTCCTGAACCGCCGGGTGAGAAAAAAGAACCGGAAACCCTTCGAGGAAGAACTGCGCTACGCCATCAACGTTATCGAGGGGGGCGGCGAACGGCGGCTGCTGCTCCAAGCCCGCGGGGTGGACATCAGTGAGTACGGCATGGGGATTGTCACCGAATACCCGTTGCGCCCCAGCCAGGTAATCAGCCTGCAGTACAGCAACCTCAACCGCATCGGCACCGTGGTCTGGAGCAGCCTCTGCGACGATCAGCAAACCTGCCGGGCGGGGCTCCACTTTGCCTGAGCCTCATAGCAGACCGTATTTTTTTACCTGGTAGCGCAGGGTGTCGTAAGAGACCTGCAGCAGCCGGGCGGCCTGGGTCTGGTTGTTGTTGGTCCGCTCCAGGGCCTGGCGGATCAGCGTTTTTTCCACCTCCTCCAGAGAAATACCACTTTCCGGTAAAATGATGGCGGCATTCTTGCGCCGCTCCACCTGCGGCCGGCCAGCCTTGGCGGCATCATCCAGGTGCAGGTGCCGGGGCTCCACCTCGGCCACGTTCTCCAGCACCACGCAGTGCTCAATAACATTGCGTAACTCCCGTACATTGCCCGGCCAGGAATACTGCAAAATCGCCTTCTCCGCCGCCGGCGAAAAGCCCTTGATCTCTTTTTTCATATACTTGTGGGCGAAAAAGCCCAGGAAGAAACGGGCCAGCAGCAGGGCGTCCCCCTGTCGCTCGCGCAGGGGGGGCAGATGAATGCGGAAGGTGCTCAAACGGAAAAAGAGATCGCCGCGGAACCCTCCCTCGTCGACGGCGGCCTTGATATCCTTGTTGGTGGTGGCAATCACCGTGGTGTCCACCGGCAGATCAACACTTCCCCCCAACCGCCGCACTTTGCGCTCTTCCAGCACCCGCAGCAGCTTGGTCTGCAGATCCAGGCGCATGTCGCCGATCTCATCCAGCAGCAGGGTGCCGCCGGCGGCCAGCTCAAACACCCCTTTCTTATCGCTGCGGGCATCGGTGAAGGCTCCCCGGGCATAGCCGAAAAGCTCGCTCTCAATCAGATTTTCCGGCAACGCGGTGCAGTTGACGGCCAGAAAAGGCCCCCCTCCCCCTTCGTCAAGCCCCTCTTTCCAGGCATGAATCTGTCGCGCCAGTACTTCTTTGCCGGTGCCCGACTCCCCGGTAATCAAAATGGTCTCGGCCCCGGCCTGGGCCAGTTTACGCGCCTTTTCCAGAATTTCCAGAATCACCGGCGACTCGCCGACAAACTGCTTTTCCGGGGAGCGCCCGCGGTCGCGCAGGTAATCCACCTCCTCCCGCAACCGGATGGCCTCGATGATCTTGCTGGTGGTTATTTTTACCTCATCGATATTGAACGGCTTGGTGAAGTAATCCGCCGCCCCCAGCTTCATCGCCCGAATCGCCGACTCCGCCGAATCATCGGCGGTAAGCATGACCACCTCCCCGCTCAACCCCTCTCCCTTAACCGCCTGCAAAATATCCAGGCCGCTCATTTGGTCGTCGATATCGATATCGAGAAAAATCACATCGGGATGCCAGCGGGCGATATTGGCCACCACATCCTCACTGGACGTCTGGCAATTGACCTCGTAGCCTTCATTCTTCAGGGCCCTGGCCAGCATGGTCAGGATCAGCTCGTCGTCATCGACGGCAAAGATACGTCCTCGGGTTTTCATGCCGCTGCCTCCTCGGGCTGCTCCTGGTGATGAACGGGAAAGGCCACGATAAAGGTGCTTCCCTCGCCCGGGGAACTGACCACCTGGATTTCGCCGCCGTGCAGTTCCACCAGCCGCTTACAGATCGCTAGCCCCAGGCCGCTGCCCCGGTGCTTGTTGGAGTAAAAGGGCTGAAAAATCCGGGCGCAGGTTTCCGCCGTCATGCCCTTGCCGTTGTCGCTTACCTCGACCACCACCTTACCGTCTTCACTGGTTTTGCTGGTGACGGCAACAACCCCCTCATCGCTGATCGCCTCGATGGCGTTGAGCAGCAGGTTGAGAAAAATCTGCTGCACCTGGGAGGCGTCAGCCCGAATCAGCGGCAGCCCGTCGGCCAGGTGGCGCTCAAAACGGACGCGACGACGACCGTTTACTTTGTGTTCCGGGGCCTTAAGCAGCATCTCGCTGTTTTTCAGGCAGCTTTCCAGCTGCGCATTGAGATCGACCGGGGCAAACTCCGGCTTGGGCGGGCGGGCATAGTTGAGCAAGTTGCGCAGCAGGTTTTCGATCCGCTGCACCTCGCTGACAATGCGGTGAAATATCTCCTTATCCTGCTGGGATATATCCAATTCGTTGCTCAGCACCTCCATGGAGACCTTGATTCCCGCCAGGGGGTTTTTGATCTCGTGGGCCAGGCCGGCGGCCATCTGGCCCACCACGGCTAACTGGCGGGAGCGCAACAGGGCCTCTTCGGTCTGCACCCGGTGGGTGATATCGCGGACAAACACCAGCCCAAAGCGGTTGTCCCGCAGCGCCACCAGGCCGGCGCTGAATTCAACCGAGAAAACCGTGTCATCCTGGCGCCGATGCTCGCTCCTGGCCTCGACCCTTTCGCCGGCCAGCAGCCGCTCAAAAAAGTCCTCCTTGGTTTCCACGGCCTTATCCGGTGATGCCGCCAACCCCGGAAAATGCAGACCGGCCATCTCCGCTGCGGCGTAACCGTACATGGCCGCCGCCGCCTGATTGGCCGCCACAATGCAGTTTCGTTTGTCATCATCGGCCTGGAGAATAAAAATAGCGTCGGCGGCGGATTCGAAAAGAATCTTGTAACGGCTCTCGGCGGCAACCACTTGCTCCCGCTGTTGCTGCAGGGAAACGGTCATCCCGTTGAAGGCCTCCGCCAACTCTCCGAACTCGTCGGGCAGCGGCTCGGCGATGGTGTAGGCCAAGTCACCTTCCCGGATTCTGCCGGTCGCCCTGGTCAGAGCCGAGATGGAGGAGGTGAAACGCCGGAGGAAAAAAAAGATCACCAGCAGGGCCGCCAGCGGCCCGACAATAACCATCCCCTGCAACAGTTTTTTGGCCTGGCCGATCTCTTTCCGGGTTTCGGCCAACTGGCCGGGGATCCGGTGGCCGGTCTCACTGGCCATGCGGCCCACCATCTCATAAAGCTCCTCGCCACTGGCAAAAGCATCCCCCACCGCGACCCTGATTCGATCGGGATTGGCCCGAATAGTATAGACCCGGCTCAACTTTTTAAGATAGTCGTCAATCTGGTCCCGCAGAATATAAAACCCTGCCCCCACCCTCGGCGGATGATGGCAGTTGACACAGTTTTCCGCCGCCGTCCGGATAGCCTCGCCATGAATGATGATGCTGTGAATTTCCCCGACATGGGGGGATTCGGCCAGCAGCAGGTGCGCCTGGACCAGCTTGACTTTGTTGAGCAGATCCGTTCGCCGATGGGTCGCTTCACTGAGTTTGAAAATCTCCTCAAGGTTCCAGATGACCCGGTTGTGGGAAGAGATGATGTGGGCCCCGCCGCCGGCAAAAAAGAGGGCCAAAAGAATAAAACCGATGATCGCCTTGTTTCTCATTTTTCCTGGTAATCGGCCAGGTTCAACCCAACGGCCCGGGCGTAAACGAACACCGGCTGGTAATCCTCCCTGCCGGTGGCCAGAAAGCGCACCGCCCCGAACTCTTCCAGGGCCTTAATTCCGGCCGGGGTTTCGTGCATGGTCAGCAGCGCCTGCTTAAGCCGCTCCTGCAACTCCTGGTCCAGGTCCCCCCTCACACTCAGGGTATTGCTGGGCACCGGCGGCGAAACCGCCAGGATCTCCAACTCTTCCCGCACCCGCGGCTCCTGTTGCGCCACCATATCGAAAACCAGGTCCTTGGCAGCGCCGATATCGGCCCTGCCCTCCAGCACATCCCGGATCGAATCCTCGTGGCTGCCGCTGAAATAGGCTTCTTTAAACCAGTCGTCCTCGAAGGGAATGCCATGATCGTGAAAGTAGTGCAGGGGCAGCAGCCAGCCGGCGGTGGTGGCCGGATCGACAAATACGCAGACCTTGCCTTTAGTGTCGGCGGCGGAACGAATGCCGCTGTCCTTACGGACGAAGATCATCCCGTAATAGGTGGAAACACCGTCGGGGTACTGCGGCCGGGCCAGCGGCACCACCCCCAGGGTCTCAATGGCCCAAGCCCCGGTGAAGCTGCCCAGAAAGGCCCCGTCCAACTGCTTGCGGCGGAAGTGTTCCATCACGTTGCCGTAGCGGCGGATAATCTTTAGTTCGATCTCGGTGCCGGTGGCGGCGGCCAGGTATTCGGCGATGGGGGTGTAGCGGCGGCGCTGAACAAAGACGTCCTGTTCGGGCAGCAGCCCAATACTGAGACGCACCGGCCCGGCGGGGGCGACAGGCGTTGGGGCGTCGGTCGTCCCGCCCCGGCGATCATCACCGCAGGCCGCAAGCAGGGCCAGCAGCACCAGAAGGGGTACAATTTGGTATCGGCAGAGACGCTCGAAGAAACGTTCCATTAACCCTTACCCCTTTCCAGTCGGCGCTCAATACGACGACCTGCCGTTTCACCATTTTGGTTTTTAACTGAACTTTTACAACCTTTACTTTTGTTCAATCTAAGGCGCCAAATAACGGCTGTCAACAAGAAAGAAAACGACCGGCAGGGGTACCTGGCCGATACTGGTAAAAATACCACACAGAAGAAAAACACCCCCCTCAGAAACGCCCAAAAAAGCGGTCACTGTGTCGTGAATGGGGATACTCCCAAATCGATTTGGCCAAATTCCCATCTTTCTCGGCCAACACTTTGTCGGTACTTCAGGGTTCCCCCTTGAGTTTACTCCTGCACAGTAACATTGCAGCAGCGCAACCGCCGGCGCCATCTCATGGCACATTTATTGCAGTAATTTTTACATAGACGCTACAAAAATTTGTCATAAACATGCGGCCTAATGCCTCCAGTTTTAAGACCTTAGGCCATAAATCTTGCACTTTTAACAGTAACCGTAATCGTAAGGAAGGCCCCCATGACAATCCGCCACTTCAAGCTGACCCTGCTTAGCATCATTTTACTGGGATGGGCACTGCCTGCTGCCGGCGGCGGTCTGGTCGGCCAGTGCGCCGACTGCCACACCATGCATAACAGCGAGCAGGGAGCACCGGTGGCCCGGGTCGGCACGGAAGGGGCCATCAGCGACACCCCCCTGCAGAACCTGCTGCGAATGGACTGCATCGCCTGCCATGCCCAGGGCTCCGGCGAACGTATCGTCTCTCTGCCCGGCGGCAGCAAAGTGCCCCAGGTTTACCACAATGACCCCGCAGGCGATCTGGCTGCCGGCAATTTCGCATACATCTCCGGCACCAAGGATGGCCATCAGGGCAGTTTCGGCAACCGCAAGGGGCACAACGTGGTGGATGTGGTCAACGCCGACAGCGAGTTGGCCTACCCTCCCGGTTTCCGCCACGCCGGCTCCGGCGGCATTGGCGCTTTTTCCGTGGAAGCCTTCACCTGCGCCGGCTCCATGGGCTGCCACGGCTTTCGTGGCCAGCTTCTGGCGGTTGAGGAACAGGATTGCGACCCCGTTGACCCGGACTGCGTGTCGAGCCTTAACATTTACCGTACCGGCCTTAATGCCTTAAGCGGATATGAAGGGGAGGGCAACCTTAAGCGTGGAGCCCATCACAGCAATTTTGAAGGCCTCAAAATGGGGCAAACCTCGCCGGAGTTTGAAGAGAACCCCTTGGCCGGCAGTTACCGTTTTCTCCATTCAGTAAGGGGCCTGGGCAACGAGCAGGATCGCTGGCAGAATATTGATGAGAACAGCCACAACGAATATTTTGGCATCGAAGAGCGAACAACGAATTTCAACACATCCAACTGCAATGCTTGCCATTTCGGCGGCACTGTGTCTGCGACCTATTCCCGTATCTATTCACCATGGCGGACCACCACCGGTTTCTGCCTGACCTGTCACGGCAACTTCCACTCAACCGGCATGGCGGGCCCGGGCAATGGCAGCAGCGGCGCCTTCCTACGCCATCCCTCCGATTACGTGATCCCCGACGCAGGCGAATATGCCGTCTACACGGCCTATAATGTTACCGCCCCGGTGGCCCGGCCGCTGGCCTTCTTCACCGAGGGCACAGGACCCAGCGCCGAGGTAAGCCCCGGCGAAGACATGGTGATGTGCCTCTCCTGCCACCAGGCCCACGCCACTCCCTACGACGGCATGCTCCGTTTTGACTACAACGCGATGGTGGCCGGCGGCAACACCGAACAGGTGGGCTGCCTGGCCTGCCACACCGTCAAAGGGGTGCCGGTGGCGGAGCGTTGAGCTCTTGCTGAACAGCTGGCTTGACAGCCCGTGACAAAGGCCGGGGTGGCTTTTGTCACGGGCTGTCAAGCTTCCTCCCGCTTCCTTCCGCTTCCTCTCTATAATAATGATGGCCTTTACAAAAAAGCAGCAGGCCTTTGTTGATATCTGGTGAAATCACCGGAGTTGGAAATAACCCCAAACCGATTTAGGCAAAATCCTCAACCCCCACCCCCGGCGGCCGGGGAACAAAGCCGACAACCAAGACAACCTGCCGAATTTATTGCATAAAAAAATTTACATTAAATTTGGCACGCCGTTTGCTACTACACCCTGGGCAAGTTGTAAGGTCGCCGG
The DNA here is from genome assembly GCF_000092205.1 of Desulfurivibrio alkaliphilus AHT 2. Taxonomy (GTDB): domain Bacteria; phylum Desulfobacterota; class Desulfobulbia; order Desulfobulbales; family Desulfurivibrionaceae; genus Desulfurivibrio; species Desulfurivibrio alkaliphilus. The sequence goes on along the minus strand of NC_014216.1, from coordinate 469,839 downwards.
CCACTGTGGCCGGCCTATGAAGATCCTCTGATAAGGGTAAACCCATCGTAAGGTGGGGACACAAAGCCAACGGGTCCTGGAGCACAGGACGGCCGGGTTGCCGGAGAAAACGGAACTTTTTCGGAGGAGAGAAAATGAAAAAGAATCTACTGAAAAGTGCGGTACTGGCCGGCGCAGCCCTGCTGCTGCTCCCGGCGGCGGCCGCCGCCACCGGCATTATCGGCCAGTGCGCCGACTGCCACACCATGCACAACAGTGAGCAGGGCCAGCAAGTGGCGGTGCGCGGTTTGGGCGGCGAGGAAACCGGCGGCGGGGCGATCATGAACCTGCTGCGGATGGACTGCATCGCCTGCCACGCCCAGGATCCCAGTGGGCCGAAAATCGCCGTGCTGGACGGCGGCAGCGCCGTACCCCAGGTTTACCACGGCGACACCACCGACCTGGCCGGCGGCAACTTCCGCCACCTGGCCGAGGGCGGTGCCCGCAAGGGCCACAATGTGGTTGACCTGTTTGACACCGACCCCCAGAACAGCGGCAACGCCCCCGGCGATCTCCGCAACATGACCCAAGGCCATAACTTCGAGATGCTGACCTGCGCCGGCGCCAAGGGCTGCCACGGCACCCGCTCCCAGGCCTTGCAGAGTTACCAAGATGGTGAAGACAACATCACCATCGAACGGGTGGGCATTGCCGCCGTCTCCGGCGCCCATCACCAGAGCTTTGACGGCGCCAAGGAACCGGAGCAGATTGGCGCCGGCGAAGGTTTTCACGACGGCACTCACCTGGCCTCCAGCTACCGCTTCCTCCGCGGCCTCAAGGGCTACGGCAACGAAACCGACCGCTGGCAAAACGTCAATGCCGGAAGTCACAACGAGTACTACGGTTCCACTAACACCATCGGCAGCGATACCGCCACCGGCTGCAACCGCTGCCATGTTCCCCAGGCTGGATATGACGGCAGCCAGGGTCGGAGCGCCCGCTTTGCCCTCGAGTCCACCATCGCCATTCCCAACCAGAGCATGAGCGGCCTCTGCATCACCTGCCACGGCAACTTCCACTCTTCGGGTGGCGGCGATATCGCCTCCAACGGGGCCAGCGGCGCCTTCCTCCGCCATCCATCCGATTACGTGATTCCCAATCGGGGCGAATACGCCGCTTACACCGAGTATAACATCACCGCCCCGGTGGCCCGGCCGACCCTCTATACCGAGGCCAGCAGCAACGTAACCGCCGGCACCGATATGGTCATGTGCCTCTCCTGCCATCAGGCCCATGCCACCCCGTATGACGGCATGCTGCGCTTTGACTATGCCGATATGGTGGCCGGCGACTTCGACAGCAGCGGCGGTCTGGTGGGCTGCATGGCTTGCCACACCACCAAGGGTGATGCAGGCGGCCTGAAAGCCCACACTCCGGGTGATGGTTTCTAATCCGGCCTGATTGCACTTACCTGCAAACCGAAAACTTAACCGACCGGCGGCCCGGGGCACTCTGCTCCGGCCGCCGGTTGCCGCTTTTTTATCGCCCAATGCAGGACCATGATCTGCTATCGTTTGATAATTTGTAGTGCAAACCGGCTCCGCTTCCGCTATAGCAATGGAGAATCGTGATTATGCGCCGACGCCTGATCAGCGGGCGGCAGGCCACTCCGCAGGAGAACCGGATTTGCCGATCCCGCACCCGCGACCCAGAACCAGTGAGCGGCATCGCCGCTGCAACCGCCGAACGGCGGTACTGCTGTTTCTGCTGGCGGCCATCGCCTGGCCGCAACCGGTCGAGGCGGTCGATTTCACCGCCTACTGGGAGCACCGGGCCCGCGGCGGCGAAGAACTGGAGACCCAGCACTCTTACGTGCAGCGTTACACCCTGGGGGCCGGCACCGGCCTTACCCTGCAGCCCACCCACGCCATCTCCGCCGGAGCCAACGTGAGCTACAGCCGCCGAGATCATGATACGAGTGACGGCATGACCAGCCAGGAACAGATCACCCCGTCGGCCAGCCTGTACCTGAGCAACGACATTTTCCGCACCGGGCTGACCGCCACCGCCACCGAGAGCCGCGGCGATGCCGTCAGCACCAGCCGCTCCGATTCCTGGGACGCCAGCCTGGCCAGCAACTGGCGGGAACCTTACTGGCCGCGACTGAATTTCACCTACGGGGAGAGTACCGGCGAGCAACAGAGCCGGGAAGACGCCAAAGATAAAACCCGCCGTTACGGCTTCAACCTGGACTGGGATCTGCAAGCGGCGGAGCTCTTTTACGGCTACACCGCCACCCGCAGCAGCGGCCTGGCCCTGGACGACAGCCGCAGCGAATCTCACTTGCTGCGCCTGGAAACCGGCGCCGCGCTCTGGCACAACCGCCTTAATTTCCAGGTTTCACAGCAGTTTCAGCAAACCGATACCAGCCTGGCCATCCGGGCGGACGCCGACGATTCTTTCGCCCTGCCGCTGGACCCCGGCAACCTGCTGGGCCGGACCGACCCCGATGAGCCGCCGACAATTCAGGAAATCGAGTGGCGCAGCCAGTTGCCGCTGACCCTGGAAACGGAACACTGGGGCCACTTCGGGGTCGGCTTCGATTTCAGCCGCCAGGTGGACCGGCTGATCATCGAGCTTGACGAAGAGATGGAACTGGTTCCCAGCGGGATTAACGAGATGGCGTGGACCCTCTACACCGCCGGGCCCGGCGACGCCTTCTGGACCGCCGTCGGCCCGGTCCCAGCCGTTTTTGACCAGGAACGGCTGCTGCTGGAACTGGAGGTGGAGCGGGAGGTTTATGCCATGAAGGTGGTGGCCCGAAATACCACCGGCGGCGAACTGGAGATCACCGCGGTCCGGGCGGTGGAGCTGATCACCGAAGACAGCGATCTTGACACCCGCAGCACCAGCCACCGTACCGAACTGGGGCTGCGGGCCCGGCTTACCCCCACCTTGATTGCCACCACCCGGCTGAGCCTGGACCAGGCCGAAAGCACAAGCGACGGCACCAGCCGGGACACCACCCGCCGCCGGGTAAGCGGCAACCTCAACTGGAGCCCCCACCGTTACCTGCGCCCCTCCATGGGGTTCAGCGAAACTCGCCAGGAACAGAGCGGCACCCCCGACGCTATCAGCCGCAGCTATTCCCTGGTGCTGGCCTCCACCCCGCTGCCGACCCTCAATGTTTCCCTGGGGGCTCGTTTTACCGACAATTATCTCGATAACCGCCTGATCTCCACCAGCGACAATTACAGCTTAAACACCAGCGCCCAGCTTTACCCCGATCTCACCGCCGGGCTCAACGCCGGCTTTACCCGCAATGTCCGGGAGCAGCTCGACGGCTCCGCCGCCGCCCTCACCGACAGCTACCATACCCGGCTGACCTTGAACGCCCGGCTGCGGCCCAGCCTTACCGCCGATTTCACCGGCAGTTACCGGGAGAGCGAGACCACCACCATCACTTCCCCCCGCCGGGAAACAAGCCGCAGCAGCAGTACCGGCAGCACCGTCAACCTGGGCTGGCGCCCCTCCGACCTGCTCAACATCCGCCTGGGTCACGCCCGGGACTGGGACCAGCACCAGGACACTTACAACGGTACGCTCAACATGGCCCTGGTGCGTACCCCCGTTACCCGCTTAAATCTTCGTTATGCCGCCACCCGCAGTGACCGGACCTCCCAGCGCTACGGCCTGGACGGCAGTTGGGATATCAGCCGCAATCTGGTGCTGCGCAGCCGCTTTAACTACCAGGTAGCCGAGCACCACCTCTGGAACATCCAGAGTTCGCTTTCTCTGCGGCTGTAGCGCGGGCCATGAAAAAGAACAATGTGGGGCCAACAGGGGCAAGAAATAGATTGCCAGCGGCGATGGTTAAATTTATGTTAAGTTTAAGGTGATAAGCGATGCGAACGAAACTTGCGGTCCTGCTCATCCTGCTGCTGGTCACGGCCGGTTGCGGCTCCCGGCAAATCTCCCATGAATCATTCATGCGCGAAGGGGTCAGCCTGGCCTACGTGCAGCGGGTGGCGGTGCTGCCCCTGGAAAACCTGGGCGGCGGCGCCGGCCAGGCGGAACGGGTGCGGGAGATTGTGATCACTCAGGTCCTGGCCTCCGGCCTCTTCGACGTGGCCGACAAGGGCCGGGTGGACAGCGTCTTGCGCGAGGAAGCAATCGCCCCCGGCGCCGCCATCGAGGACGCCACTTTGCGCCGCCTGGGGCAAACCCTGGGGACGGAGGCCTTTATCCTGGGCTCGGTGGAGCAGGGCACCGAAAGCCGCGGTGGCGCCGCCTACCCGGAAATCAACCTGACCCTGCGGCTGGTGGACAGCGAATCCGGTCTGATTCTGTGGCAGGCCAGCGGCCGGGGCAGCGGTTACTCAGTCAGCGATCGCCTGTTCGGCACGACCCCCAAAAGCGCCTTCCAGGTTACCCTGGAACTGGTCAACAGCCTGCTGCGCTCCATGCATTAACAGCGAATGGTAACCGGCATGAGCGTTAACCCCGCAATAACCGCAAGCAGCCGCAAGCACCGACGCCCCTGGCTGCTCTGCGGCGGCGTGCTGACCATCAGCCTGATGCTGGTGCTGAGCTGGCCGGCCCCGCCGCCGGCCGCGGCGGCCCCCCTGCCGCCGGTGGCGGTTTTCCCTTTACAGGAACTGAAACGTGACGGCAGCGACGTCAACCTGGAGTTCACCAACTGGCTGGCGCAGACCCTGGCGGCGGCCGGCAACGAGATCATCGACCAGCGGACGGTGATCAACTTCATGGCCTTCAACCGGATCCGCACCGCCGGTTATCTCGAGTCCTTTTACTTGCACCGGGCCGGGGAGGAACTGGGAGTGCCGCTGGTGCTGCTGGGCACGGTGAGCCAACTCCGGGAACAGCCGCTGCCGTCCCTGGGGCTGACCCTGCAGTTGGTGCGAACCAGCGACGCCCGCACCATCTGGTCTTATGTCGGCCACCTCAGCGCCGCCGACGTGCGCCGGCCGCTGGCCGTCGGCGAACCCGGCTCGGTGGCCGAACTGCGCGCCCTGCTGGCCCGCGACCTGCTGGAACAGTGGCCGTGGGCACAGATCCGGGAGTTGCGGCGGGCTTCGATGATCCATCTTGATTCGGTTCTCCTGCAGCCCCAGTATGTCCGCCCCGGCGAGGAGGTGCAGGTGCAGGTGCGGCTGCGCAGCGAATGGCTGCCCCACAGCGCACCCCGGATCTTTTTTCTGGCCGACGATCAGGTTCACGCCGCCGTCCGCCACCAGGACGGCAGTTACCGCGCCAGTTGGCCGGCCGGCGACAAAGACGGCCGTTTCCCGGTGAACCTGATGCTGGAATGGACCCACTACAACCGCCGCGAAACCGCCGCCCTGGGCGCCTACCTGGTGGATGGCAGCCCGCCCCTGCTGACCCTGGAACTCAAAGGGGAAATCAATGGGGACGAAACGCCCATGTTCCGCAATCGCCTGCTGATCCAACCCCGCCTGCTGGTACCCAAACCCCTGGCCAAGTGGCGCCTCTCCTTTGAAGATGAAAGCGGGCATACGGTGGGCTCCATGGAGCAGCCCGGCAACCTGCCGGAGGTTTTGGTCTGGCAAGGCATGGGCAACGAAGGCCGCCTTTACAGCGGAACCTACCAGGTGGTGGTGGAAGTGCAGGATCTGGCCGGCAATCGGCAGCGGGTGAGCCAACCGGTGGAGTTGCAGCGCAGCACCCCCGGGGTGGCGCTCAGCGCCGCTCGCGAAGAACAGGAAATCATGGTGGACCTGCGGCAGCATGACGGGCGGGTACCGCTGGATTTCTGGCGCCTGGAAACCTGGACCCGGGAAGGGCGGCTGCTTAAAACCGCCGAGGGCAGGGAGTTGCCGGCCCGGGTTGAGCTCGCTCTGCCTTCGGCCGAGGCCGGGGAAGCGGGCGCGGAGATTCAGGGGCGGCTGGTGGTTCGAGACGTTCTCGGCAACCAGAGCCGCCGTGATCTGAACGACTTTTTCCGCACCGCCGCCGGCAGGCCGCCGGCCCAGGAAGCAGAAGAGCAACCGGCGGGAATGTCTGAAAGCTGGGTGGACGAATTTTGAGCGCCGGCCTGCCGCGGATAACCGGGACCGGCCGGCGGCGATCATTGCTGCTTTTACTGTTTTTGCTGCTTTTGCCGCCGATCACCGGTTGCGGCGGCCCACGGCCATACAGCCAGCAACTGCGGGCCCTGCCCCCGGAGCCCATCTGCCGGGTGGCGGTGTTGCCCTTTGCCAATCACAGCGATTATCCCCTGGCCGGCGCCGTGGCGCACCAAGTTTTCAGCGCGCAACTGCAACAAACCGCCGGCTACCAGGTGGCCCAGGAAGGCGATGTGCGCAAGGCTTACCAGCAGTTACGAATCTTTCCGGGGCAGCAACCTACCCCGGAGCAGATGCGGATTCTGGCCGACCGCCTGCGGGTGCAACTGCTTTTTACCGGCACCGTGGTGGAAATGCGGGAAACTCCGGGCAACAACGCCCCGGCCAACCCGGTACTGGAGCTTGAATTACAGATCCGCGACGGCCGCGATGCGGTGGCCCTGTGGCACACCCACCATCGCCGCCAGGGCACCGATTACCGCACCGCCATGCATTTCGGCACCGTTCATACGGTTACCGGCCTGAGCCGCCAGGTGGCTCGGGAAATTATCAACCTCTGGCTAAAGGAAGGATTAACCCCATGCGATGCTTCACCTCAATATTAACGTTCTCCTCCCGGCCGGCGGAAGCCCCGGTCAAATGGTTGCTCCTGCTGCTGCTGCTCACCGCCCTGCTGCTGCCCGCCCGCCCCGCTGCCGCCTGGTGGTGGCCCTTTGGCGGCGACACCCTGCTGACCATCGACGGGGTCGAGTACAGCACGGAAGACTTCAAGGGCTGGTGGCAATACTGGAACGATGAAGGGCTGGCGGTGCCGCCCACTCCGGACCTGTACATCGACTGGCTGCTGCTGGTGCGGGAAGCGGAGAGGATGGAACTGGCCGGCGACCCTTCCTTCCAACGCCAGACCAGGGTTTTTCTTACCTCCCGGGCCCTGCTGATGCTCAAAAATGAGGCGGTCAACAGCCGGATCAAGGTCACCGAGGCCGACCTCAAGGCCCAATATGAAAAGGAGTACCTTCCACGCTGGCAGGTGGAGCGCCTCCACTTCCGCAACGCCGAGGAAGCGGTCGCCGCCTGGGAGGAACTCCAGGCCGGCAACCTGACGGTGGCCGAACTGCTGGCCCGCGAGCCCGACGAAGGCGGACCGGTAACCCGCCAGGTTAACTGGCACCGCCCGCAGGGAATCGCTCCAGGCTGGGCGGAGATCTTCAACAACATGGAGAAGGGTGAGGTGGCGGACCCGGAAAAACACCACGGCGGGTTGATGCTTTTTCACCTGAAAGAGGTTAAGGGCGGCGACGCCGAAGATTTCCAGAGAATGCGAGAATCGCTGCACCGGGATGTCTGGAAAGAGCAGGAAGCGGCGCTGACCAGGCAACTGCTGGCCGAATTGCGCCGCAAATACCAGGTGGAAATTAACGAACAACGGCTGGCCGAACTGGATATCAACGCCCCCGATGATGCCTTCGGAGATGAAGTGCTGGTGGCCACCAGCCGCCAGAACCTGACCGAGCGGGACTTCATCGCCATGGTCCGGCGCGATATGACCATGCGCCCCGATGCGGCCCACGCCGCTTTTGATGAGGAAAAAGCAGCCGAAATCAAGGACCGGGTGGTGGACGGTTTTATTGCCCAAAGCCTGACCAACTGGGAATCTTTGGCCCGTGGCTACGAAAAAAGGGAGCCCTTTAAAGGGGAGTATGATTTCCATGTCAACCACCGGCTGAGCGTGACCCTGGAACGCCGGCTGTTTGCCGATCAAGTCAAGGTCGACGACGACATGGTCCGGCGCCACTACGAAGAAAACCTGGCCCACTTCTCGCGGCCGGCTCACGTTAGGCTTAACATCATCACCAACGACGAGGGTCCGGTAAACCAGGTCTGGGCCGAAGTGGTTGCCGGCAAAGAATTTTCACGAGCCGTGCAGGAACATTTCGGTCGGCGAATTCCCGGCCAGGAAGTGCCGATCAACCACCTGGACCCGCGCGTTCGGGGGGTGGTGGAAAAACTGGCCCCGGGTGAAACCAGCGCCCCTTTCGACGCCCAGGGCAGCCGGGTGGTGGTGCACCTGATCGACCGGGTTCCGGAAAATCCGCTGCCTTTCGAGCGGGTGGCGGGTAATATCCGCGACCGGCTGGTCCGGGAAAAGACTGCTCAGTTGCGCCAGAGCTATCTCGATCAGCTCCGCGCCCGCTCGCGAATTGAGATCAATGACCGCAACTGGCGCAATGTCCGCAATGAACTGGGAGGCGCACGATGAAACTGCAACTGATGCGTGAATTGGCCGGCCCGGCCCTGGCGGTTCTGCTGCTTTTAGGCCTGGCCTGGAGTTGTGTGCCCAGCGCCCCGCCGCCGGCCGCCGAGGTTCGCCGCGATTGTGCCGACTGCCACGCCGACATGGCGGCAGCTTACCAGACCGGGTTGGTACACACCCCGGTGCAACAGGAGAACTGCCGCGCCTGCCACCTGCCCCACGGTCTGGTGGGCACGGTGCTGATGCGGCACAACGAACCGGCCCTGTGCCTGCGCTGCCATGATGAGTTGCGGGTAGAGCGCGGCCAGCACGTACACCAACCGGTGGACCAGGGCCGCTGCAGCGACTGCCACCTGCCCCACAACTCGCCTTTTGCCATGCTGCTCAAGGCCGACGGCGCCGAATCCTGCTATGCCTGCCACGATCAGCAAATCTTCACCGGAAAACTGGTGCACCAGCCGGTAAGCGACGGCTGCATGACCTGCCATGACCCCCATGTGGCCGATTATCCCGGCCTGCTCAGCCAGGAGCGCGACCTGCTCTGCGCCTCCTGCCACGATCCCGCTGCCGCCGGATTCCGGAGCGCCCACCGGGATTACCCGGTCAACACCCATTGCATAGACTGCCACTCCCACCACAGTTCCGATCACCCCGGCCTGCTCAAAGCGGTGATCCACCAGCCGGTAACCGCCGGCGACTGCAATGCCTGCCACCAGGTGGAGGCCGGCAGCATCATCTCCCCGGCGCCCGAGGTCCAGCTCTGCCTGGACTGCCACGCCGAACTGCCGGAACAGTCACCACACCAGCCGGTAATGAGCGGCGACTGCCGGGCCTGCCACACCGTGCATGCCAGCGACCATGCCGCCCTGCTGGCCACCACCCCCGCCACCGTCTGCCTGGAATGCCATGACCAGGGCACCCCGCCCCGGGCGCGCAGTATCCACCAGCCGGCCGCCGAGGGCGAATGCATGGCCTGCCACCAGGGCCACACCGCCCCGGAAAGGGCCCTGCTGGTACAGGACTCTCCGCAGCTTTGTTTCTCCTGCCACGACCGGCAGCGGTACGCCGCCGAGGTTAAGAGCCATGCCCCGGCCCGGGAAGGCCAATGCCTGACCTGCCACGATGCTCACCATGCCGGGCAGGCCAACCTGCTGCCGGCAAGAGAAGCGGAACTCTGTTTTTCCTGCCATCGCCAGACCCAGGGTGAGCGGGGGCTGTTCAGTCTGCACCGCCCCTTCGGGCGGGGCGAATGCAGTTCCTGCCATAATCCCCATGGCGGCCAGCAGGACGGACTGCTCAAAGCCCAAACCGCAGGCGGCGAACTGTGCCTTACCTGCCATCAGCAGTTGACCGGCGAGCAGGCCAGGGAGGCCGCCCATCCGCCCTTTGCCGACGGCGACTGCATCACCTGCCACGCTCCTCATGGTGCCGGCCAGAGCCGGCTGATCCGGCAGCAACCCGGCCAGCTCTGCCTGACCTGCCACCAGGAGACCGGCGCCACCATCGCCCGTTACCCGGTGGCCCACCAACCGGCGGCGGAACAGCAATGCACCGCCTGCCACAGCGGCCACGGTTCCTCCCATGCCGGCCAGTTGCTGCGGGGCCAGCCGGCCCTGTGCCTGAACTGTCATGGCGAGGTGGCACGGCACTGGCGAGACGGCGCCCTGCATCCGCCGGCGGCCGGCAGTTGCACCACCTGCCACGACCCCCACGGCGGCAACCACACCAGCCTGATCAGCGGCGGCGGGACGGCTCTCTGCGCCCGCTGCCATGACCAGGAAACCGGACGCTTCTCGGAAGCCCACTGGGGGCTGACCCCGGGGCCGGACAGCTGTGTTTCCTGCCACGACCCCCACGGCGGACCGGAAAAGAACCTGCTCTATCCGGTGAGCCACGGCCCTTTTGCCCCCGGTAACTGCACGCCATGCCACGAAGGGAGGACAAGATAATGCACCGTTTGCGATTGCTATCATTAATCCTGCTGCCGGTGACAGCACTGTTGCTGTTGCCGGCGGCGGTCGGGGCCAGCCCGGGGGTGGCCGCCAAGGACTGTTTCGCCTGCCATGACCGGGCCGCCTTTGAGCAAAGGGTCCAGCACCAGCCGGTGGCCCAGAGAGAATGCAGCAGTTGCCACAACCCTCATGTGGCCCGCTTCCCCGGCCTGCTTCAACAGCAGGTTCACCTGCTCTGCTACCAGTGCCACCGCGACACCGCCGACGAACATCGTCAAAGCGGCATTCTTCACGGTCCGGTCCGGAACGGCGACTGCCTGAGTTGCCACGATCCGCACGCCGCCAGGCACGACTCCCTGCTTAAAGAACAGGGCGCGGCAAACTGTTTTTCCTGCCACAACGAACTGCCCCGGAGCTTCCCGTATACCCATCCCCCCTACCGTGACGGCCAGTGCGCTTCCTGCCACCAGTCCCACCGGGCGGAGCACCCTTACCTGCTGGTTCGGGAACAGTCCGAACTTTGCCTGAACTGCCACCAACCCCAGGAAATTCAGGCCCAGCACCCCAACTACCCGGTGCCGGTTAGCGGTTGCGTCAGTTGCCACAGCCCCCACGGCAGCCAACGCCAGGCCCTGATCCGCAATGTGCTGCACCGCTCCTACGCCAGCAATTGCGCCGACTGCCACCAGGGCAACCGGCCGGTTACCATTCACCGCTGCCTGGAGTGCCACCAGGATGTGGGACGGGAGATGTCCTCATCGCATAATCACCTGGTGCGTTACGGCGACAACAGTTGCGTGGCCTGCCACTCACCCCACGCCGGCGACCGGCCCGGTCTGCTCAAAGGCAAGGAACGCTACACCTGCGGCTCCTGCCACCAGGGCACCATTCACCGAGCCGAACAGGCCGAATACGCGCACCCCCTGTCCCGCCCCGACGCCAACGCCTGCAGCAACTGCCACAACTTGCACGGCTCCAACCATCCGGCCATGCTTAAGGCCCCGGTGAACACGGTATGCATCGACTGCCACACCGACCACGAGCAGTTTACCCACCCCATTGGGGAAACGGTGTTCGACCCGCGCACCGGCCAGATGATGACCTGTGCCAGTTGCCATTCCAGTATGGGCACAGCATACCGGAACCACTTGCGCTACAGCGGCACCCGGGATCTCTGCGTCCAATGCCACCGGGATCACTGAACCAGCAGAACAAGGACTTAACATGAGATCAACAAAGATGATAAAATTGGTTAAAATTCTGCCGCTTCTGGCCGCCCTGGCGTTTTTGCCGGGGGCGGCGGCGGCCCAAGAGGGGTCACCCTGGCAATGGCAGCTCAGCCTGCTGATCGACACGCCGGGGAATGCCATGTATATGCCTGCCGCCGTGGCCTTTGACCGGGAGAGCGAACGTTACTACGCGGTGGACACCGGCCGTAACCGGCTGGTGTCGTTCAACCGCCAGGGCGAGTTGCTGCGGGCCTTCACCGCCGACGACCGCCTGCAGGCCCCCTTCGACATGGTCCGACTGGACGACGGCCGCCTCTGGGTGGTGGAAAAAGGGCGCAACAGCCTCACTCTGATAGATATCGGCGCCCGCAAGGTCACTCCCCACACCCTGCATGACGGCGATCGGCTGGTCTTCCCCCACCGGATCGCCCTTGGCGAGGGCAAACTGCATGTGCTGGACCGGGCCAGCGGTCAGATCTTGCGGCTGAACGCCGACCTCGGAGTCGAACAGCGTTTCCGTTGCCGCGACTGCCTGGGGGGGATCAGCGATTTTGTGATCAGCAACGGCGAGATCTGGGCCCTGGAGACCCGGGATCGCAAGATCTACCGCTTTGCCGACGACGGAGCCATCAGCCAAACCATCTCCCTCGACCAGGAGGCCTCCTTCCCGGTCTCCCTGGCCCTGGATGGGGGCGGTTTTGTTTACGTGCTGGATCGTCAACGCAACAGTATTCTGACTTATGATGAAAACGGCCGTTTCCGCTACCGTTTTCTCGGGCCGGGCCATGCCCGGGGGCAGCTCCATTTCCCGCGCCAGTTGCGCTTCGACCCCTGGGGCAGGCTCTGCGTGGTGGACGAGGGCAACGGGCGGGTGGAGATTTACAGCCGCTGAGTTTGCAGCTTAAGGGGGAATATCCATGGGCATGCGCAAGGTACTGACACTGCTGTTCTTCCTCGGCTGCTGCGGGCTGGGAGCGGAACTGCTGCTGCCGAACGAAACACCGGCGGCGGTCACCGGAATATGCTCGAACTGCCACACCATGCACAACAGCCAACAGGGGCTGCCGGTGGCCTACACTCTGGACGGCTCCGGTCAGCCGATCCTCCGGGAAACCCCTTTCCCGCAACTGCTGAAAACCGACTGTGTCGGCTGTCATACCAATGCCGGTCCGGAAACCATAGTGCTTGAAGGAACAACCAGAATTCCCATTGTTTACAACCTCACCCAGCCCACCTATCCGCCCGACGGCTCCAGTGCCTCCACCCTGGCCGGGGGCAACTTTCACTGGCTCAGCCAGGGAGACTCCTTCGGCCACAATGTGCACGGTATCACCGGCCCGGACCCCCGCTTCAGCTTTGCTCCCGGCGGCAAAAGCCGCCCGGAGGGGTGCATGCACTGCCACGGCACCCTGGCCACTCCCCAGAGCGGCTGCCAAGGCTGCCATGTTCCCCATCACCACGCCGGCGGCCCCGGGGAAGTTGCCAAGCGCCAGGCGGGTTGGTACCGTTTTCTGGGCTCAGTGATGCAGGCGGCGGACGCCAAACCCAACCCGCCGCCGGAAGGGGTGATCGGCATCGAAGATCCCGACTGGGAACAAAACCCCGCCGCCGACCGGCACAATACTTACCAGGGGCATGGCGGAGGATATGTTAATTACCTGGAAAGCGGATCCATCAGCCAGAAGTGCGCAGGCTGCCACGGTATTTTTCATGCCGGCACCGCCGCCGACAGCGCCTGGATCCGCCACCCCGTCGATCATACCATTCCTGACACCGGCGAGTTTGCCGATTTCACCCTCTACAACCCCATGGTACCGGTGGCCCGGCCCGGCGTGGAAGCCATCGACGCAAATTTCTCGGCCGTTGACCACAACTCCGATATGGTCTCATGTGTCTCCTGTCATCGCCCCCACGGCTCCCCCTACCCGGCCCTGCTGCGCTGGGGCTACCGTGACTGGCCCGGAACCGACTCGCATACCGGGGAGGCAGCCTTCAACGGCTGCGCCGTTTGCCACACCGCCAAGGATTAAGCCATGATGGACCATCTCTTCCCCTCACCGCTATGCTACCGAGCCGCCGGCCACCGCCTGTTGCTGCTGGCTCTGCTGATCATGCTGCTGCCGGGGCAGGGCTGTCGCCCGGAGGCGCCGCCTCTGCCGCGGTTACCGGAAGCCGTGGAGCGCCACCCCTCGGAAACCGCCAGGCTCAGCTTTTTTCTTACTTTAGCCGACAGCACCGGCCCTTCCGTCAGGGTGGTGATCAGCGAACTGGCCATCCTGGCCGATCAACACTGGGTAACGGTAACCGACCAGACCCTGACTCTGGAATCTGCCCAGATCGCCGCCGGCCAGCTCTTTCTGGGAGCCCGGGCGGCCGTTCCGGGCCGTTACCAGCGGCTGCGTTTCACCGTTGAGCGGGTGGAAAAAAAGGGCCCCGACGGCTCCTACCAGGTACTGGCGGCCGAAACCTTCCCGGTGGAGCAACCGCTGCCCGCCCCGCTGACGCTGGAAAGCAAAGACAGCCGTTCTCTCTTCATCAGCTGGGACGTGGAGGCCACCCTGCAGCAAGAAAATTTTGCCCCGGTATTCACCCTGGCCGAGCAGGTCACACCGCTGCTGGCCGACCTGGCCTACGTGGCCTGCCCCGATATCGACACCATCTTCGTAATCCGCACCGACCGGGGCTGGGTAGCCGATTCCTTCGGACTGCCGGGCAGCCCCAGTCACCTGGCCCTGGACAACGCAACCGACCAGGAGCGATTGTTGGTCCTGGCGCCCGGCGAGATGGCCGTTAAACTGGTGGATCTCTCTTCCCAGCGGGTGATCGACCAGTTTCATCTGCCCCTGACCTCTCCCCCGACCTTCATGACCACCAGTCCCGACGGGCGGTGGGCTTACATTCTGGAGGAACAGAGCGGCTACTTGAGCCGGCTGGACCTGGAAACCGGTCATGTGGCTGCCCGGGTACGGCTTGAACACCAACCCCTCTACGCTGCCTGGTTGCCCGATCAACAGTGGCTGGCGGTGGCCGTCGCCCGTTCGCAGGCGGTGCTGCTGCTTACCCCCCGGGAGTTGAACCCTGTCCGCACCATCCCCACCGGCAACGCCCCCCAGGGGCTGCTGGCGGCCGCCGGCCAGCTCTACATCACCGAAAGGCGGGACCACACCGTTCTGGTTTACGATCTCAACACCAACCAGCCCCTGGCCCGGCTGGAAGCAGGACTGGAACCGCGTCGGCTGCTGGCCACCGACAACCATGTTTACGTCAGCAACCACCGGGACGGCACCATCACCGTCATCGCCCCGGGACTGCCCGGGGTAATACGGGAGATCCGCGGCCTGGGCCGGCCGCTGGAGATGATTTATGACCCCTCCCGGCGCCAGGTGCTGGTGGGCGAAGAAGAGACGGGTGGAGTGGCGGTTATCGATGCCGCCAACCGCCTGCGCGACCGGATAATTTTCGGCGCCCGGCCGGCCGGGATGGTGATGATGCCATGAAAACTTTCGCGATCTTCAACATGCAGCCGCTTCGCACCTGGCCGCGATCGGCCGGGCTAAGGTCCCTGGAAGGCCTGGCGGTGATTTTGCTTGCCCTCGGACTGAGTTTTACCATGGTCGGCCAGGCGGCCGGCAGCCAAGCTGAAAACTGCCTCTCTTGTCACCACAGCAAGAAAGAATGGCAAAACCGTCCCCACATTCACCCTCCGATGAATGAAGGTTGTGGCTCCTGCCATGGAGAACCTCACAGCGACGAGCATCGCCGACAGCTCCGGGGCGAGGGAGCCCGTCAACTTTGCATCGACTGCCACCCGGAGATGGCCGCCAGCGACCCCGACCGGCATGATTCGGTAAGGTTCGTGCATGGAATTATCGGCGGGGCCGGCTGCACCGGCTGCCATGACCCCCACACTTCAGACCATCCTTTCCTGCTCGTCCAGCCCATCAACCGGCTCTGTTTGAGTTGCCACCCGAGGCTGCGGGGAGTCAGCCGGGGGCACCCGATCAGTGGCCATCCAGTGGCCGGGCATGAGGAAGGACGCCGCCCTGGCCGACAGCTAAGCTGCAGCAGTTGCCACGACCCCCACGGTTCACCGTTCCGCCACCTGCTTTTTGAAACTCCTTTGGGAGGTTACTTTTGCCATGAGTGCCATGATGGGCTTGCCCCAAAACAGCAAACCAGCGCCAGATAACCGGGAAGCCGCGGCCGGCCACTGTTCGACCGCAGGCAAGATAACCTTCCGGCGGCTTTTTCAAGCGGCCCTGCTGCTGCCGATCGTTCTGGTCCTGCTGGCCGTGGCCGGGGTTCCGGCTGCCCCAGCCTCGCAACCACGGGGGATCGACAGTATTACCACCATTACCGCCGACCAGGACGGAGCCAATCTCAGGCACCCATCCTCACTATTTTACGACCACCATGCCCAGGAACTCTACCTGATCAACGGCGGTGCCGGCCGGGTAGTGGTCTACGGCGCCGATTTTTTCCCCGTGGCCACCATCGGCCCCGGCCGGGGAGTTGACGCCCCCCGTGGAGTGTTTGTCACCCCGGACGGCATGGTTTATATCGTACAAAGCAACTCCAGGCAAAACCCTTACAACCGGATTACCATTCTCAATGGAGCCTTTTTTGTTGAACGGGAAATCATTCTCAATGAAATTCCCGAAGCGGCCGAGTTTGCCCCCAGCCAGGTGGCGGTAAGCCGCGACGGCCTGATCTACCTTTCCGGCTCCACCAAGCGCGGCGTGCTGGTACTGGACAATGAAGGTAACTTTTTGCGCCGCCTTGAACCAATGGACATGATCAGCGATCAGGAGGCCATCGCCGCCGCCGCGGCCAAAAGAGAAGAGAGCGACCAGTGGCCGGCTTCGGTGGTTCCCATCGCTCCACCAGCCACTGAAATCGACGACCTGGACCAGCCCCGCAGCCGCCGGCCGGAAGAAGCCGCCCAACGGGAAAAGGAATTTGCCAGGCTTACCGAAGAACTTGAAACAGCCCGGGACATCTGGGCGGACATCCCGGAAGAATTCCGCCCCCGCACCGAGGAGGAGCGGGAAGAGGCCAGAGTGCGGCGGGGGCTGGGTCCGCCACGAATCAACCGGGTGGTCATTGACCGGGAGGGCAACCTCTTTTTGGTCAGCGCCGAAACCGGCAGAATTTATGTTTACAGCCCCGAGGAAACCTTCCTTTACGCTTTCGGGGAAAAGGGCGGAACTCCCGGCAAAATGAGCCAGCCCCGCGGGGTGGCTGTCGATGAACGGCGCAACCTTATTTTTGTTAACGACTACATGCGCCACACCATCCTGGCCTATGATTTCAACGGCCGCTTTCGCTTCGAGGCCGGCGGTTACGGCAACGCCCCCGGCTGGTTCAATTTCCCGGCCGATATCGCCATCACCCGCCAGAACCAGTTTGTTATCGCCGATCTGTTCAACCGGCGGGTGCAGGTGTTGGAAATCCGCGATCGGCAAAGCACTGCCGACCAACAGGAAAAAACAGAGCCCCCGGCCGCCGCGATTGTGATCACTGATGAACAAAACCTGCTCACCGACACTCCCGCCCGGCCGGCTTTTGCCGGGGACGAAAGCAAACAAGAGGCAACAAACGGCGGTCAAGGAGAAAGCAGCGATGAAAAGCTTCAGTAAACAACACTGGCAGAGGCGGGGAATGGTGCTGGCCACGATCGGCACTGCCTGCTTGACCTTTGCCGCCGTGGCCGTCGGCGGCTCCTATCGCGACTCGGCCCATGGCAACTCAGACTATGGCGTTAACCGCTCCGCCATTGATCCGGCCCTGGCCAACTATGCCACCGGCAACTGCGCCCATTGCCATGAAAGCCACGCCAGCATAGAGGGCCGGGAACCGGAACCAAGCCACGGGGCAGCGCCGAAGCTGCTCTTTGCAAGGTCATTCAACCGGGAACGCACTGCAAACCCCTACCTGGAAACAGACAACTTCTGCTTTTACTGCCACAATGAAGAGAGCGGGCCCCGGGTGCGCAATGAGGATTACAGCGCCACCTTCGGCGGCGCTTTGAGCGGCAGTGGACCCCAGTCAATTCTTGCCGCCTTCAATCAAACTTCATACCACAACCTCTACGATATCCGGAACTTCCTGCGCGGCACTCCGGGCTTCGGCCATTTTACCGCGCACAGCAACCCCTGCAGCGCCTGCCACAACCCCCACCTGACCAAACGCAACCACGATCCCGGCCTGCCGGGCTTCCCTCTGCTGAGTGCCATAACTCGGCCCAACGAACCCGGGCGCCTGTGGGGCGAAAGCGAAACGATGGCCGACCTCCTGGATCACTACGAAGCTCCGTTCGCTTTTGCCGACAACCGGGAGCCGGCCGGGGTGGGCCAGGAAGATGGCACCAACACCCCGGATTACGTCACTTTCTGCACCACCTGCCATAACCCGGACCATTACCTCTGGAGTACCGCCCATGGCCGTTATCTAAAAAAAATCAACTGGGGAAACAGCGGCCTGAGGCAGGATAAGCACGGCGCACTGGGACGGGACGGGGCCGACCATTTCCGGGAACCATACGCAAGCCCAGCATCCCACCAGAACAATTTCCTGCTTTCCTGCCTGGACTGCCACGAGCCGCACGGCTCCGAAAACATCAGGCTGCTGCGGCGGCGGGTAAACGGGGAAGACCTGGAGATGAACATCAGCGCCCTGGATGAAACCATGAGCCATCTCTGCCGGCGCTGCCACACCGATGATCAGGCCGCCGGGGCCGGCACCGGCGAGGCCAATCGCTGGGAATACGTGCACCACCTGGCCCCCGGGGCCCCTTACGTGCAAAACATGTGCGGCCAATGCCACGATGGCCACGAAGGCGGCGGCAGCGGCAGTATCAAATCCCCCATCGCCTGCGGCCACTGCCATGGCCATGGCATGAACGACAGTTGGGCCGGCGACCTGCAAACCGGCCGCCGAACTTTTTAATTCAGGGAAAGGGATAAGGTTGTTTACTGCAAAGCCTGAACTCTCACAAAAAGATATGAACAGACTGCCCCAAGCAAAAAAACTGCCGCCCCTGCTCCTGGTAATAGTTGTGTTAGTCTTTTTGCCACCGGCCTCGGCGGCCGATCCGGACTTTAAGCAATGCCGTAACTGTCACAACTCCGCCCTGGAAAGAGACACTTTCCGGCTTTATCAGCATCCCGTCTTCAACCGCGGCCAATGCACCAGTTGCCACTCGCCTTCCAGCTTGAAAGAAGTGTTGCCGGCAGCGCCGCAGCAGGCCGCCGCGCCGGAAAACGAAACCGTGCAGTGGCTGGGAGACAGCCTGCTGGCAGATACCAACCACTGGTTCCTGGTGGGGGGCGAAGACTTGAAAAGCAGGCTGGTGGTTGAAACCCGCGGCAATCGCCGTTTACCTGCACGCTGGGAACTACTTGTGCCGCCCCTGGCCGGCATCGATAGCGTTGCCGACCGGGGCCGAGCGCCGGTGATCACCGAGCTCCAGGTGCTGGAAATTCGGCGCGGGCTCTTCCTCACGGCCACCATCGGCTGGCAGACCGACAGCATCAGCGACGCTCGGGTACGCTACGGGAGCACGGAATTGAACCGTACCTCCCCGGCCCACAACCGGCTAGGCCGGCGCCATCAAGTGGTACTGCGCGACCTGCAGCCCAACCAGACCTACCACTTTGCCGCCGTTTCCCGCGATCTTTTCGGGCGCCGGCAGGAATCTGAAACCTTGACCTTCACCACCACCAGCCCCCGCCTCGGCTCACAACCATCAACCAGCCTTTCCCCGGCCGAAACCGACAGCCGGCAGGCGGAGCCGGAGATTATTTATCAACGCCACGGCGATAATTTTTTACTGCAACTGACTTTTGAGCAACCGGCCATGGTGGCGGTGGGCAGCAGCGGCCCACCCCGGCAGGAAACAGCGCTGATAACCGACCAGCAAACCATGGAGCCGGAGGAGAAAGCGGACCACAGCATGCTCAACAGCCAGGCCGACACCACCATTACCGCCTGTATCCAGTGCCACCAAGGGCGTCTGGGCACCGCCACCCACCCGGTTAATGTTTATCCACCACCGGGCATGGTCATACCGCCGACTTACCCCACCCTGCCCGATGGCCGCATAACCTGTATCTCCTGTCATCGCCGGCACGGCTCCAGCAACGCGTATATACTGATCCGATCCGGCCAGCGTGAACTGTGCCTGGGCTGCCACCAGAACATGCGTTAAAGCGCCGGTATAAAAAACTTCAGGCATTTCCTTCTAAGGAGCCGCAAAAAATAACAAGGAGTTAACCATGCCCACCAAAAAACGCAAAAAACTCAACCTGGCCGTCAAGAGGCAGTTCCAGTACTGGTTGCTGACGCGAATCTTCGGGGTGATTGTGCTCAGCGCTACGGTGGCCGTGTTGATTCTTTACTTTTACGCCCGCCAGGAAATTTCTGAATCGTTTTACACCGCCCATATCCAGTTGCGCCGGGTGAGCGACCTGCTGCTGCCGGTGATCTTTGCCGGCGCCCTGATCAGCCTGGTCAGCGGCATGGTGCTGGCCTTTTTTCTGCCCCAGAAAATCGCCGGACCCATTTACCGGATTCAGCAGGGGTTGCACGCCATTCACGGCGGCGACCTGACCACCCAGATCACCCTGCGCCGCAACGACATCCTCACCGATGTAGCCACCCAGGTCAACGAAACCGCCGCCGAGCTCCGGCTGCAGTTGGCGGAAATAAAACAGCATCAGCGACAACTGGAACGGATCATCAACACCCTGGAAAACGAAGAAGCGGCGGCCGCCGCCGCTCGCCAGAAGGCAGTCCTTAACCGGCTGCGCACCTGATTAACGGCCATCGCCTCAACAGCTTTTCGGTACTGCTCACATGAGATTCCCCCCAACCGCCGACAAACCGTCAACCAGCGGCCTCACTCTTTGCAGCCGCCTGGCAATCATGCTGCTCCTGCTGCTTCTGGCCGGAGGATGCGACCAGCGGGAGGAAAAAGTTCCGGCGCCGGAGGTACCCGCCGAAACAGCACTGGAGGCCGAAGTCGCGCTGGAGGAGCAAACCGCACTGGAGACGGAACCGGCCCCTCCCCCCATCCCGGTGGAACCGGTCGAATTCTTGCTGACCTACCAGGCCGGTGAACACGGCGCCATCGAGGGCCGGGCCCGGCAACAGGTGCCCCAGGGCGGCAGCGGCAGTGCAGTGAAGGCGGTTGCCGACCCCGGTTACCACTTTACCGGCTGGAGCGACGGGCTGACCACCGCCGCCCGGCAGGAACAGGAAGTGACCGCGGACCTGACGGTAACCGCCGCCTTTGCCCCCAACCGGTACCCGTTGCAGTATGAAGTTGAGGGGGCGGGAGAGATTGTCGGCGAGAGTCGGCAAGTAGTGGAATACGGCCAAGCCGGCGAGGCAGTGCGGGCCGTGGCCGCCGAAGATCACCATTTTGTGGGCTGGAGCGATGGGGTGACCGCGGCCGGCCGCCAGGATATCGCACGGGGAGAACTCACCGTCCGTGCCGTTTTCGCCCCCAACACCTACCGCATAGGCGGCCGGGTCGACGGCCTGGTCGAGGGCACTGAACTGCGGCTGCAAAACCAGGATGAGCAGCTGATCATCACCACCGGCGGTCCATTTTTTTTCGCCGAACCCCACCCCACCGGCACCCCTTACCAAATCACGATCAGCCGCCAACCTGCTGCCCCCTCCCAGACCTGCACCGTCCGGGAGGGACACGGGGTGATTAACCGGCAGGAGGTAAACGACATCGAGGTAGCGTGCGTCATCGACACTTTTCGGATTGGAGGCCGACTGACCGGCCTACCGCCGGGCCAAAAGATCGTCCTGCACAACAACGAGGCAGACCCGTTGACCCTTGCGGGGGACGGAGATTTTCTCTTTCCCACCCCCCTGGAAGACGGCAGCGCTTACCTGATCAGCCTCCAGGGTCCGGCCCCCGGTGACAACTGGCGCTGCGAGGTGGAAAATGCAAGCGGGGTGCTGGCCGGCCGCGACGTGGGCGAGGTGGAGATAAGCTGCGCCATCATCCCGGTGCTGCAGGCCAGGATTGGCCGGAACAATATTGAACTGACCTGGAACCACGAGGATTTTCCCGGGGCCGCTTTCAACCTCTGCCGGGCCCGGGAAGAAATTCCCGCCGCCGGGGCCGCCGACTGCCGAGCTTTCGCGGCGGGCCTGGCCGAGCCGGCGGTAACTTCGCCACACCGGGCCGAAGCCCTGATCAACGATTTAACATACTGGTTCCAGTTGGCAGTCCGGCCGGTTAACGGCAGGACCGAATATTCGGACCCCATCAGCGCCGCGCCTTTCGGCGGCCTGAATGACACCGGCATCGACTGGTGTGCCGATGAGCGCAACAACCACGGCCGGGAAGGGATAAGGGCGGACCGCGTAGCCGGCTGCGAGCAACTGGCCGCCGGCCATCCCGACCAGGACGGCCATCTCGGCCGTGATGCCGCAGCCCAAGCCCGGCTACTGCCCAAGCGCGGCAGCGGCAGCGGCGGCTTTGATTTTACCCGGGTCTGTGCCAGCGGCGAAAAGGCCGGCGAAGGCCGATGCCCACCCAACCCGGCCCTGGGCGACGGCCCCGACAACTGGGCCTGCGTCCGCGACAATGTCACCGGCCTGCTGTGGGAAGTTAAAAACATCGGCGGCCGGCGGGGGGCCGGCCATACTTACAGCTGGTACCAGCCGGACGGTAACGGCACCCAGGGCTATGTCGGCCTGGCCGACGGCGGCCACTGCACCGGCAGCGACTGCGACACCGCGGCTTACGTCGAGCTGCTCAATGAAACAGGACTGTGCGGCACCCGGCAATGGCGGCTGCCGACCCGCCGGGAACTGCTGTCTATTGTCAATAACAGCCGCCATGACCCGGCCGCCGAAACCACTTTTTTCCCCCACACCCAGGCCGATCATTACTGGACCGCCACCACCTTCGCCGATCAGCCCGGCTCGGCCTGGCAGGTCTATTTCCGTTACGGCGAGAGCTACCCCGCCGCCAAGGAACAGAGCTACCATCTGCGGCTGGTTCAGGGCCGAACGGTAACCTTCGGCGGCGCCCACCCGGAATTTGCCCCGGGCGCGGCCCAGGAATTCACCTACTACGACGACGGGACCGTGCGCCACAACATCACCGGCCTGCAATGGCTGCGCTGCAGCCTCGGACAAACCTGGGACGGCCAGGAATGCACCGGACAGGCCACGGCGCTGACCTGGCAGGAAGCCCTGCAGGCCGCCGCCGCTTTCGAGTTCGCCGGCCATAACGACTGGCGGCTGCCCAACAAGAACGAACTGGAAGCGCTGGTGGCTACCCAGCGCTCCCTGCCGGCCATCAGGCAAGAGGCCTTTCCCGGCACCCCGGCGCAATATTTCTGGACTTCTTCACCTTATGCCGTGCTCGGGCACGCCGCCTGGAGCGTCGATTTCGGCTCCGGCACCGTCAACGCCAGTATCAAAAGCGGCAAACTGCCTTTGCGCCTGGTGCGCGACGACTGGTAAAGACAGGTCCATAAACACTCGCGAAACCACGCCCGGCACTTAACAGACCCGGCAACAACACCATCAGCAATGACCAGGAGCGGATCATTGACCAACTTACGGTTATTCATCCGGAATCATCAGCTAGCTTTGCTGCTTTTGCTCTGTGCCATCGCGGTTTATGGCCTGTCAGTTTATCAGAAAGAAGCCGATTACCGACTTTGGCAGGCGCAGCACGACGAATATTTTGTCGAATCGGTCCCCCCCATGGCGTCCCGGGATGCCTACTACTGGCTGAAAATGGCCCGGGATCTCGACGATGGTCAACTGGGCCGGGGTTTATCCAACCCCACCAGAGGTTATCCCGACCTGCCGGAATATCACGACCCCAACCTGCTGGCCTGGCTGATCAGCAAGGGGGCAAAGCTAACCGGAGGTGACTATTACCGATCGGGCCTGCTGCTCGTTTCAGTCCTGGGCGGACTTTTTATTTTTCCTCTCGTCATCTATTTCAATCGGCTCGATTTCGGACTGGCGGCAATATTCGGGGGTCTGGTGGGTACTTTCAGCCTCGCTTACTACCAGCGCAGCCTGATGGGCTACCTGGACACCGATCTGCTCAATCTGTTTTTTCCGCTGGCGGTGGCCTGTTTCATCATGCCCATGAGCCGCGACCGCTCACTTGCCACCAACCTCGGCCTGGCAGTCGGCGGTGGGATGATGATGTACCTTTACAACTGGTGGTATGAACAACCGGCCCTGATGCTGGTTCACCTGGTCTTCATCCTGTTCTACCTGCTTTTAAGCCGCCTTTCTCTGCGGCAGATTCTGCTGATTACAGCGGTCTTCATCCTGGCCTCCGGCCCCATCTACGCCTTGCACAGCGTCGGATCGCTGCTTAATTTCCTGCAGGCCTATTTTTTACCACCCCCCACCGGCCAGATCGCCTGGCCGGATATTATGGGCGAAATCGCCGAAGCCCAGGTTAAAGACCCCTGGCTGGTGCTAAAACGTATTCACGGCTTTGCACCGGTGATCATCGCAGGGCTGGCGGGCCTGATTTACCTTTATGTTCGGGAGTTCCGGCGGATGGTTCTGGTCACCCCGATGATTCTCATCGGGCTCTGGTCGCTGTTCGGCCCGGTGCGGTTTGCCATGTATCTGGCCCCTTTTATCGGGGTCGGGGCCGGGGTGATGATCGAACTGGCTGCCAGGAAGGCCGGCGAACGGCTGCACCTGCCGCCACCGGCCGTCAACCTGGCGGCAGTGGCACTGATGTTTGGCATTTTCTTTGCCACAGCCGCCCATACCGGCTTTTACCGGCAGCCCACCCCGACGATCCCCCTGGAGACCACGCGCTCTTTGCTGGAAATCAAAAAACTTGTGCCCCGGCACTCGGCAATGCTCACCTGGTGGGATATTGGCTACCCCCTGATGGAAATCGGGAATTTCGCCACTTATCACGACGGCTCACTCCACGGCGGCCTGCGCAGCGCCCTGATCGCCAAGGCCTTGACTTCCTCCAGCCAGGAAGAACTGACGGCCCTGCTCGCCTACCTGGAAGATCATGGCTTTGCAACCCTGGAAGAACTCATTGTGCAGGAAGATATCTCCGCCTCCGCCTTAAAAGAGCTGGTTTTTACTTACCCCGGCGAGTTCCGCGGCGAAAGCGTCCATATCCTTTACACCGACGACATGATCCGCAAATTCGGGTCGATTTCTCTTTTTGGCACCTGGGACTACCACCGGCAAACGGGCGACATTCTCTGGTACGAGCGCTGGAACTGCACTTCCCGGGTCGGCAACATCTACAAATGCGCCGAGGGCATCGCCGACCTGGACCGTGGCGTAATCAGCGACGGCGTCGTCGACGTGCCCTTGGTCGCGGTGCTGTTCATCAACAACGGCCAGGTGCTGAACCGGCGGGACTACCACCCGGACGCCCGCTATTACCTCCAGATCGTGATGCACGACCACCAGATCTACCAGGTCCAGGTGGTGGAAGACCGGCTCTTTGCCAGCAACTTCAACCAGCAGTATTTGCTCGGCAACTACGACCGCCGCTATTTTGAAGAAATATACAACAATTTTCCAACCGCCCGGGTGTTCCGGGTGTTGCCGCAATAGCCAGGCACGACCGGCAAGGCTGTTAAAATTTTATGCTGTTGGTTGTGAGAACCGAATGTCAGGAATGAGCGATGAACGGAATCGGGAAACTAATGGCCGGAGTTGACAACAAGCAGGTCATCAGCCAGTTTGTGCTTTTTTCCTCGGTTGGGATCATCGGCACCTCGGTCCATTTCTTTATCCTTATCGTTCTTGTCCAGTTATTGGCAGTATCCCCTGTTACCGCTTCGATGGCCGGCTTCACCGGCGGCGCCCTGACCAACTATTTTCTCAATTACCATGTAACCTTCAGGTGCAGAAACCCACACCTCGAGGCCTTGCCGAAGTTTCTGTCTGTTTCTCTGGTCGGACTCTGCCTGAACACTCTTATTATGGCCCTGGCCGTAATATGGATGCACTACCTTATCAGCCAGGTATTGGCCACAGCTTGCGTTCTAGTGTGGAATTTTTTTTGCAACCGCCATTGGACATTCAGAAAAAGCGTCGTCGAACCATAACAGTCTGTTGCAAAATGGGCTTTAACGGTCAAGGATGAGCCGCTGAAATGCTCGGGACCGCTGATGACGAATTTCGTGATATTGGTCAAAGCCATCCTGGCACCAACCGATAGTTATTAAAAAACACAGATGGCTTTCAAAACGGGATGTTAAGGGGAGTTATGGAAGACCAGACATTCACGCTTACTGTGGTGGTTCCGGTTTACAATGAAGCGGAGGTTCTGCCAACACTACAGCACCGCCTCATCACCGTCCTCGATGGCTTGTTGAAAGCTGCGTGGGAGATCATTTACGTCAACGATGGCAGCACCGACAATTCGCTGGAAATTATCAGCAATTTCAATGACCCTCGGGTGGCGATTATTGACCTGAGCCGAAATTTTGGCAAAGAGATCGCTATGTCAGCCGGGCTGGACCATGCCCATGGCGACGCGGTGGTCGTAATAGACGCCGACTTGCAGGACCCTCCGGAATTGATTCCGGAACTGATCCAAAAATGGCAGGATGGCTACGATGTAGTGTTTGCTCAACGAATTGCCCGAGATGGCGAAACGTGGCTAAAAAAAACAACGGCGAGGCTTTTCTACCGTGCCATACACACCCTCAGCCGAGTGAAGATTCCCGAGAACACCGGCGATTTCCGCCTTCTCAGCCGGCGGGCCGTCGAAGCACTGCGGCTGCTGCGAGAGCGGCATCGCTTTATGAAGGGGCTCTTCGCCTGGGTTGGATTCACTCAAGTGGCGGTCCCCTATCAGCGCGAACCCCGTTTCGCCGGCAAAAGTAAGTGGAGCTACTGGCGCCTATGGAACTTCGCCCTCGAGGGATTCACATCTTTTTCCATCGCCCCCCTTAAACTTGCCACCTATGTCGGCCTGCTGACCGCTTTTGGCGCCTTCATCGGCGCCATACTGGTATTTTACAAAACTCTGATCTTCGGTGACCCCGTCCGCGGCTATCCCTCGCTGATGGTCGTAATCCTCTTCCTGGGGGGAGTCCAATTAATGGCCCTGGGCATGATTGGCGAATACCTCGGAAGATTATTCAACGAAGCCAAACAGCGCCCCCTTTACCTGATCAACCGCCTCACACCTTCAATATTGCAGGGAAAGGCTGAAGAGCCTGGACCGGGAACACTTGCGAAACCTCGAAACGCTGCATTCAGCAACAATGGCGACAACTAGGAGTTAAGCCCAATGATCACAAACAAATTGCTGCGCACCGGTGCACTAATCGCCATTGCACTGATCACCTTTACGGTGTTTTTCGCCGACGGCTATCTGCAATGGGTTAATTCCGACACCGCCGGAGAGGCATACGGCCTGTCCCAGGATAGGGTTATAGTCAAATCTGGTGTATGGGATAACTGAGGAAAATGGCGTATCATCCAGGTTGATTGATCACCACGACGATCACAGCCAACACAGGAGGATACGCCATGACCAAGTCTACCCCAACCGCTCTTTCACAACAAGGAAACAATGTCGCCGACCCGCTTACCGACCTTTTGCGCGATGGTGCCAGGATGCTGATTGCCCAGGCCGTAGAAGCTGAATTACAGGCCTTCATGGCCCAATACTCCAGCCGCTTGGAAGATGGCCGCAGGACAGTGGTCCGAAACGGCTATCTTCCCGGTCGCACGATCCAGACCGGAATCGGCGATGTCGAGGTCAAAGTTCCCAAGGTGCGAGATCGTAGCGGCCAAGGCCTCAAGTTCAACAGCAGTTTGTTGCCGCCTTATCTGAAGCGGGCGCGCAGTGTCGATGAGTTGCTGCCCTGGCTTTACCTGCGAGGAATTTCCACCGGCGATTACCAGGAGGCCCTGGCCGCACTCCTCGGGGAACAGGCCAAGGGGTTGTCGGCCAACACCATCTCCCGCTTGAAAGCCAAATGGCTGGCCGAGCACACCAAATGGCGGCAACGTGACCTGAACGGAAAACGCTACGTTTACTGGTGGGTGGATGGCATCTACAGCAACGTCCGCATGGATGACAAGCTTTGCCTGCTGGTGATCATTGGAGTTACCGACCAGGGGCACAAGGAACTGATAGCGGTGGAGGATGGCTACCGGGAGTCAAGCGACAGCTGGTATGAACTTCTCGCCGGGCTGCGGGCTCGGGGCCTGACCACAGGCCCCGAGTTGGCGGTTGGCGATGGTTCCTTGGGGTTCTGGAACGCCTTGGGCAGGGTCTATCCGAAGACCCGCCACCAACGCTGCTGGGTTCACAAAACGGCCAACGTGCTGAACAAGATGCCCAAAAAGCTTCAGCTCAAGGCCAAGGCTGATTTGCATGATATCTGGATGGCTGAGACCAAGGAAGATGCCAGCCAGGCTTTTGATCGTATGCTGGCCCGTTTCGAAGACAAATACCCCAAGGCCATGGAGTGCCTGGCCAAGGACCGGGACGAGTTGCTGGCTTTTTACGATTTTCCAGCCGAACACTGGGTGCATATCAGGACCACCAACCCCATCGAGTCGGCCTTTGCCACTGTGCGCCTGCGCAGCAAGAGATCACGGAACTGCGGTTCCAGGGACACCACCCTGACCATGGTCTTTAAGCTGCTGCAAAGCGCTGAAAAAAGATGGAAAAAGATCAAGGGATTTCGCCGGCTGGCTGAGGTCGTCACCGGCATACAATTCAAAAACGGAATCAAGGTGTCAGATCAACCTATGCGGATGGCCGCCTGAGGACTCCGTACACCAGATTTGACAATAACTCTGGCTTCTTGCCGGCAACCTGCTTTTTATCGTGATAATAGGCCTGCCCAACATTCCTTATCGTTTCGGGGGCCATAACCTAGGACGGGACACCGTTCTGATTGCCGCCTGGAGCATGTCTTTATGGTTTGGGGCGGTGATTTTATCCTGCTGGCGAGACCGGAAGTTGATCTGGCTAGCCCCGGTGGTATCCTTTATTCTGATAACCAATGCCCTGAGCTTCTTTTCTTTTCCCTACTATGGCTATCGAGCCGACCAGAAAATAATCCTCGAGAAAATCCATGACTGGAATCGCAGCGAGCCGGTTGAGGTCGCCTTGGTGCTTTCCTGGCGAGGCCTGGCTTTTTCACAGAATACTTGTATCGACCATACGATCCCCATGCTGAAAATGGTCGGCATTATTTCGCCCCAACGAGAGGTGATCGTAGTCCAATAATCCAACATCCGGTCAGCATAGTTAAAGGTATAAATTGCCAAAATGAGATACCCCCGACCATTATTAAAACAGGTAACAGGCGCAAAACTTTTGCCCGAATGACTCTTCCCTCCAACTTTTTCTTTCCGATTGCCTTTTTTTCACGATCGTGCTCTTTGTATCATAAAGGAAACTACGTATCCAAAAAGGAAGCAAAAATGGAAATAATAAGACGTTTTTTCCAGAGTCCGAACGGCAGTTTTTTTCTTTTCGGGCCGCGAGGAACCGGCAAATCCACTTGGCTGCAAACCATATTGCCCGGCGCCATCAGGGTTGACCTGCTGGATCCGGAGACACAACGGCTTTACCAGGCCCGCCCGGAGCGGCTCCGCGAGCTGGTGGCCGGTCGGCCGAAAGCAAGAGAGGTGGTGATCGACGAAGTCCAGAAGGTGCCCACCTTGCTGGATGTTGTCCATCAACTGGTGGAATCAGACCGGAGGCTGCGCTTTGTGCTCACCGGCTCCAGCGCTCGCAAGCTGCGGCGGGGTGGATACAACCTGTTGGCAGGGCGGCTGGTCGAAGCCGGTATGCATCCGTTCATGGCGGCGGAACTGGAGGATTCCTTCAATTTATCCAAAGCATTGGAGATCGGCCTGGTGCCCCTTGTTTGGAGCTCCCCGGATTCAGCCGCCACATTGCGTGCTTACGCTTCGCTGTACCTGCGGGAAGAGGTGCAGGCCGAAGCGCTGGTCCGCGACATCGGTGCCTTTTCTCGCTTCCTTGAGGCCATCAGTTTTTCCCATGGCAACCAGCTCAATCTGGCTGAAGTGGCGCGGGAGTGCCAAGTGGGCCGCAAAACAGCGGAGGGCTACCTGGTCATTCTTGAAGATCTGCTATTGGCTTTTCGGGTGCCGGTTTTCACTCGTCGCGCCAAGCGTCATCTTGTGGCACACTCTAAATTTTATTATTTCGACGCCGGCGTGTTCCGTTCCCTACGACCCACGGGCCCTCTGGATCGACCCTCAGAAATCGCGGGTCCGGCGCTGGAAGGACTTGTGGCACAGCACCTGAGAGCCTGGATCGCCTACCGGCAATCAGATGCCCGCCTTTATTACTGGCGCACCAAGTCGGGCAATGAAGTGGATTTTGTCCTTTACGGCCAAGATGTTTTCACGGCCATCGAGGTCAAACATGCTGCCCATGTGCACGGTAAAGATCTGCGCGGCCTGCAGGCCTTTCGGGAGGATTACCCGGAAGCTTCCGTACTTTTGCTCCACCTCGGCCAAGAGAGGCTGGAAATAAAGGGAATCCCGTGCCTTCCCTGCGAGGAATTTTTAAAAGGCATGCACCCGGATCGGCCTCTTTTGGTCTGAGGCTTATGGAAAATCAACTGCAAAAAGGCGGGCATGAATAAATTCTGGACCAGATTTCTACCAACCTTTATCAAGAGGCAAGTTGAGGGCCGGGCCTACCTGCAGAACGTGGTCGGCAATACCGGGTGGCAGTTTGGCGACCATCTGGTGCGGATGACGGTCGGACTGGTGGTGGGAATCTGGCTGGCCCGCTACCTGGGGCCGGAGCAGTTCGGCCTCTTCAGCTATGCTTTGGCCCTGGTGGGTCTTTTTGCGGCCCTGGGCTCGCTGGGGCTGGATGATATCATGGTGCGCGAAATCGTCCGCCGACCGGAGGCCAGAAACGAGATCCTCGGCACCTCTCTGCTGCTGCGCCTGTTCGGCGGAGCAGTCAGCCTGCTGGCGGCGCTGGGCACCGTAATGGTGCTGCGCCCGGATGACGATCTCAGCCATTGGCTGGTGGGAATCATCGCCGCCGGGGCCCTTTTTCAAGCCTTCCATGTTATCGAGTTCTGGTTCCACTCTCAGGTCCAGGCCAAATATGCGGTGCTGGCCAGAAACAGCGCCTTTCTGTTCTGTTCTCTGCTCAAAATCGGCCTGATTGTGGCCGGCGCCCAGTTAATTTACTTTGCCTGGGTGGCGCTGCTCGAGGTCATGCTCGGGGCCGCAGGCCTGATTATTGCATATACACTGAAAAGCGGCAGCTTGCGCCAATGGCAGGCAAGGCTGAAAAAAGCGAAAAAACTGCTGTATGACAGTTGGCCGTTAATGCTTGCCGGCCTGGTGGTAATGGTATATTTACGAATCGACCAGGTAATGCTTGGGGAAATGGCCGGGCACCAGGAGGTGGGCATTTACTCGGTGGCGGTACGAATGGCCGAGGTCTGGCTGTTTATCCCCACCGCGCTCTATTGGTCGGTTTTTCCCGCCATTGTGGAAGCCCGCGCCACCAGCGAGGAACTTTTTTACGAACGGCTGCAGAAATTTTATAATCTGACCGCCCTGACCATGTACGCGGTGGCCGTGCCGGTGGCCCTGCTGGCCCACTGGCTGGTGCCGCTGCTATTTGGCGCCGATTACGCCTCGGGCGGCCTGTTGCTGGCGGTCCTGATCTGGGCCAATGTCTTCGCCGGCCTGGAAATGGCCCGCAGTTCCTTTTTGACGGTGATGAACTGGACCCGGATCTATCTGGTGACCGTCACCTTGGGGTGCCTGCTCAATGTCGGCCTCAACTACTGGCTGATACCCATCTATGGCGGGATGGGGGCGGTAATTGCCTCGCTGGCTGCTTACTGGTTCGCGGCCCACGGCTCCTGTTTTCTGTTCAAGCCGCTGCACCGGACCGGCGGCATGCTGACCCGAGCGCTGTTTTACCCGAAGATCTGGTAAGGATTTAGCACCACCGCATCTTCGGACAATCAGGGTGAACTTGATCTTAAGAGGATCTACCATGGCTTGCAGGCTTTGCGGCAGCACCAACCTGGCAAAATTTCTCGACCTGGGCTTTACCCCTCCGGCAGACGGCTTCCTGCGTCGCGAACAACTACAGGAGCCGGAAACCTGGTACCCGCTGGAAGTCATGCTCTGCCGGGCCTGCGGCTTTATCCAGCTCAGCTACGTGGTCTCGCCGGAGGTCCTCTACCGGCACGACTATCCTTATGAATCCTCTACTACCCGCGCGGGCCGGCTCCACTGGGAAGAATTCGCCACCACCGCCTCCCGGCGGCTGGGCCTGAACCCCGACGACCTGGTAGTCGATATCGGCAGTAATGTCGGGATTTTGCTGGAAGCTTTCCGCAATCACGGCACCAGGATTTTGGGAGTCGACCCGGCCAGCAACATCGTCCGCATCGCCGAGAAACGGGGAATCGAAACCCTCAATGAATTTTTCGGCCATGAAGTGGCCCGGGAGATCGTGGCCGCCAAGGGCCATGCCGCGGTGGTCACCGCCACCAACGTTTTTGCCCATGTCAACGATCTGCGCAGCTTCATGCACGCAATCAATTTTCTTCTGCACCAGCAGGGGGTGTTCATCTTTGAGGCACCCTATTTCGTCAATCTGCTCAACCACCTGGAATACGACACCATTTACCACGAGCATCTCTCCTATCTCTCACTCAAACCCCTGGTAAATTTCTTTGGGGAATTCGGCATGGAGATTTTCGATGTCGAGGAGCGTGACATCCATGGCGGCTCCTTCCGGGTTTACATTGGACGTCGGGGTCAGCACCCCGTGGCGCCGGTGGTGGGAAAGATGATCCAAGCGGAGGAGGACCAAGGCATCTACGATCTTGCGGTTCTTAACCGCTTTGCCGCAGCGGTGGCGGACAACCGGCGGGAGTTGCGCTTGCTGCTGCACCAGCTCAAGCACCAGGGCAAGCGGTTGGCTGCGGTCAGCGCCCCGGCCAAAGGAATGACCTTGCTCAACTACTGCCGGATCGGCACGGAAACCCTGGATTTCGTTACCGAAAAATCGACCCTTAAAATCGGCCGCTTCACTCCCGGCACCCATATCCCGGTTCAAGCCGACGCCGCCCTGCTGGAGCAGATGCCGGACTATGCCCTGCTGCTGGCCTGGAACTTCGCTGCCGAGATTATGGACAACCTGGCGGAGTACCGGGAAAGAGGAGGAAAATTCATCATCCCGATCCCGACCCCGACCATTGTTTGACCCCAATGGATCAAAACCAGCATTCTGGAGAGCCACTCAATGCAACTGACGAGTAAAAAACCCGCCTTTGCCGATGCCAGAGGCGAAATTGTCGATATTGTGGAAAAAATTCCCTTTGACTCCCTGACGGTGATCACCAGCCGCCAAGGAGCGGTGCGGGGCAACCACTACCACCGGGAAACCACCCAATACACCTTTATCCTGGCAGGAAAGTGTCGATATCGTTCGCAAAAGCCGGACCAGCCGGCGGAAGAGGCCATCATGGTCAAAGGAGACCTGGCGGTCTCGCCGCCGCTGGAGAGCCACGCTTTTGAAGCCCTGGAGGACTCTGTACTGCTTGCCTTCTGCCAGGGGCCGCGCAGCGGCAGCCAATACGAAACCGATACCTTCCGGCTGGTCGAACCCCTGATCCCATCGAACGAGGACGAAGGGGCATGAAAACCATCCCGGTGGCCCAGCCGGTTCTGGGGGAAGAGGAACGGGCCAACGTTCTGGCCGCCCTGGAAGCCGGAGCCATTTCCGGCTTCTTCGGCGACTACCTCGGCCGCTTCGAACGGGAGTTCGCCGCCTGGTGCGGCTGCTCCCACGGTATCGCGGTTTCCAGCGGCACCGCCGCCCTCCATGTTGCCCTGGCCGCCCTTGAGGTGGGTCCCGGTGACGAGGTCCTGGTCCCGACTCTGACCAACATGGCCACCTTTTTCGCCGTTCATTACCAGGGAGCCACCCCTGTTCCCATCGATATCGAAACCGATACCCTCAACCTTGATCCGGCCCTGCTGGAGGAAAAAATCACTCCCCGGACCAAGGCAATTATGGTGGTTCACCTCTTCGGCCACCCGGTGGACATGGACCCGGTGCTGGCCCTGGCTGACCGCCACAGCCTGGCGGTAATCGAGGACTGCGCCGAGGCCCACGGCGCCGAATACCGCGGCAACCGGGTCGGCGGGCTGGGAAGCATCGGCTGCTTCAGCTTCTACGCCAACAAGATCATCACCACCGGCGAGGGGGGGATGTGCACCACCAATGATGACGCCTTGGCCGAAAAGATCCGCACTTTAAAATCGCTGGCTTTCGGCAGCGAAAACAAATTCATGCACAGCGCGGTCGGTTTCAACTACCGGATGACCAACCTCCAGGCCGCCCTCGGCTGCGCCCAAATGGCAAAAATCTCGCAGCTTATCCAACTCAAGCGGGAAGTAGCCCAGGAGTACAACCGGCTGCTGACCGATTGCCCCGAACTGCAGTTGCCGGTGGAGAAGGGTTACGCCCACAACGTTTACTGGATGTACCACGTAGTGTTGGCCGGACATGCGGCGGGCCGGCGGGCCGAGGTCATGGCGAAGCTGGCGGCCGCCGGAATCGAAACCCGGGAAACCTTCATTCCATACAACCTCCAGCAACACCTGCCCCTGGCCGCCCACATTGGCCGGGAGGATTGCCCCCGGGCCAACGCGGTGGCCCAGCGCGGCTTTTATCTGCCCTCCGGGCCAGTGCTGGCCCAAGAGCAAATCGCCCATATCGCCGAACAACTGCTGACCGCCGTAGCGGCCACCTGAGACCCATGCCGGATATCTTTGCCGATTATTCCGAATTTTACGATCTGCTCTACGAAGACAAGCCCTACCCGGACGAGGCGCGCTTCATCGCCGATCTGCTGAACCGTTACGCCGATCCCGCCGGGTCGGTGCGCACCGTCCTGGATCTGGCTTGCGGCACCGGGCGTCAC
Organism: Desulfurivibrio alkaliphilus AHT 2; assembly: GCF_000092205.1. Lineage (GTDB taxonomy): Bacteria > Desulfobacterota > Desulfobulbia > Desulfobulbales > Desulfurivibrionaceae > Desulfurivibrio > Desulfurivibrio alkaliphilus. The sequence goes on along the minus strand of NC_014216.1, from coordinate 435,336 downwards.
TGTTTTGAACTGGAGGCCATGGGCTACCAGGTTGCAGGCAGCGATATCTCCGCGCCGATGATTGCCAGGGCCCAGGCCGCTGCTGCCGCCCGGGCCAGCCAGGCAACCTTTTACAACCACTCCTTTCAAGAGGCGGCCAAAATTGGCAAGCGCTTTGACGCGGTCATCTCCATGTTCTCGGCCATCGACTACCTGACCGGCCATCACGACTTGACGACCGCTCTGGAAAATGTCAGCCAGCTGCTGCCCCCCGGCGGCCTGTTTGTCTTCGATTACTGGAACGGTAACGCAGTAATCAACAATTACTCACCGGTGCGGGAGCTGCGCAAGCGGCGGGGCAACCTCGAGGTTCACCGCACCTCCACCACCCGACTCGATCTCGTCGAACAGATCGCCGAGGTAAACTTTCAGTTTCGCTGCCTGGTCGCGGGCCAAAGCGAGCATGAGTTCCGTGAACAACACCGGGTGCGCTATTTTTTCTTCCGCGAAATCGAAACCTACCTGGAGCTAGGAGGCTTCGACCTGATCCACCGCGGTACATTTATGGCTGAGGATTTCTCGCCCACCAGCTGGAACATCGCCGTGGTAGCAAGAAAGCGAGCAACATGAAAAAGATCGGGATTTTCCTGGAGGTACCGCCCCATTTTGGCGGCACGTTCCAATACACTCAGACCATGCTCGACGCGGTGGCGGCTCTGCCGAGGGACCGCTTTACGGTGGTGGCCGGTTATGTCGATACAGTCTGGCGGGATTACCTGGAGCCCTATACCAGTGTGAAGAAAATTCACATTCCCCGCGGCTTCTGGGGCCGGGCCCTGGGACTGGCCTGGCTGCTGCTGCGTTTGCCCATGGGACCATGGCGCCGGCTCTGCCCCTGGTTTCACCCCATGGCCAAGGCAATGCTCAAGGAGCAATGCGACCTGTGGATTTTCCCGGCCCAAGATGCTCGCAGCTTTCAGATGCCGGTGCCGGCCCTGGTAACGGTACTGGATGTGGCCCACCTTTATGACGGTCAGCGCTTCCCCGAGGCCGCTTCGCGCTGGGAGTTGCTGTATCGCATCCCACTATATGCCAACATCTGCCGCTGGGCCAAAGGGGTGATCGTCCTTTCTCCAATCGACAAGCAGCAGGTAATGGAATCCTTCCACCTGGCAGAGGAACGTATTCACATCATGCCGATGGTTGTGCCTCGTTACATTGAAGTAGCCAAGACTCCACCGGATTTCGAACTCCGCTACCAGCTGCCGGCAAAATATCTTTTCTACCCGGCCCAGTTCTGGGAACACAAAAACCATAAAAAAATGCTCCGGGCGTTAGCCACGCTGAAGCCAGAATTGCCCGACCTCAAGCTGGTCCTGGTCGGCTCTCCTAAAAATGCCTGGGACTCGGTCCTCCAATTGATCAAAGAACTGGACCTGGCCGAGCATGTTCTTATTCTGGGCTACGTTCCAGACGCGGACATGCCGGAGCTTTATCGCCGGGCCCGGGCCCTGATTTACGCCTCCTGCTACGGCCCGACCAACCTGCCGCCTCTGGAAGCAATGGCCCTGGGTTGCCCGATGGCCCTGGCCAAGGTGACCTGCATGCCCGACCGGGTAGGAGACGCGGCCCTGGTCTTCCACCAGGATTCAGTGGCTGAAATGGCGGACTGCATTCGGCGGTTGTGGACCGATGACGGGCTTTGTGCCGATCTTAGCGAACGTGGCAAGGCCAGAGCGGCCCAGTGGAAACAACCCCAGTTCAACCAGCGGCTGGAAGAGATTGTTGCCGGGCTGACAACAGATAAAGGTGGGAAAAAGCCCATCAGGCCAGCGGCAGCAACATGAAGATTCTACTGGTAATTCCATATTTTATGCCGGCAATCAGCTACGGGGGGCCGGTCAAAGTTGCTTACGAGATTGCCCGAGGTCTGGTTGCCAGAGGATATGAGGTCACGGTGGCTACCACCGACGCCTTGGATGCTACCAGCCGAGTTGGTAGGACAACGGAAGTCATGGAAGGAATCAGTGTTCTGCGCTTCCGTAATATCAGCAACAAGCTAGCAAAAAAATGCAACGGTTATCTGCCGGTGCTGCTAATCCCTTGGCTGGCCAGAAATTGCCGGCGATTCGATGTTATATACTGCCATGACTTTTTTTCTTTGCCGACAGTCGCTGCCGGTTGGCTGAGCCGTTATTACCAGATCCCCTTGCTGCTCCAGCCTCATGGCTCGCTTTCCGCTTTGCGGCGATCCGCCAGGTTTGCCGCCGTTAAACGGCTTCTCATTTTTTTCTTCCTTGGAATCCTGCGCGGTGCCCGTAACATCATCGCCCTGACCGTAGAAGAAAAGAAAGGGATCGAGACCCTCGATCCGTCCCTGGCGGCCAAAGTTGTGGTCATCCCCAATGGGCTGAATCCGGCGGAATTTGCGGATATACCTGGAACAGATCTGCATCGCAGGTACAATATTCCACAGAATCATAAGATCATTGGTTTTATCGGGCGATTGGCCTACATCAAAGGGCTGGACATCTCCCTAACGGTCCTGGAAACCCTCAAGGACCGCCTGGCTTTTTCCTTTCTGGTCATCGGCCCTGACGAAGGGGAAATGAGTCGGCTCAAACAGCAGGTGCAAACAAGCGGTCTCGAAGACCGAGTAATATTCGCCGGCATTTTGGAAGGGGAAGAAAAAATGCGGGTTATGAAGTCCTGCGACTTTTTTCTTTTCACCTCCCGCGACGAAGGGCTGCCGCTGACCATACTGGAAGTTGCCGCTTTAGGCCGTCCGCAGATTGCCTCGGAAGAATGTCATGTCCCGGAGTTGGCTGAGTACCAGGCTGGCCTGCTGCATCCGCTAAACGATTTGGCTGGTTTTGCCCGCAGCATCGAGACCCTTATTGACCAAGAGCCTGAAAGGCAAGTGATGGGCGTAAACGCGCGGAAAATGGTGCGGGAACGGTTCAGCACTGGAGCAATGCTCGACCGGATCGATCAACTGCTGAAAATCGGACCTGGATCTGAGAATAAGTCGGCTGCAACGACCACCGGAAAAGAGCAAGTTCCGTGAAAATAGGTTTTTTTACATACGGAATCCATGGCGAGCGAATGACCGGTATCGCCCGCTATACCGTGGAACTGACCCGGGCCCTCAGTAAGATCGAGCCCGACCTGGAAATAATCCTGCTCAATCCCTATCCCGAATCGGACCATCCCTGGTACCAGGAATTCCCATCCCATCCTTTGCCGCATCTGCGGAAGCTGCCATTGGCCGCGACCCTGGGCAACCTGGAGTTGCATCGAGCCGCAACCCGGCTCCGCTTGGATATCCTGCATGATCCCTGCGGCATCGCTCCGTTCCTTGCGCCCAAAGGTGGTTATCTTCGAGTCACCACCATCCACGATGCCCTGCCGGCCGTTTATCCCCAAATTCAGCAATTGCTGACCCGCATGGTGTTCGCTACTTTAGTTAAGAGGGCCGGCAGCAACAGCGATGCTATTTTTACGGTCAGTCAGGCCTCGGCTGCCGATCTCATCAAATTCTATAAATTTCCCGCAGCGAAAGTGCACGTCACCTTGGAGGGGGTTGCTCCCCCCAATGACTTGTCAAGGAAACAGGTAGAAAAAGCCATGGAGCGATTGGGAGTGGTTCCACCCTTTCTAATGTCAGTTGGCGCCTTGCATCCGCGCAAGAACATCCAGCGCATCCTGAAAGCTTTCGCTATTGTGCATCGTACTCATCCTGAAGCCAAACTCGTGATTGCCGGGCCTCCGAGTTGGGGAGAAAATGAGGAGTTTTTATCCGTCCGCGATGCCGTCGTAGGTGACAGTGGTGTCGTTTTTACAGGTTATATCGGCGACCTGGAACTCGGGGCACTCTATCAGCGAACCCATGGTCTTGTTTTTCCGGCTTTGTATGAAGGGTTTGGACTTCCCGTCCTCGAAGCCATGAGTCATGGGGCACCGGTGCTGACTTCTAATGTGAGCTCGCTTCCCGAAGTTGCGGGAGATGCGGCTATACTGGTCGATCCAACTTCTGTTGATGAAATCGCCAAAGGAATGAGGCGACTGCTGGAAGATGAAGACCTGCGCATTGAACTAAGTCACAAAGGAAGATCCCGCAGTCAAACTTTCAGTTGGCAGGCGACAGCAATGGAAACCCTCCGGGTATATCATCTGCTGCTGGACCAGGCTGGCTAGCCAAACAATAAAAAGAATTGATAGTGTAAATTGTGAATCCCGAAAAGATTTTAGCGAAACCGCTGATTTCCATCACCATGCCCAGCTACCAGCAGGCGACCTTTCTCGAAGAAGCCGTGCGCTCGGTGCTGGACCAGGCAGGAGTCGAGGTTGAGCTGCTGGTCATGGATCCCGGCTCCACCGATGGCTCCCGGGAACTGCTGTTGAAGCTGAGGGAGGAGTATGGGGAGAAGCTGCGGCTTTACTTCGAGCCCGATCAGGGGCAGTCCGATGCCATTAACCGCGGTTTTGACTTGGCCCACGGGCGGATACTTGCCTGGCTTAATTCCGATGATCGGCTGCAGCCGGGGGCATTGGCAAAGATCAGCGGGTGGCTGGCCTCAGAAGAGCCTCGCTGGCTGTACGGGCGGGCGGGCATGATCGACGAACTGAGCCGGCCCCACGGTAGCCTGATCGTCTGGTACAAGAACTGGCGTGGCCGGCGCTTCTCCCGACTCAAGCTACTGACCGAGGACTTCATTCCCCAGATGGCGGTTTTCTGGAACCGTCCCCTGTGGGAACTGGCCGGGCCGCTGGATATCAACCGCCATCTCGATATGGACTACGACCTCTGGCTGCGCTTCGCACGGATCACCGACCCGCAGGTCCTGACCGAATACCTGGCCGACTTCCGAGTTCATGGCGCGGCCAAAGGCAGCCGCCAGACCGGCGCTCAACTAGACGCCGCCCTGGTCACCGCCCGGGAACATGCCGCCGAGCTTGGCCTAAAGGGCAAGCTGGCCGTGGGGTTGGCTCATATTCTGAGCTGGCGGACCCGATTGGCCTACCGCTGGCTGAAACCAAGCTAAAGGCCATCCAGCCCTGCCATGGGCTGCCGACTTTGGGTTTGTTTTGTAAAACTGTGGACAAAAGATGCTGATGGCAATCAGCTATTGGACTCTGATGAGGCGAAATTGGCACAAAATTCGCGGACCAGTGCCAGCCTGGCGGTGGGCGGCAACCTAAGGTAGAAAGGGCTGAGAAGCAGTATGCTGATAGCTTGCCTGGGGTTCATGGTTTTCTGCTCCGTTGCTGGTTGTCTTGAAATTTGTGTTAAGCAACAAATGTGCCACGTTTTGGGTGAAAATATAATTTCGTATTTTCGGTGAATTAAGCCTAACAAGGCAATTGCTGATAACCAAGTTGGTCAATTTGGAGGTAAAAAGTTGGGGATTTCACCCATTCCTGTCAGGAACATGCCCGATCATGGGCTGCAGCGTTACAGGATTAAGGCGGGCACAAAAGCCGGGCAATCGTATGCAAGCGAGGCTGTAGGCCATGAGTGAACTTTTCGTTTTTGACCGAATCCAGTTTGTTTCCATTATTTTTAGCCTGTTCATTTTGGGGTTCATCTTCAATCTGGTAAAAAAACGGCGGATGAAGGAGGAGTATTCTCTGCTCTGGTTTTTCATGAGCCTCTTTCTCCTTTACATGTCCGTCGATCGCTATGCTATTGATCGGCTGGGGGCACTGGTGGGGGTTGCATACCCGCCCAGTGTGCTGATGCTGCTGACCACCGGTTTCACCTTTCTGGTACTGGTTCATTTATCGGTGGTGGTTACCCGCCTCTCGGAACAGAACAATGAGCTGATCCAGGAAATGGGCCTGGGGAAACTGGAAGAGGCGAAAAAAAATGCCGATATCCTGGTGATTGTGCCGGCTTATAACGAGGGAAACAACATCGTCGAAGTGATTACGGACCTGCTAAACAATGCCGGGCTGCCACTGGACGTGCTGGTAATCAACGACGGCTCCATCGACCACACCGGGCCGGCAGCCCGGGCTACCGGCCGGGCACTGGTCATCGACCTGCCCAAAAACCTTGGCATCGGCGGGGCGGTCCAAACCGGCTTCAAATACGCCGCCCGCCACAACTACCAAATCGCCGTCCAATTCGACGGCGACGGCCAACACCTGGCCTCCGAACTGCCCAAGTTGGTACAAGCTATACAGGCGCGCCACGCCGATCTGGTAATCGGTTCCCGTTTCGTGCATAAGCACGCGGGATTCCGTTCCACCTTTGTAAGGCGACTCGGCATCCGCACCTTCCAGTTGCTCAACTCGCTGCTGATAGGGCAAAAAATCACCGATAACACCTCCGGTTTTCGCGCCTACAGCCAGCCGGCGATCCGTTTTTTAGCAAAACATTATCCCACCGACTACCCCGAACCAGAAGCAGTGATCCTGCTGGGGCGCAACGGCTTTAAAATTACAGAAGAAGCGACGGAGATGCGTGAACGGCAAGGGGGGGACTCATCCATCAGCGGGTTGCTGGGGATATACTACATGCTAAAGGTAACGCTGGGAATTATCATGACCGCGCTACGTAAGCCACTAACCAGGGATTAAAAAGTACGCCGACACTTGGGACACAAAAGGGCTATTTGAGTGAAAATCTGTGGTACCAAAAGAGAAAGGGAAACCAAGCCTAACCGCCTGATTTCCCTTTAATTTTCGTGGTGAGCGGGGCGGGATTCGAACCCACGACCTTTAGCTCCGGAGGCTAACGCTCTATCCAGCTGAGCTACCCGCCCACTTATCTGTTGCCCGCCGTGACGGGTTGCACGCTTCATTACCACGGATCGGACTGGGCGTAAAGATTTTTGTCGCGGTCCGCCGTATTGCCGACCGCAACCATTATGGCTGATTAGTGCTTTTACCGCTTGCCGGCGGGCGGCGGCGGGGGCCCGGAGCTTCCCGGTGGAAGCGCAGAGATTTGGCGTCTTTGTAGACCGTCACCCCGCCGGCCAAATGGCCAATCACCCCTTTGCCGCCCCGATCGGCGCCGTGCAGCAGTTGCTCGATCTGACGCCCGGCGGGTTTAAGCTGCAGTTCAAGCAGGGCCATTTCCAGCAGACGGCGCTGCAGGGCCCGGGGTTGAGCGGCAAAAAACGGCAAAGAGAGGGTTAACGCCGCCTTGGCCGGTTCACCGGCGACCCGGGCCTGGCGGTAAGCCTCGTCGGCCATGGCCGCCAGCAATTCCTCCTCGTCCTGCAGCACCGTGGCGGTGTGGCAGAGCGTTTCCCGCAGGCGGGGGTTGAAACGCTGCTTAAGCCAGGGAACCAGTTCCAGCCGCACCCGGTTGCGAACAAAGCGCAGGTCCTGGTTGGAGCTGTCCCGGGCAAAGGCGATGTTACGCTGGGCAAGGTAGGCCAGCACCTCGGCCTTGCTCACCGCCAACAGCGGCCGGATGATGCGCCCCCGAGCCAGCGGCGCCATGCCGCTGAGCCCTCCCCGGGCCGTTCCCCGCAGCAGGCGCAGCAACAGCTCTTCCGCCTGGTCATCGGCGGTATGGGCCACGGCGATCTTGGCCGCCCCGGTTTCCGCCGCCACTTGGGCAAAAAAACGATAACGCAACTCCCGGGCCGCGTGTTCCAAGGAAAGGCCCTGCTGCCGGGCATAATCGCGCACCGCCACCCGGCCGCCGCGCCAGGGAATCTCCAGGGCGGCGGCCACCGCCGCCATCAGTTGCTCTTCCTCCCGGCTTTCTTCCGGTCGCAGGCCATGGTCAACATAAACCGCCAGCAGGTTGAAGTGCATGGCCGCCGACAAAGTCTTGAGGGCATAAAGCAGGGCCATGGAGTCCGGCCCGCCGGAGGTTCCCACCACCACCAGCTCGCCGGCGGCGATCAGGCGGTGGCCGGCGATACTCTTTTTGACTTTTTTCTCCAGCGGATGCATGCTCTTCAAGACCTCCGGGTTAATCTGCCATCCACCCCACCTGCCTCAAAACGGTTGCCAAGATGGGCAATGTGCAACATATTATAGTTAATTTGTAAGCGTTCACCAATGGTATTAACTTAACAGTTTAACGTGCCGTAATCGTTCAGCAGTGCCGCAGGTTCGGGCAAGCAGCCAGGCGCAGCGTACCCCCTGTACGTAAGCCTGGCTGATCGCCCGAAGATGCGGTGCTGCTGAACGATTACGTTAATTTTTCGCCGATGCCAGGTCAACCTTGGCCGGTGGCAGGACCCCGTCAACCAGGAGGAGCAAGATGAAAGTTCGCAAGGCCGTAATTCCCGTCGCCGGGCTGGGCACCCGTTTTCTGCCGGCCAGCAAGGCCATCCCCAAAGAGATGCTGACCATCGTCGACCGGCCCACCATCCAGTATATCGTGGAGGAGGTGGTCAATTCCGGCATCGAGGTGATCATCTTTGTGACCAGCGAAGGCAAGTCGGCCATTGAAAACCACTTCGATTACGACTTCGAGCTGGACACCATGCTGCGCCAGAAAAACAAGCCCGAACTGTACGAAGAGGTGCGCCATATCTCCAACCTCATCGACATCATCGCGGTGCGCCAGAAAAAACCGCTGGGGCTGGGGCATGCCATCTGGAGTGCCCGCAACGTGGTGGGCCACGAGCCCTTCCTGGTGCTGCTGGGCGACGACCTGGTGCTTTCCGACAACCTGCCCTGCTGCCGGCAGATGCTCAACCTCTATGACGAAGTGCAGGAGTCCATTGTGGCCATCCAGCGCGTGGCCCCGGAGGAAACCGGCCAGTACGGAATCGTCGAGGGCGAACCGGTCCGGGACCGGGTGCACAAGGTGCAGCGGATGGTGGAAAAACCACCCCCCGGCACCACCGATTCCGACCTGGCCATCATCGGCCGCTACCTGCTGCAGCCGGACATCTTTGACCTGCTGCAGACAACCACCCCCGGCCACGGCGGCGAGATCCAGCTCACCGACGCCCTGATGGCCCTGGCCAGAAAGCGGCCATTATACGCCTACGAGTTTGAAGGCACCCGTTTTGACGCCGGCGACAAGCTGGGCTACCTGAAAGCGATCATCGCCTTTGCCCGCTGCCATCCCACCCTGGGCCCGGAATTCCGCCAACACCTCAAGGAGGTTTGCGCGGCCCTTTAAGCAACCCCCATGAGCAAGCAGACTCCCGTATACTTTGAAGTGGCGGTGGCAGCCCCTATTCACCAGACCCTTACCTACGCCCCGCCGGCGGGAGTTGCCCAACTCCCCCCCGGCCACCGCCTGCTGGTGCCCCTGGGGCGAAGGCAAGTCACCGGCTACCTGCTGGACTGCGCGGCACAACCACCGGCTCTCAAGGACGGCGGCAACGACCGGCAACCGGGCGGCAAAATCCGGGCCGCCCTGGAAGTGCTGGACGACGAACCACTGTTCCCCGCCGCCATGGTCCCCTTTTTCCGCTGGATCGCCGATTACTACCACCATCCCATCGGCGAGGTGATCCAAAACGCCCTGCCCGCCGGCCTCAGCCGCCGCAGCACCAGAATCATCAAGCTCACCGACCGGGGCGCCGAAAAACTGCCCTCGCTTGCCCAATCCACCGCAAGCAAACGCAACTCCCCTTTGCCGCTCTCCGACTGGCTACCCGAGTTGCTGGCCCGGGGCGAATTGAGCGCTACCAAAAGCGCCACGGTAATCCGCCGTCGGCCGCCGGAACTCAAACGCTGGCAGGATGAAGGGCTGATTGAGATCGATAACCGGCTACGCCGGGAAAGTGTCCGAGCCCAGACCGAAACCATCATTTTCCTGCCGGCGCTTCCACCCGCGAAATTACCGCCGGACGCCGCGGCCAACATCAAAAAACATACAACAAAAAAGGGGTCAGACCCCTTTTCTTCTTCCGTGGCGCTTAAGCCGTCGGAAGACAAAACCCTGGCCCTGCTTACCGAACTGGCCGCCAACAACCCCAACGGCGTTCCCCGGCGGGAGCTGCTCAAGCGTTATCCCGGCGCCGGACGGGCCCTGAAGGGGCTGCTGGCCCGCAACCAGATCAGCACCTTCGAGCAGCGCCGCTACCGCGACCCTTTCGGGGAGGCGCCGCCCTTTTTTCCCCGGCCTGAAAGGCTTACCGACGAACAAAGCGCCGTCATGGCGCGGCTGACCCCGGCCATCGAAGGCCGGCAATATACCCCCTTTCTGCTGCACGGCATTACCGGCAGCGGCAAGACCGAAATCTATCTGCGGGCCGCCGAAGCCGCCCTGGCCGCCGGCCGCCAGGTGCTGGTGCTGGTGCCGGAAATTGCTTTAGCCACCCAACTGGAGGGGCACTTCTGTTCCCGCTTCGGCAACGCCGTGGCCCTGCTCCACAGCGGGCTGTCCGGCGGCCAGCGCTACGACCAGTGGAGCCTGCTGCTCAGCGGCGAGGCCCAAATTGCCATCGGTGCCCGCTCAGCGATCTTCGCGCCGCTGGCCGACCCCGGCCTGATCATCGTCGATGAAGAGCACGACCCAGCCTACAAGCAGGAGGATGGTCTGCGCTACAACGCCCGCGATCTGGCCCTGCTGCGCGGGGTCAAGCAGCAGGCCACGGTCCTTTTGGGTTCGGCCACCCCGGCGGTGAGCAGTTACCACGCCGCCCGGCAGGGCAAGTTTGAGCTGCTGCAAATGACCCGCCGGGTGGAGGACCGCCCCCTGCCGGCGGTGGAAATCGTCGACCTGAAAGCAGTGAGAACGGTATCCGGCCTGCCGCCGCTTTTTTCCCCCCAACTGATCCGGGCTTTGCGGGAAAACCTGGCTGCCGGCCAGCAGTCGCTGGTTTTTTTGAACCGCCGGGGGTTTGCCAACCTGGTACTGTGCAAGGATTGCGGCCGGCCGGTGCAGTGCCGCCACTGCCAGGTCACCCTGACTTACCACAAAAAAGCCGACCTGTTGCTCTGCCACCACTGTGGCTACCGCCAGCCGCGCGCCAGCCTGTGCGGCCATTGCCACTCCGGCACCCTGGTCCCGGCGGGTTTCGGCACCGAGCGCCTGGAGGAGGAACTGCGCCGCCATTTTCCCGCCGCCCGCCTGGCTCGCCTGGACCAGGACACCAGCCGCGACCGCAAGGAGTTTCTCAAGGTGCTTAAGGCGGTACGGGACCACGAGGTGGATATCCTCATCGGCACCCAGATGATTACCAAGGGCCACCACTTTCCCCGGGTGACCCTGGTGGGCATCGTCTGGGCCGACGCCGGGCTGGGAATTCCCGACTACAAGGCGGCGGAGCGCACCTTTCAACTGCTTACCCAGGTCACCGGCCGGGCCGGCCGAGGTGAGCAGCCGGGCCGGGTGCTGGTGCAGACCCTGCAAAGCGAGCACTACAGCATTGCCCTGGCCCGGGCCCACGATTACCAGGGCCTTTATGAGCAGGAGATCGCTCTGCGGCAACGCCTGGGCTTTCCCCCCTGGGGGCGGTTGATCAACCTGCGTTTCGACGGCGAAAAGGAAGAGAAGGTGCGGGAACTGGCATTGCGCCTGGGAGAAATCGCCCGGGGCCGGGCCGACTCCGGCATCAAGGTACTGGGCCCGGCCCCGGCGCCGCTGTCTCGGCTGAAAGACCGCTTCCGCTGGCAGTTGCTGCTCAAGGGCCGGGGGGTTGCCCCGCTGCACCGGCTCTGCCAGGCGCTGCTGGGCGAATATGCTCGCCTGGCCGGCGCTTCCACGGTTAAATTGAGTCTGGACGTTGATCCGGAAAATATGCTATAGAACCCCATGGCTATTCAACCCATTGTCCAATTTCCGGTGCCCTCCCTTAAGAGCCGGGCCAAACCGGTGAGCGAATTCAACGATGAACTGCGGCGGCTGGCCCTCGACATGATCGAGACCATGCACGCCGCCCCCGGGGTGGGGCTGGCGGCGCCGCAAATCGGGGTGCCCCTGCGGGTGGTGGTAATCGCCGGCCGGGTGACCCTGGACGAAGAACAGCGGGCGGCCCTGGCCCAGGAGCACGGCGAGGCCGGCGAGGCGGCCCCCTCCCCCCCTTCCCCCCCTTCCGAGGAAGAGCTGGCGCCGTCACTGGTGCTAATCAACCCCGAAATTGTCGAGGCCGAGGGGCAGCAGGTGGACGAGGAGGGCTGCCTCAGCGTCCGCGAGTACGCCACCAACGTCAAACGCTTTGCCCGGATCAGGGTCAAAGCCCAGGACCTGAGCGGCCAGCCGCTGGATTTTGTCGCCGAAGATTTTTTCGCCCGGGTGATCCAGCATGAACTGGACCACCTCGACGGCACCCTGTTCATCGACCGCATCAGCCCGCTGAAACGCACCCTCTACCGCAAAAAACTGAAAAAAATTATGCAGGCGGAGGAAAAACCGTGAGCCGGAGCCGGCCCTACCGAATCATCTACATGGGCACCCCGGAGTTTGCCGTCGCCCCCCTGCAGGCCTTGCTGGATCACGGCGAAGAGGTTGCGGCGGTGGTTTGCCAACCCGACCGGCCCAAGGGGCGGGGCAAGAAACTAAGCCCGCCGCCCACCAAGGAACTGGCCGAGCACAAGGGTATTCCGGTGCTGCAGCCCAGCAAGATCAGGACCGACGAGTTCCTGGACGAAATCAGAAGTTACCAGCCCGATCTGCTGGTGGTGGCGGCCTACGGTCGCATCCTGCCCGGGCCGCTGCTGAATCTGCCGCCCCTGGGCACCATCAATATCCACGGTTCCCTGCTGCCGGCCTACCGGGGGGCGGCCCCCATCCAGTGGGCGATCATCAACGGCGAGGCGGAAACCGGGGTGACCATCATGCAGATGGACGAGGGCATGGACACCGGCGATATTCTCCTGCAAAGGCGAATGCCCATCCATGACGACGACACCAGCGGCAGCCTGGCGGCCAGGATGTCCGCTTTAGGCGGCCAGGCCCTGGTGGAAGCCCTGGAGCTGCTCAAGGCCGACCAACTCCCCCCGATTAAACAGGACGATACACAGGCCACCATGGCCCCGCTGCTGTGCAAGACCATGGCGGATATCGACTGGAAGCTGCCGGCAACCAAAATCTCCTGCCTGATCCGCGGCCTGGACCCCTGGCCCCTGGCCCGAACCACCCTGGAAGGTCAAATCCTCCGGCTCTTCAAACCTGCCACGGCCTCGGAACCCGCCGGCGCGCCACCGGGCACCATCACCATGCTGCAACCGGAAAACAATTTGCTGGGGATCGCCACCGGTGAAGGTTGCCTGCTGGTGGAGGAAATCCAGCGGGAAGGCGGCAAACGGCTGCCCATCGGCGCCTTTCACCGCGGCCACCCCCTGAAGCTGGGCCAAAAACTAGGAACATGACCGGTAAACCTCCAGCAGCACCACATCTTCCGGCAAGCAGCCCGGCTTGCGTACCTGGGGTACGCGGCGCCCGGCTGCTTGCCGGAATCTGCGGCACTGCTGAAGGTTTACAGCCCGTAAAGCAAATGGCAAGCGGCCTTGGCGAGCGTTTATCATGACCGGTAACATTGCTTATCTGGACTGTTTTTCCGGGGTTGCCGGGGATATGCTGCTGGCGGCGCTGCTGGATGCCGGGCTGCCCCGCGCTTATCTTGATGAACAGTTGGCCGGGCTGGGGTTGCGCGGCTACCGGCTGGAATTTACCCGGGTGCAGCGGGGGGCACTGCAAAGCGGGCGACTGCAGGTTGTCCAGGACGATACCGCCGTCCAGCCCCGGCGCGACTGGCAGAGCATCAGGGCTCTGCTTGAGGGGGCCCGGCTGGATGCCGGCGTGCGTGACCACGCCCTGGCCGTTTTCGCCGCTCTGGCCGCCGCCGAAGGCAAGGTTCACGGCCAACCGCCGGAAAAGGTGCATTTCCATGAAGTGGGGGCGATCGATTCCCTGGTCGACATCGTCGGGGTGGCGGCCGGTCTGCATTACTTCGGGCTGGAACGCCTGGTCTGCTCCCCGCTGCCTCTAGCCCGCGGCTGGGTGGAGAGCAGCCACGGCCCTCTGCCCCTGCCGGCCCCCGCCACCCTGGAACTGTTGCGCGAGGTGCCGGTTTACGGCCTGGATCTGGAGATGGAACTGGTTACCCCCACCGGCGCGGCGGTCATCAAGGCCCTGGCGGATGATTTTGGGCCGCCGCCGCCCATGAGCATTGAGCAAGTCGGTTACGGGGCCGGCGGCCGGGAGCGCCCCGACGGCAAACCCAACCTGCTGCGGCTGCTGCTCGGCCGCTCGGAACCGGTGGCCGAGGCCCAGGCGGTGGAGGTTATCGAAACCCAGCTTGACGACTGGGCCGCCGAGGGTTTCCCCCATCTTTGCGACCGCCTTTTCAGCCTGGGCGCCCTGGATGTCTCCCTGACCCCGCTGCTGATGAAAAAGGGCCGGCCCGGCTACCTGCTGCGGGTACTTGGCGAACCGGCGGCAGCCCCGGCCCTTAAAGAATGCCTGCTCAGTGAAACCACCGCCATCGGCCTGCGTTTTCATCGCCAGCAGCGCCAAACCCTGCCCCGGCAAACGGGAGTGGTGACCACCCCATGGGGGGAGATCGCGGTCAAAAAGGTCAAAGCCCCGGGCGGAGAACGCCTTTACCCCGAATATGAATCCTGCCGGGCCGCGGCCTTGCGCCATAAGGTGCCGCTGCTGCAAGTCCATACGCTGGTGGCCGCCATGCCGCCGGAGCAGTGCCGACCATGCCCCGCCCCCGGTCAGGAGGAGAAGCCCAATGGATAAATTGATCATGCTGCTGGCCACCGGCTTTGGCCTGGGCCGGTTGCCCAAGGCCCCCGGTACCTGGGGCACCCTGGCGGCCTTTCCGGTGCACTGGGCCATCATGGGCCTGTCCTGGCAGCTTTACGCTTTGAGCCTGGCGGGGATCATTGTGCTGGCGGTGATCATCTCCGGCATGGCTGAAAAAATTCTCGATCGGCCCGACCCCGGCATGGTGGTGATCGACGAGGTCGCCGGGATGCTGATCGCCCTGATTGCCGTGCCCGCCACTTTCACAGCCTGGCTGCTTGCCTTTGTGCTGTTCCGATTCTTCGACATCTTAAAGCCCTTCCCCATCCGCTTCATCGACCGGCGCTGCCACGGCGGCCTGGGCATCGTGCTGGACGACCTGCTGGCCGGCCTTTACGCCCTGGGCTGCATCCATCTGCTGCTGTACTTTTTCCCGGCCATCGGCGGCGCTTGAACCGCACAGCAACACGCAGTGCGCCGATATTTGGCACATTAGACGACAGGCTGCCGGCGACGTAAGCAATCACGGGGTACCCCATAAACAGTTACTCTTTTACGGCTGTTGGCTTAAAAGAACGGCAATGTTTTTTCAACAAGCGAATCATCCAACTTAACTCGTGGCGGCAAGAAAAACCAATTGACGGAGATTGCTCTTTGCAGCAAACTGGCGCCAAGACATTCGACAACTCCCAGGGTTAGAGGTAACCAGCAATGAAAAAAGCGTTTATCACCGGAGTCACCGGCCAGGATGGCGCCTATCTGGCTGAATTGCTCTTACAAAAAGGATACGAAGTACATGGTCTCAAGCGGCGCACCTCTCTTTTCAATACCGACCGCATAGACCACCTTTATGAAGGGCCGGAGATCAAAAACCGGCGTTTTATTCTTCACCACGGCGACATGACCGACTCCAGCAGCCTGATCCGCATTATTCAGCAAGTGCAGCCCGACGAGATCTACAACCTGGCTGCTCAAAGTCACGTGGCGGTTTCCTTTGAAGAACCTGAATATACAGCCAACTCCGACGCCCTCGGAGTGCTGCGCCTGCTGGAGGCCATCCGCATCTTGGGCCTGGAAAATAAAACCCGCTTTTACCAGGCCTCGACTTCTGAGTTGTATGGCCTGGTACAGGAAACCCCCCAGCGGGAAAACACCCCTTTCTACCCCCGCAGCCCCTATGCCGTGGCCAAGCTCTACGCTCACTGGATTGTGGTTAACTACCGCGAAGCCTACGGAATGTACGCTTGCAACGGAATCCTGTTCAATCATGAATCACCGGTACGGGGCGAAACCTTCGTAACCCGCAAAATTACACGGGCGCTGGCCCGGATCAAACTCGGACTCCAGGAACGCTTATACCTGGGCAACTTGAATGCCAGTCGGGACTGGGGGCACGCCCGGGATTACGTGGAAATGCAATGGTTGATGCTGCAGCAGCAACAGCCGGAAGACTTTGTCATTGCCAGTGGCCGGCATTATTCGGTGCGGGACTTTGTCAACACCGCTGCGGCGGAGTTGGGTATCAGCTTAAACTGGCAAGGGGAAGGGGTGGCGGAAAAGGGTTACGATGCCGACGGGCACTGCATAGTGGCCATAGACCCCCGCTACTTCAGACCCACCGAGGTGGATACCCTGCTTGGCGATGCCGGCAAGGCAAGGGAAAAGCTGGGCTGGACACCCAAGACCAGCTTTAAGGAACTGGTGGCTGAAATGGTAAGAGAAGATCTAAAGACCGCCGAACGTGACGACCTGGTTAAACGGCACGGCTACGATACCTGCAATTATCATGAATAACCAGCTACGGTTGCCTCACTGGAACACAACGGGAGATCAGTGTTGACCACCAAACAGCGTGTTTACGTGGCCGGCCACCGCGGCATGGTGGGCTCAGCCATTGTCCGGCAGCTTGCCCCTTGCAAGCACATTGAACTCATTACCCGCGACCGGAGTGAGCTTGATCTGCAAGACCAAAAGCAGGTGTCTGATTTTTTCCGGGCCACCGCAATTGACCAGATCTATCTGGCGGCAGCCAAAGCCGGCGGTATTCTGGCCAACAATAGCTACCCGGCCGAATTTATTTATGAAAACCTGATGATCGCGTGCAATATCATCCATGCCGCCCATACCGCTGAAGTAAACAAACTCCTTTTCCTCGGTTCCTCGTGTATTTACCCCAAATTGGCCCCCCAGCCCATGCGCGAGGAAGCGTTGCTTGACGGTTTCCTGGAATCCACCAACGAGCCATACGCCGTCGCCAAGATTGCCGGCATCAAGCTGTGTGAAAGCTACAACCGCCAGCATTGCCGCGATTATCGGAGCATTATCCCCACCAACCTTTACGGCCCCAACGACAATTTTCACCCGCTCCACAGCCATGTGATCCCTGCTCTGCTGCGCCGTATTCACCAGGCCAGGGAAACCGGTGCCGACGAGGTGGTTATCTGGGGCAGCGGCAGTCCCCGGCGAGAATTTCTCCATGTTGACGACCTGGCCACCGCCGCCGTCTTCCTGATGAATCTCCCCCGGGAGGACTGGGCTGCGCAAACCCGGCCCATGCGCTCCTATGTTAATGTGGGCACAGGACTTGACTGCACCATTGCCGAACTGGCGGCCACCATCGCCAATATCACCGGTTTTACCGGCCGGCTGGTTTTTGACCGCAACCAGCCTGACGGAACCCCTCGCAAACTGCTTGATATTTCCCGGATCAAGGCTCTGGGCTGGCAACCGCAAATCCCCTTGGAAAGAGGGCTGCGCGAGACCTATCACTGGTTGCTGGCCCACCAGGAAAGCGCCCTTGGCTGACCGATACCCTTTTCACGGTTTGCTCTACAGATTAAAATTTGATTAAGTTACAACGCACCAGGAGGCCCCTTATGGACATAGAGCAGAACAAACAGACCGCCTCTGCGGCACCGGCAAGCAAGCTGCTGCTGCTGGGATCCAAGGTTCAGATTACCAACCTGCCGGTGAAAGAAGTCAGCCTGCTGCGGGAAGGCAGCCTGCCGGCCTACGGCTACAATCCCGGTGATCAGATCGAACTGCTGGCCGGCCGGATCAGCATCGAAGAGGGGCGCCTGGAACAGACCGGCACCTGGCTGAGCACTTACCTGGGCCGGGTCGGGCTTAACCCCGCCATCGACTCCCACACCTACGGCGAACAGAAGGAAATTTTTCAAATTTTCCGGAATCGCCGGGCCGACCGGGAAACCGATCCTGCCGATGGCTGGTTCATGTTCCAGCAGTTTTTGCCCCCGGAGGGCCGCAAAGCCAGCACCCGCCAACTGGAAATCACCCCCGACAACCGGCCGCAACTGGCAGGCAACCAGGGTATCATGGTCATCGACGACAGCGGCCGGCCGCCGGCGGCCAGTGATGAGTTCAAACAGCTCAACCCCAACGCCTGGGTCATCGCCCTGGGTATCGGGGTGGCCCACTGGCAGAGCTGGGCCAAGCAGTTCGGCGACAAATTCTGCCTGTTCTGCCGGCTCTCCGATCTGGAAACCACCCGCATGGAGATGGACAGCTCGGTGATCTGGGAAACCATCGTGGCCATGACCTTGCGAGCGCTCAAGACCTCCGAGGTGGGGCTGTGGAAAAACGGCCGCTTCACGTGCCATATCATCGTGGAAATGTTCCCCCACGGCATCATGTACCTGGGCCCGGACGGCGGTTATTTCCGCCACCGGCCCGGCTGCCTGCCGGAGAAAAGCTCGCCCCGGCACAAAGGCTCCGCTCCCTGCTACGACACTTTAGCCACCAGCCTGCTGGCCAGCGACTGGCTGCAGGCCGGCGGCCCCTATTTTTGCCGCAACGCCTTTTTCGACTACTCCACCCGGCTGCTCAACAACTGGCAACTGCTGCATCAAAGCGGCTACGCCTTCGACGGCGGGCTGCGCTTTCCGGAGTTGGATTTCTCCTCCACTTTCCCCGACGGCACCCCCTGCTCTTTTGTCGAGACCAAAAGCGACTCCTGTTTCATCGACCTGGCCCAGCTGACCCCGGAATTTGAACAGGAACTGGACGTGGTCTCCTGCCAGCAGTGGCATGAAACCAAAAAGGAAGCGGTACGCGGCCTTTTTCCCTGGCCGGTGAGCTCTTACGTTAAGGAGCAGATGGGCAGCATGGCCAACGACTGCATCGGGGTAATCGCCGAGGTGCTGCATTACTTGAAAAACGAGGTTAGCTGGAAAAACGGTTTTGCCGACCTGCGGATGTTCAGCGTCGGCAACCTGCGCACCACCGATCCGGCGGAGATCGAGCCGGTGGTGACCCTGCAGAACGTAATGGACTCTTATGTTTCCCGGGAGCAGGTGCAGCGCCCCTTGTGCGTGGGGGTGTTCGGGCCGCCGGGGTCGGGCAAGTCATTTGCCGTTAAAGAAGTGGCCAAGGTCATCGGGCGGCGGTTCGACATCAGCCCCTTTGACTTCTTCGAGTTCAACCTCACCCAGTTTGACGGCCCCGAAGAGATCAACAGCGCCATTGACGCCATCCGGGCCTCGGTGGCCAAAGGCAAAGTGCCCATCGTCTTTTGGGACGAGTTTGACTGCCGCTACGACAACCACGAGTTCGGCTACCTGCGCTACTTCCTGCCCTCCATGCAGGACGGCATTACCTATGTGCACGGGGTGCCCTACAACATCGGCCGCTCGATTTTCGTCTTTGCCGGCGGGGTCAAGTCCAGCTACGACGGGATGGCCGCACTGCTGGAAAGCGCCGAGCCGGCCACCCGGCAACTGGTGCGCACCCTGAAAATTCCCGATTTTCTCAGCCGCCTGCGGGTTGTGCTGGACATCGACGACATCGAGATCCCCCGGGACCTGCTCTGCAACCAGGCCGGCCCCCAGGAGTTGGCCAAACTTCGGCGGATTCTGATCAAGCGGGCCTTCATCATCGCCCACCAGATGGATACCCACTGGAAGAAGGCGGCCCGCAAGACCTCGGGGCTGCTGCTGCGGCTGCTGCTGGCCGAATACAAGTTCGGGGCCCGTTCCATCGAGGCGGTGATCGAGGCCTCCGGGGCTTCCGACCGGCTGGTCTACGGCCTGCCGGAACTCATCGCCCCCTCCGCCGCCCGGGTACATGCCTCCTGGCAGGTGGAGCTGGAACGCTTGGTTGATCTGGCCCGCAAGCAGCAGGGCCTGCGGGAAATATGGTAGTGTGGGTAAATGCTTGACAATAAGCTGATGCCTGAATTATTTTAGCTTATCCGAAAATAATTAATCAAGGAATCAACCGCATGCCTAGAAGTGGGAAGCGCCTTAGCGCCAGCCTGGAAGACTACCTGGAAACCATTCACCATATCGTGGAGGAAAAACAGGTGGCCCGGGCCAAGGAAATCGCCACCCGGCTCAAGGTCAGCCGCTCTTCGGTGACCGAGGCCTTCCGCTCGCTTTCCCAGAAAGGGCTGATCAACTACGCCCCTTACGAGGTCATCACCCTGACCCCGGCGGGGACCAAAGTGGCGCGGGACGTCATCCGGCGCCACCAGGCCTTGAAGGATTTTTTTCTCCGGGTGCTGGCGGTGGAGGAAGAACTGGCCGAAGAGGGGGCCTGCCAGATCGAACATACGGCCCCGCGGCCGATCATTGAACGGCTCAGCCTGCTGATGAACTACCTGGATGAATGCCCCCAGGGCGGGGCGGACTGGATTAAAAACTTCAACCGTTACTGCCAGACCGGCAAGACCCCCGACAAATGCCGGGAATGCCAGAACACCAACGACAACCAATAACACCGGCACGACCGTTTGCCAATCAGCCGGTAACAGCGACAAAGAGGGCCGCAATGGAAGGGACGTTTCAGGAAGGATGGTACACCCACCCCACTCTGGGTCTGATCAGGGTGTTTACCAGCGGTTCGGAGTGGGTTTATGTCTGTTACACCAGTAACGGCCGCAAGGCCCTGTCCAGGGAACGTCCCCTGGACGGTTGGACCTGGGCCCTGAGCGAGCCCAGCCACACCAGCCCTTCCGGATTTGCCGACCAGTAACCTCCAGGCAACCCACCCTCTTCTTCGCACCCCACTCTCATCCCTCATCGCGGCAGGGTTGCCTAGCGGTAACCCAACCTGCCGGTCTGACGTGCCGTAAGCGAACAGCCGTGCCGCAGGTTCGGGCAAGCAGCCAGGCGCAGCGTACATCAGTACGTAAGCCTGGCTGATCGCCCGAAGATGCGGTGCTGCTGAGCGCTTACCGCCTAGCGCAACCCTGCCAGGGCGTCAGCCAGCCGCTTCATCCCCTCTTCCAGCACCCCCATCGACGTGGCAAAGGAAAAACGAACGAACTGGTCGGCCCCGAAAGCCGCCCCAGGGACCGTGGCCAGCAGCGCCTCTTCCAGCAGATAGTCGGCCAGGGCCACCGAATCGCCGATCACCCGCCCATCTTGGCTCTGGCGCCCGAAATAGGCCGACAGGTTGGGGAAGACGTAAAAAGAACCCCGGGGCCGTACGCAAGTGACGCCTTCAATGGCGGTCAGGGCTTCCATGATGAAGTTGAGCCGGGGCACAAAGGCATCTCGCATCTGGCGGGGAAAATCCTGCGGCCCGTTGAGCGCGGCCAGGGCGGCCTTTTGCGCCACCGACGAAGGATTGGAGGTGGACTGGCTCTGAATCTTGTTCATCGCCGCAATGATGTGCTTGGGGCCTGCGGTGTAGCCGATCCGCCAGCCGGTCATGGCAAATGATTTGGAAACGCCGTTTAAGATCAGGGTCTGCTCACTGAGGCGGGGATCAACCTCCAGGATATGGGGCAGCTTGTCATCCCCGTAAACGATGGTGTCGTAGATATCATCGCTGATCACCACCCAACTGTTCTCCAGGGCCATTTTGCCGATGGCCTCCAGGGCCCGGGCGGAAAGCACCGAACCGGTGGGGTTGGAGGGGCTGTTGAGGATTATGCCCCGGGTGCGGGGGGTGGCGTACTGCTGCAGCACCGCCGGATCCAGGTCGAAGTCGCTGGCTTCATCCAGGGGCACGATCACCGGGGTCGCCCCGGCCAGTTGCACAATGGGCGGATAACTGACCCAGTAGGGCGCAGGAATCAGCACTTCATCACCGGGGCCGAACAGGGCCTGGGCCATGTTGTACAGCCCGTGCTTGCCGCCGCAGCTTACCTGAATCTGGTCAGGCTGATAACGCCAGCCATGATCGGTGGCCAGACGATGACAGACCGCCTCCCGCAGGGGCAGGATCCCGGGAACCGGGGTGTAACGGGTAAACCCCTCATCAATGGCGGCCTTGCCGGCCTCGCAGACATGGGGCGGGGTATCAAAATCCGGCTCTCCCACGCTGAAGTTCAAAACATCGGCCCCTTCAGCCTTCAGGGCCTTGGCCTTGGCATCCACCGCCAGAGTGGGCGATGCCTTAATCTCTTTGACCCGTGCCGCCAGTTCGATGATGGGAGCGTCCATAAGCCCTGTTGCAACCTCCATTAAACGTTAAACTGGAATAAATTAAGTGAGGCAGCCGTCGCATCCCCCACAATCGATCATCAATAAATCACCTTGACCAGGGTCAAGCCGCAGGCCGGCGCGGTGGGACCGGCCCGGGCACGATCCCTGCCGACCAGTAAAGCCACCGGCTCGGCCAGGGGCCGGCCCTGGCCGATGGCCACCAGGGTGCCGACGATATTGCGCACCATATGGCGCAAGAAACCATCGCCCCCAAGTTCAAAACAAAATTCTTGCCCGGCCGGGTCTTCCTGCTCCAGTTGCAACAGGTTCAGCCGCCGCACCCCGCCCCGGCCGCCTGCCCGGTCACGATCCCGGGAGCCGGCGGCCTCGAAGGTGGAAAAGTCGTGCTCTCCCAGCATTTGCGGCAGCAGTTGCCGCACCCGCTCCGCTGCAAAGGGCCCCGGCAGGTGGGCCCGGTACAGGCGCCGGCAGGGCGGCATTACGGCGGCGGTGGAAAAGCAGTAGCGGTAGAGCTTGCCTTTGGCGCTGAAGCGGGCATGAAAATCGTCTGCCGCCTCGTCGGCCGCCATGATCCGGATCGCCGGCGGCAGCATGCTGTTCAGGCCGAGACGATAAGCCGCCAGGGGCAGTCGCCGGGGGGCATTAAAACTGGCCACCATCCCCAGGGCATGCACCCCGGCATCGGTTCGGCCGGCCCCGTGCAACACCACCTGCTCACCCAGCATCCGAGCCAACGCCTCTTCAACGACGGCCTGGATGGTGGGTCGGTTAAGCTGGCGCTGCCAGCCGGCAAAATCGGTGCCGTCATAGGCGATGGTCAACTTTACCTTAACCATGTATACGTTTACCAGGGGTACTAACCTGCCGGTTTCACGAGCCGTAATCGTTCAGCAGTGCCGCAGATTTGGGCAAGCAGCCAGGCGCAGCGTACCCCCTGTACGTAAGCCTGGCTGATCGCCCGAAGATGCGGTGCTGCTGAACGATTACTAGGGGAACAGCGGTACTATTCCCAGGCCCTGCGCTTCCGGCAGGCCGCAGAGCAGGTTCAGGTTCTGCACCGCCTGACCGGCGGCCCCCTTGACCAGGTTGTCAATGGCGGAGAGCACAATCACCCGGCCATTGCGACGATCCACCCGCAGGGCCAGGTCGCAGAAATTGCTGCCCCGCACGTACTGGGTGGCGGGCAATTGGCCGGCGGGAAGCACCCGGACAAAGGGCTCCTCTCGATAATAATCCCGCAGGATGGTCTCCAGTTCGCCCTGCCCATAGTCACCGGCCAGGGTGGCGTAAATGGTGCTCAACATCCCCCGGGACATGGGGACCAGATGGGGCGTGAAGCTGACCGTAAGCTCCTGCCCGCAAAGCTTGCCCAGTTCCTGCTCGATCTCCGGGGTATGGCGGTGTTCGGCGACCTTGTAAGCCTTGAAACCGTCGGTCACTTCGCAGTACAGGGTACCGGTCTGGGCCGCCCGCCCGGCCCCGGAGGTGCCGCTTTTGGCATCGATAATCAGGCTGCCGGGGTCCAGGCAACCGGCCTTGAGCAGGGGCGCCAAGGCCAGCAGCACACTGGTGGGGTAACAACCCGGATTGGCCACCAGGCGGGCTTGGGCAATGGCCGCCCGGTGCAACTCCGGCAGCCCGTAGACCGCCTCGGCCAGCAGTTCCGGCGCCGAATGGGTCTGGTACCACTGCTCGTAAACCTGTTGCTGATGAAGGCGAAAATCCGCCGACAGGTCGACCACCTTGGCACCGCTGGCCAGCAGCTCGGGCACCACCGCCATGGCCGTCTGATGGGGCACGGCGGTGAAAAAAACATCGGCCCGCCCGGCAGTCTTAAGCCCGGTGGGATCTTCACAAACCAGCTCGGTGCTCCCGGTGAGGTGGGGAAAGACTGCCGCCAGCGGTTTCCCCGCGTACTGCCGGGAGGTAACCAGGGTCAACTCCACCCCGGGATGATTGGCCAGCAGACGCACCAACTCGGCCCCGGTATACCCTGAGGCCCCGATGATTCCCACTCGTATCATTTAACTTCCCCCATCATTCACTCCTAACGGCCGCAGAGAGCGGCGCACAAAAAAAGGGAAGGGGCTCATCTGAGCGCCTTCCCTGATAGTTTTCCATAGGCAATCGATAGACAGTCGCCGTAAGCGGCGCTGCTCTCCGGTTAACGCTTGGAGAACTGGAAGCTGGCCCGCGCAGCGCGCTGACCGTACTTTTTCCGCTCCTTGCTCCGGGGATCCCGGGTCAGCAGACCGGCCCGCTTGAGGGCTTGCCGCAACTCGGGGTCGGCTTCCGTCAGCGCCCGGGAAATACCGTGGCGCAGAGCCTCGGCCTGGGCGTTCTTGCCGCCGCCTTTGAGGGTGGCCATAACATCAAATTTGGCCTGGGTTTCGGTCAGCAACAGGGGTTTTTCCACCACTGCCCGCGAGAAGGCGCCGCCGTCAAAATATTCTTCCACCGCCTGCTTGTTCACCAGGATCTTGCCGCTACCCGGTTTCAACCACACCCGGGCCACGGCGGTCTTGCGTTTGCCGGTGGCGTAAATACCGTTATCTGCCATTGATCTCTCCAAACTCTTGTCTGCGCTGATTTAAAGTTTGTAACCGTTTACCAGGCTTAAAACCTTAACTAAAAAAACTTAACTGGGGAACACTAAAACTTCAGGGTTTCCGGCTGCTGGGCCTGGTGCGGATGCTCGCTGCCGGCATAAACCTTGAGCTTCTTGAGCTGCTTGCGCCCCAGGGGATTTTTCGGCAGCATCCCTTTAACCGCCCGGTAAACCAGTTCTTCCGGCTTACGGTCCCGCAGTTTTTCGGCGGTTTCGGCTTTAATGCCGCCTATGTAGCCGGTATGCCGGTAGTATACCTTGTCGGCCCACTTATTGCCGGTGAGTTTCACCTTGTCGGCATTGAGCACCACCACAAAATCACCGGTATCCATGAAAGTGGAGTAGATCGGCTTGTGCTTGCCCCGCAGGCGGGTGGCAACTTCCGAAGCCAGACGGCCCAGAATCAAATCCTCGGCGTCCACCACGTACCATTTGCGATCGATATCCTTGACCGGAGCCAGATGGGTTTTCATGTTAGTTCCCTTAGCAAAACTTACTGATTTTATTTCAAAGGCGTCGGCCGCCACAGGCGGTTACACAGCAGATACCGCCGACCAAAAGAGAAAAAGGCCCGAAACCTTTTCGAACCTTTGCTGATCACAAGTTGGAGCGGGAAACGAGATTCGAACTCGCGACTTCAACCTTGGCAAGGTTGCACTCTACCACTGAGTTATTCCCGCTCAGCGTAAACGTCCAGCAGCACCACATCTTCGGGCGATCAGCCAGGCTTACGTACTGATGTACGCTGCGCCTGGCTGCTTGCCCGAACCTGCGGCACTGCTGAACGTTTACGGCACGTTATGCCTGACAGGTTTACACCCTGGCGAACGGTTACCGCTCAGCAGGCGCCGCGGGCGCCGTGTTCAAAGGGGGGTTTATAACAGTGTACCGGTTGCTTGTCAACAAAAAACACAGACTATTGCCTTCCCGCCCAAATTGCTGGTAGATTGTGGGCAAGCGATCACGGGGCACCCGGTGATCGCATACTGTAATTTACCAACTTATCCCGCAAATCACGCCCGAACAAGGAAGCCAACCATGAGCACAACAACACGCCAGGGCAGCATCCAGCGCCGCACCGGAGAAACCGACATCGACCTTACCCTGGTTCTGGACGGCCGGGGCCGGAACAAAATCAGCACCGGGGTGGGCTTTATGGACCACATGCTGACCCTGCTGGCGGTGCACGGTTTTTTCGACCTGGAGATAACCGCCCGTGGCGACACCCAGGTGGATGACCACCACACGGTCGAGGATCTCGGCATCGCCCTGGGCCAGGCGCTGCAGCAGGCCCTGGGAGGCAAGGAGGGGATCGCGCGCTACGGCGCCGCCGCCGTGCCCATGGATGAGACGCTGGTCCGGGTTACCCTGGACTGCTCCAATCGGCCCTATCTGCACTACGGGGTGGAAGTGCCGGAACAAAAGGTGGGCAACTTCGACACCTCGCTGGCCAAGGAATTCCTCCGGGCCTTCAGCCTCCACGGCGGCCTGACCCTGCACGTGGAACTGGCCCACGGCGACAACTCCCACCATATTATCGAGGCGATCTTCAAGGCTTTGGGCCGGGCTTTAAACCAGGCGGTCACGGTCGACCCCCGGCTTTCCGGCCCCCTTTCTTCCAAGGGAATGCTGTAGTCAACCATGAACGCCCCAAGCAAGCCAGCAAGCCAGCCGCCACCAGGCGGCTGCGAAGAAGCCGCGGCCAAGCCAACCCGTCTGCCGGCGGAAATCAACCGCCTGGTGGGCAAGGCCATGCACCGTTACGGGATGCTGGCCGACGGCGACCGGGTGATGATCGCCGTTTCCGGCGGCATCGACAGCCTGGTGCTCTGCCGGCTGCTGGATCTCTGGCGGCGCAAGGCCCCCATCCATTACGAACTGCTGCCGGTCCACCTGGACATGGGTTTTGCCGGCTACCGGCCCCGGCCGGGACTGTATGGCGGGGGCCCGTTGCCGCCCGAGGCCGGAGCGCTCCAGGCCGACGGCCTGCTGCCCCCGCTGCCCGGCACCGGTGCAGCGGTGCAGGAGCAACTTGAAAAACTGGGCCTGCCTTACCTGATTGAAGAAACCACCTACGGGCCGGAGGCGCTGGCGGCCGAAGAGGGCAAAAACGGCTGTTACCATTGCTCCTCAAGGCGCCGCAACCGCCTCTTTGCCCTGGCCCGGGAGCACAATTGCAACAAACTGGCCCTGGGACATCACCAGGAAGATATCATTGAAACCTTTTTCCTCAACCTGCTCTATGGCGGCAATATCAGCACGATGATCCCCAACCAGCGACTTTTTGCCGGCCGGCTGCACCTGATCCGCCCCCTGGCCCTGCTGAGCAAGGAGATGATCCAGCAGCTGGGGCGACTGTTCGCGGTGGCAGCGGTCCCCAACCCCTGCCCGCTTACCGATCTCAGTAAGCGCCACACGGTCCGCACCATGGTCAGGCAGCTCACCGCCGACGACCCGCGCATCACCGCCAACATCTTCGCCGCCCTGGGCAACGTACGCAGCGATTATCTGCTGTAGCCACCCGCTGATCAGCGATTACCCTCGCCCTACACGGGCTCCCCGGCAAAAAACCGGCGGGTAAACTCCACCCGCTGGGCCACGCTGTCATGGCGCCGGTCAAGGTTTTCCAGCCGCCGCAAGCGGGCCAGCAGGCCCTGCTCGCTGGCCACCTGAATGGCCAGCCCGGGGCGGGCGTTAAGCTCCAGCACCAGCGGCCCGCGCTGCTTGTCCAGCACGATATCCACCCCCAGATAACCCAGGCCGGTCACCTCATAGCAGCGGGCGGCCATGGTCAGCAACTCCGGCCAGTCGGAAATCTGCAGGCGGGTAAAGTCCGCCCCGGTAT
Source organism: Desulfurivibrio alkaliphilus AHT 2 (assembly GCF_000092205.1). Classification (GTDB taxonomy): domain Bacteria; phylum Desulfobacterota; class Desulfobulbia; order Desulfobulbales; family Desulfurivibrionaceae; genus Desulfurivibrio; species Desulfurivibrio alkaliphilus. The sequence continues at coordinate 407,863 of NC_014216.1, read as the reverse complement.
CCGGGTGCCTGGTTAGCGGCAGGGAATACTGGACCGCCTTCAGGCAGCGCCCGGTGGCAATATCCAGACCCACCCCCACCGCCCCCTGGTGCAGGTTGGCCTTGCCATCGGAGGCCTGGGTGGCCAGGCGCAACATGGCCATGACGGGGTAACCCTGAAAGACGATCACCCGGATATCGGGAATACCCTGGTATGAGTAATTTTCGAAGCGGGGGTCCAACTGGATCAGCTGTTCGACGATGGCGGCATCGGGGGTCCCGGCCAGGGAGTAAAGCCCGGCCAGAATATTGGAGATATGGCGTTTAACATCCTCAAGCCCCAAGCGCCGGCCCGAGGCCTTCAGGTAAACCCCGTCCTGCTGCCCCTGAATTACCAGGATCCCTTTGCCACCAGAGCCTTTGGCGGGTTTAACGGCAAAACCGGTCAAGGGTTGTAAAAGCTCGGCAAGCTTTCTCAGCCGAAACTGCTCCCGCACCGAAAACAGGAGCTGCGGGGCGGGAATTCCATGCTTTTCAGCCAGGATCTTGGTCTTGAGCTTGTCATCCACCAAGGGATAAAGCCGGCGCGGGTTATAGCGGCCAATGAAATCCACATTGCGGCAGTTCATCCCCAAAATCCCCAGCCGCCGCAACCGCTGCGGACTGATCCACCAGCTCACGCCTCCTCCGATCGAACCAACGCCCGGAAACGGTGCAACTCAAGCAACTTGTAACCGGTATAGTTGCCCATCAGCATGATCAGGGCCACGACGATCAGGTTGATCTCCGGGAAGTGGAAACTCCAGTGGGCCATCACCGGCCACTGCATCAGAAGATAGGCCAGCACCGCCACCAGCAGGCTGCCGCCGCCCTGCTTCAACACCTCCCAGGGCCCTTCATCTTCCCAGAGAATGGACATGCGCTCGATGGTCCAGGCGATGATAATAATGGGAAAGAAGGTTACCGTCATCCCGGTGTTGAAGCCCAGTTGATAACCAAGAAGACTGGAGAGGACGATAATGAAAATGACGATGATGACAATGGTGGCGATGCGGGCCACCAGCAGCAGGTTCAAACCGGAAAGATAGCCCCGCAGCAGCAGCCCGAAGGCGACGATGGAGACAAAACTGATCAGGCCGGGCAGCAGCGTGGTCTTCAGAAAAGCCAGGGCGATGAGAATGGGCATGAAGGTGCCCGAAGTCTGCACCCCCACCATAATACGCATAAAAACCAGCACCAGGGCGCCGACGGGCAGCAACAGCAGCATCTTCAGCATGGCCTGCTCTTCCACCGGCAGACTGTGCACCCCAAACAGGTCAAAGCCGGAACCGCCGGCAGTGGTGCGGGCCAGTTGCACCGACGGTACGTACTGGCTGAGCATGGCAAAACGGACCTGGGAGTTATAACCGCCACTTACATCCAGCAGTGAGCGGCGGTCCTGATTCCAAAGCAGAAAATTGTCCGGCACGCCCTGGCGGGCGGTGTGCGGGTCGAACAGCTGCCAGCGTCCACCGACAAATACCTCCAGCTTGGGGGTCAGCTGCTGATTGCGGCGGCCGTCTTCCAGGTACAAACCATTGACAACGCGGGTGGGCAACCGGCTGTAGTTGAGCAATTTTTCCAGCAAAGGCACCAGTGAAGAAGAGGCCAGCAGCAAGGCGGCATTCTGGTCGGGTTCCGCCGCGGCCAGCAGCTTAATCAGCTCCCGGGTCAAACTCTCCGGCGTGCTGGAGCGTTCCCGAGCCACGGCCAGCAATTGGCGGGCGGCCACCGCCTCCGCCTCCTCCCAGAAAACATCGACGGGCTCGGGCACCGATGCCCTGGTCGCCGCCCGTCGTTCCTCGGCCCCGGCGGGCGACGCCATTTGCCCGCCCCAGGGCACCAGCTGGATTTTGTAGTACATGGTTTGAGGCCCTGAAGCCCGGCGGATCGTCCACTCGCCCCGGCGGTTGCCGTTATCTTCCAAAATGGAAAAACCGTAACCCGGCGAGGCGGTCTGTTCCGCCAGGAGAAAAAAACCCGGCGGATCATCGGGAATATCCAGGTTGACGGTTACCGCCCCGCCATCGGCGTTGAAATCCACCCGGGCCTCCACCAGCCAGACCGGGGCCTGTTCCCCGGGCAACAGCGGGATGCCGGTCTGCAGGTGGCGCTGCCAGGCAATGAAACCGCCGGCCATGATCATGGCCAGCACCAGCAGGTAAAAAAGAAGGCGGGACCGCAAAAAATTACTCCTCAGGCAGGGGGTGGACAAACTCCTCGGGAGGGCGGGGCGGGGCAATATTGCGCTGACTTACATCCACCACCATGATATCCCGGAGAATATTGCGGCCGATCAGGACCGGATGCTCCAGGTGACGACGATCGGACAAGGTAAACTCGGCGGTCTGGGTGTTATGCCCCACGGTCACCCCCAGCTTCACCACCGGCCGGCGCTCGGGATCCTCCGCCACCGCCTGAATGATCCGAGCATGACGGACCACCTTGCGCTCCATGGTGATCCGGCGGTCGTCTTCGGGATCTACCAGGACAAAGCGCACCCAGCTCTCGCCGTCTCGCTCAAAACGTTCAATATCGTGGGCATCCAGCGATGAGGTGGTGGCACCGGTATCGATCCGGGCGGAAAACATGGAACCGGGCGGCGCAAGAAACACCTTTTCCACGGCGCCAACCAGTTGTTTGTCGTCGGCCGTCCTGGCAAAGGCCGGCAGTTCAACCTGCAAAGCCGCTTTTTGCTCTTCCTGGGCCGATCTCAGCAGGTGATTATCGCGGACAAACTCTTCCCATTCCTGCTGCCTGGTCAGCATCCCCTTCTGGTCGGCAGCTATCTCGGCCAGCTGCCGCCTCATTTCCTCAGCGGCATCCAGCAGGCTGAAATGGGTTTCATCCTGGGCCAGGGCCAACTCGGCCAGTTGCAGTTGCTGCCGTTGCAGCTCTTCATGCAGTTGGGTCAGCTCGCTTTGCTCAGCCAGTACCAGGCGGGAAGAACCGCAGCCGCCAAGCAGCAGCGCCAGCCCCACCACAACCGCCAACCTGAGCGACCATGGTAAAACAGAAAAAATAAACAAAATCCCTCCCCGGAGATAAATTTACCGCAGCGCCCACCGGGCCGGCACTGTTACAACAACTTGGCCATCTGCTTGGCAAAATAAGTCAGAATCATATCGGCCCCGGCCCGGCGCAAAGAGAGCAGACTTTCGGCCATCACCCGCTCTTCGTCGAGCCAGCCGTTGATGGCGGCGGCCTTGAGCATGGCGTACTCGCCGCTGACCTGGTAGGCGGCAATGGGGTGGTCGAATTCATCGCGCAGCAGCCGGATGATATCGAGGTAGGGCATCCCCGGCTTGACCATCAGGATGTCGGCCCCCTCTTCCACATCCAGGGTGGCCTCACGCAGGGCCTCCCGGGCATTGGCCGGGTCCATCTGATACCCCCGGCGGTCACCCTCCTGGGGGGCGCAGTCGGCGGCGTCCCGGAAGGGGCCGTAAAAGGCCGAGGCGTACTTGACGGCGTAAGACATGATGGCCACCTGGTCGAAGTTGTGTTCGTCCAGGGCGGCCCGGATCTCCCCCACCCGGCCGTCCATCATGTCCGACGGGGCGACGATATCGGCCCCGGCCTTGGCATGCGACAGGGCGGTACGGGCCAGCACCTCGACGGTGGCATCGTTGTCCACCATGCCTTCATGAATAATCCCGCAATGACCATGGCTGGTATATTCGCACAGGCAGACATCGGTGGAGACCGTCAGTTCCGGCGCTTTGTTCTTGAGCTCCTTGATGGCCCGCTGGATAATGCCATCGGTGGCATGGGCCCCGGAGCCCACCCGGTCTTTTTTTTCCGGCAAACCGAAAAGAATGACATGGTTGACCCCCAGCTTGCGGCACTCTTTAGCCTCTTTGGCCAACTGATCCACCGACAGCCGGAAGACCCCGGGCATGGAGGAGATCTCCTCGCGCTTGTTCTTGCCGGGCATCACAAAGAGGGGGTAGATCAACTGGGCCGGGGTAAGCACCGTTTCCCGCACCAGGGAGCGCAGGTTTTCATTCCGCCGCAGGCGCCGGGGGCGATAATCGGGATAAATCATGGTTTGCTCCTAATCCAGTTTGTAATCGTTTACCAGAGCCAATAACTGCTGATTTAACGGGCCGTAAACGAACAGCAGTGCCGCAGGTTCGGGCAAGCAGCCAGGCGCAGCGTACCCCCTGTACGTAAGCCTGGCTGATCGCCCGAAGATGCGGTGCTGCGGTTCGTTTACTCCAGTTTGAAGGTTTTGTTCACCACCTGGTTGATAAAGCTGTCCGGGGCGTCCACTCCGTCGGCGGGGATTACCAGTTCCGGGGCCCGGCGGCGCTGGCTGAGCAGCCGCAGGCCGTATTCCATGGCCTGCAGCACCTGGTCGCAGGCCTCCCCCACCGTCTCTTCGCTGCGGGGCATGCGGGCCAGCAGGCGATCCACCGCCTCTTCGCTGAAACTCAACTCCAGCCCGCAATCCCGGGACACCTGCCGAGCCCGGTCGTTTACCAGCGCCACCAGGTCGATGAAACGCTCGCAGACCTCGGCGGGCTCAAGGTCTTCCGCTTCCACTTCCATGGCCATCATCCGCAGTCGCTCCGGGGTGGGCAGCACATCGTGGTTCTCCAGGTAATCTCCCAGCCGCTCGCGGATAAAGGTCATCAGTCGTTCCTGCTCCGCGGCCGCCAGCTTTTCGCATTTTTTGCTGTGGCGCTTGCGAACCCGGCTGTCCTTGAGCAGCTTGGCCAACTCCCCGGCCGGATCGGCCACCAACTCGGGAGTTACCACCAGCTGGCGGATATCGGTGGAGGGCAGTTTTTTCTCAAAATGCAGCAGCACCCTCTCCATCACACTGACCAGCGCCCGGGCCCCGGTGCTTTCCCGGGCCGCCAAGGCAGCGAGCTTGCGCAAAGCGGCGTCTTCAAAGCGCAGCTCAATGCCATAAGCCCGGAAATCCTGCTTTTTGCCCACCACCACGGCGCTGTTGGGGCTGCTTAAAATCTCGTAGAGATCGTCTTCGCTCAACTCGGAGAGTACCGCCAGCACCGGCAGCCGACCGATAAACTCGCTTTCAAAACCGTACTCCACCAGGTCCTCGGCCCGGGCCCGGGCCATCAAGGCGCCGGGACGGGCCGGGGCGGCCGCGGCCACGGTATTTTCAAAACCGATGGAACGCTGCTGCAGGCGGCGACCGATGATTTCATCCAGCCCCGAAAAGGCGCCACTCATAATAAACAGGATATGGCGGGTGTTGATGCTTTTGCGCTGCCGCTTGCCGGTAAGCCGGTAATGCTCCACCGCCTCCATCATGGCGATGGGGTCGTGGGGCACCTTCATCTCCACCTCGGTCTCTTCCATGGGCTTGAGCAGGGCCCGCTGCACCCCGCTGCGGGAAACATCCAGTCCCCGGCGGTCGACGCCGCCGGCGATCTTGTCCACCTCATCGAGATAAACAATGCCGAACCGGGCCCGCTCCAGGTCGTTATCCGCCTCCCGGACCAGATCACGGATGAGATCCTCGACATCGCCGCCCACGTAGCCGGTTTCACTGAACTTGGTGGCATCCCCTTTAACGAAGGGCACCCCGATGTGCTGGGCAATCAGCTTGATCAGGTAGGTTTTGCCCACCCCGGTGGGGCCGATAAGCAGCACGTTGTTCTTGATTCTGCCTACGTTGCGGCCGCTGCCGGCCTCGCCGCCGGGGCGCGACAGACTGCGGCTGATACGGTTGAAATGGGTGCAGATCTTGGTGGCCAGGATCGCCTTGGCCTCCTCCTGCCCCACCACATACTGGTCAAGATGCGCAATCAACTCTTCCGGGGCCAGATCGAAGTGAAAATCCGGCGGCACTGCCGCCGGCTGGCCGGCATGCTCTTCGTCCCCGGCCGGAGCCTGGCCGGCCATGGGAAACTGGCCGGCGGAAATGATGCGCACTTTTTTGCCGTACTTATTGCTCAAATATTCACTGATTTCCCGCTCCAGTTCCTTCTGGCTGGGAAAATTTACATCTTCGGTGTCGCTCATGACCTTCCTTAAATCAACCGTTTACTGGCCCTGGGGAGCGTTTCCCTCGGGTTCAAGCTCCAGGGTTTTCAATTTTTTATGCAAATGACTGCGCTCCAGGCCGATCTGTTCCGCCGTCTGCGAGATATTACCATTGTTGGCGGCCAGGCACATCCTTAAATATTCCCGCTCAAAAGAGCGCTTGGCATCTTTATAGCTCAGCTCTAGATAGCTGCCCGGGTCCACCGCCGCCCCGGCTGCCGCCCCCGGCAGAGCCAACAACTGGCGCACCATGGCGGCCTCTATCCGCTCTTCGGGACTCATAATCAGGGTGCGCTCGACAAAGTTGCGCAACTCGCGCACATTACCCGGCCAATCGTACTCCTGCATCACCGCCACCGCCTCCGGGGTAAAATCTTTGCCCCCCAGGCTCTTGTTTCTGAACTCGGCGACAAAATCGGCCACCAGCAGGGGAATGTCTTCCCGGCGCCGGCGCAGGGGCGGCACAAAGATGGGCACCACATTGAGGCGATAAAACAGGTCGGCCCGAAAGTTTCCCTTATCTATTTCTTCTTCCAGGTTTTTGTTGGTGGCCGCCAGCACCCGCACATTGACCTTGATGGTTTTCGCCCCCCCCACCCGTTCAAACTTCTGCTCCTGCAGAATCCGCAGAATCTTGGCCTGGGTGGCCAGGCTCATGTCGCCGATTTCATCAAGAAAAAGCAGGCCGCCGTCGGCCTGGTCGAACTTGCCCCGCTTGGCCGTGGCAGCGCCGGTGAAAGAACCTTTTTCATGCCCGAACAGCTCCGATTCAATCAACTCCTCGGGAATCGCCGCACAGTTGAGTTCCACCATGGGCTGATTGGCCGCCGGCGACAGCCGGTGAATGGTTTGCGCCACCAGCTCCTTACCGGTACCGTGCTCGCCCCGGATCAACACCCAGGCTTCAGTGGGAGCCACCCGCTCGATCTGCTGGCGCAGTTGCCTGATGGGAGCTGATTCGCCGGTGAGCGCATGGCGCTTGGCCTGCTGCCGGTATATAAAATTTTCCTCTTCCAGACGGGAGAGGCGCAGGGCGTTATTGATGGCCAGAATCACCTTATCGTAGGAAAGCGGTTTTTCGATGAAGTCATAGGCCCCCATGCGGGTTGCCTGCACGGCGGTTTCGATGGTCCCGTGGCCGGAAATCATGATCACCGGCAGGTGGGGATACAAGTCCCGGAGGCGACCCAGAATCTCCATGCCATCGACCCCCGGCATCCAGATATCCAGCAACACCAGATCCACCGGCTCATTTTCCAGCAACTCCAGACCCTGTTCACCATTTTCGGCCGTTAAGGCGACAAAACCCTCGTCGGCCAGAATGCCGGCCATGGACTCGCGAATCCCCGCCTCATCATCAACGACCAGTATGCGACGCTGTTGTTCCGTTTTCATCTTAAAACACCTCGTACCGACCTCATCACCCAACCGCAAGATAAACCAAGTGATCCCGGATTTAATGTTTTGCTAAGCAATAAGGGCATAGCCCAGCCGCCGCGGCCGGGCAAACATTTTGGCCTGATGGGGCCGGCGGGAGGATCAGGAAAGGAAGGAAAAAGCAAGCACAAGAAATGCAGCTTAACAGGATATACCATATACTCCGGCGATTTCCGCCACCTGCCGATCAGCCTCAGCCAGAATTCCGGCTAAAACCTGCGGGCTTACCTCGGCCAATTGCCAACTGGCGGCCGCCGGCGGTAGCTCCCCGCCATGAGCGGCATTGACCGCCAAACAAAGCAGGGCGCAATGCTGCTGACAAATACTGGCCTTTTCCGGCTGCTGCTGAAGCGCCAGCAGCTCTACCAGCTCCGGCGGAAATTGCCACCATTGGGCCAACTCCGCTCCCACCTGGGCATAATCAAACCCCAGCAACCGCCGCTCGGCCTCCCAGCGGGGAAGGCCATTGTCACGGTGATGTAACAGGGCCTGGCGGGCCAGCTCCGGCAAACGGCGAAAAATCAACAGGTCACCCACCCGATGCAGCAAACCGGCGGTAAACAGCCGGCCGGCCACCGAGGCCCGACCGGTTTTTAACGAAAGCCCGCGGGCGACCACGGCACAGACCAGGCTCTGGCGCCAGAAATCGGCCATGTCCTCCAACTCATTGGGCAGGCCGCTGAATTTTTCCACCACCACCGTGGCCAGCACCAGAGTGCGAAGCTCCTCCAAGCCCACCAGGGTAATGGCATGGGCAATGGTATCCACCTGGCGGACCAAACCGTAATAGGCGCTGTTCACCAGGGCCAGCAGGCGGGCGGCCAGGGCCGGATCACGTTCGATCACCAGTGCGGCATCCTGGGCGACACTGCCGGGCGTGGCCACCACCCGGTTCAACTCATGGTACAGCGCCGGCAGCGAGGCCAAGGTGATTTCTCCCCGCACCAGATCCCGGGGAGAAAGCGATACTGGGACGTGATCGAACGAGTTATCGGTAAGCGGCGAATAAGACATGAATAAGTTAGCTCCCTGCCCTGGCAGCACCCAGGAAAGAAGGCGGCAGCAAGGATTCCATGCGGGATTGCGGCCGACCCAGGTAAAAACCCTGGAGATAATCAACCCCTATCTCCCGCAGCCGCCGGGCCGTTGCTTCATCTTCGACAAATTCGGCGATCACTTGCTTGTCCAGGCTGTGGGCCAGTTCCACCATGGAGCGCACCAGCAATTCATCGGTTGGGTTTTTGAGCATGTTAACCACGAAAGAGCCGTCGATTTTCAGCATATCCACCGGAAAATGTTTCAGGTAATTGAAGGTGGAAAAGCCTGAACCAAAATCATCGAGGGCAAAACGGCAGCCAAGGCTCCGCATGCGTTCCACCAGCTCCCGGGCCTGTTTCAGTTGAGTTACCGCCGTGGTTTCGGTAATTTCAAACATCAGGCGCCGCGGTGAGAGGCCGGTCATTTCCAGCTTGCGCTCCAACAGGGGCATCAGAACAGGATTGCGGAGGGCGTAAGCCGACAGGTTGATGCTCAGGCGGATTGGCTCTTGCCCTTCGGTGAGCGGCATGGCCGCCAGCCGGTCAACCGCCGCCTCCACCACCCAGAGGTCGAGTTGGTGGATCAGACCCATCCTCTCCGCCGAGGGAATGAACTCCCCGGGGCTGTACATCTTGCCGTTTTCCAGCAGCCGGATCAGGGCCTCGTAGTGGCAGCAGGCGCCATCCCGCGCCCGTACGATGGGCTGAAATTCCAGGGCAAAACTGCCGTTGCGCAGGGCCTGTCGCAACATCGGCACCCAGGTTGCATCACGCTTCAGCCCGACCACTTCAGGGTCTTCGGGATCGTAACAGTGCACCCGGTTGCGGCCTCTTCTTTTGGCCACGTGGCAGGCCTGGTCGGCCCGCGACAGCAGTTCACCGGCCTGCAACGATTCACCCGGCGACATCAGCGCCACCCCGATACTCGCCCCCAGGTTGTAGCACCCCAGGCAACCTTCGAAGCGGTATTCGTGCAGCAGTTCCCTCAGCTCTTCGGCCAACTTCAGGACATCTTCGGTGGTGGTGTTTTCCAGCAGCACGGCAAATTCGTCGCCGCCGATACGAACGGCCAGATGGCGAGGCAACACCCGGCGCCGCAAAACACCGGCTACCCCGGTGAGCAGTTTGTCGCCGGACTCATGCCCTTCGGTGTCATTGAGCAACTTGAAATGATCAACATCAAGATACAGCAGGGCCCCGGAGCGCTGAAAGTTCTGGGCCCTGATCAGGGCCAGTTCCAGGGCCCCTTCCAGCTGGCTGCGGTTGGGCAGCCCGGTAAGCTCATCATGCCCTACCCGGTGCTTCAGGCGGGCCTCCATCACCCGGCGCTCCGCCAACTCCTTTTCCAGGTGCACTTCCCGCCGACGGCGGACAAGTCGCTCCTGGTGCAAGCGCAGGGCCAGGAAGATCCGCGGTATCACCTCGGTTTCCGACCAGGGTCGGAACAGGATATCCACCGCCCCGGCATCAAACACCCGGTTGGCCTCCGCACCTCGCCAAGCCCCACCGGCATCCGCCATCAACACCGAAGTGACACCTTGCTCATCCAGCATTTTGCACAAGGAAAGCACATTATCTGCGGGGAGAGAGTCGCTTAGCAAAGCCAGATGCAGAGGCCGGGGGGGATCAAACGGACTGGCCGGGGAAAAGCGTTGACGCAAGGCTTCCTGGGAATCCAGCCAACTGACGGCGGTAAAATCTCCTTCATCCCGCAACAAAGCGCTTAGCCGTTGGGCCCGTACCGGGTCCTCGTCCACCACACAGATTTCCATGGCACACAACTGATCAAACGCCATATTCACCAGTCGTTCTGCAAAAAATTATTATTATGGCCACCCAGAGCCCCAGGGAACGACAACAAAATGACTATATGGGACCTTGGTATAAAATAAAAGGTTTTTTTTACACTTCTTCCGGCTCGCTCTGCCCGCTCAACGGCAACTCCACCACGAAACAGGCCCCGTGGGGCTGGTTGTCCCGCACCCGAATAGTACCGCCATGATCGGTCACCACGGTGCCGGCAATGGCCAGCCCCAGGCCGGTGCCGGCCTTTTTGGTGGAAAAATACGGCTCAAACAGGCGGGGTTTGTTCTCCTCTTTAATCCCCGGCCCGTTGTCGCAAACCTCCAGCACCGCCACCCCGCGCTCCCGGTCGTGGCTCAAGAGCACTTTGATCTCGCCCTGGCCGGCCGGCACCTCCGCCACCGCGTTATCCAGCAGGTTGATCAACACCCGTTTCATCTGTTTGGGGTCGAAAAGCAGCGGCACCGACTCCTCCCCCTCCCGGCGGAAACTGATCTCCTTGTGCCCCTCGCGATAAAGCACCAATACATCATCCACCATGACCACCAGATCATTCAGGCTTTTGGCAATGGCCGGCATGCGGGCAAAGTTGGAAAACTCACTGACCAGCCGCTGCAATTCCTCCACCTGGCTGATGATGGTGCGGGTGCAGAGATCAAAGACCTCGTTATCGCCCGCCAGGCGCTCAAGATATTTTTTGCGCAGCCGCTGGGCGGAGAGCTGGATGGGGGTGAGCGGATTTTTCACCTCGTGGGCAATACTGCGGGCCACTTCCCGCCAGGCCGCCATCCGCTGGGCCTTTTCCAGTTCACTTAAATTATCGAACACCAGCACCACCCCCAGGGGGCGCCCCTCTTCATCATAAAGCCGGGTAAAGTTGATCCGCAGCGACAGGACCTCTTCCTCCACGGTGAGGCGCAGGGGGCGCTGGATGGAATTTTTGCCCGACCGGGCCAACTCTTGCAGGAAGCCTTCCAGGACCTTGAGGTGTTCACGGTGCAGGATGGCCCGGTAATGGCGGCCGACAATCTCCTCCTGGCGCACCTTGAGCAGCTCTCCGGCAAAGCGGTTGATGGTAATTACCCGGCCGGAGTCGTCCAGCGAAATCACCCCGGCGGCCACGTTCTGCAGAATGGTTTCGGTATAGCGGCGACGGCGATCCAGTTCCTGGGCGGTCTGTTCTATCTGGCGGCGGCTGGCCAGCAGATCCCGGGTCATGCGGTTAAAGGAATCCACCAGGGTGCCCATTTCATCGCCGGAGGTTTTTTCCAGCTCAAACTCCAGATCACCATCGGCCACCCGGCGGGTCGCCTCTGCCAGTTTGCGGATCGGGCCGGTAAGCCCGGAGGCCACGTAGAAGCCGAACCAGATGGCGCAAAAGACAATCAGCAGGGTCACGATCAGCAGGGTAACCAGCAGGCTGGTTTTAATGGGGGTTTGAAAAAGCATCAACTGCCGGTAACTTTCCAGGCCCGAAGAGATGGCGGCCATCCGCTCCAGGCGCTCGGCGGGAATCAGGCGCGAGAGTACCAGTACTGCCTTTTCCTCCTGCTGCAGGCCCGACCAGGTAAAGGGGGTCAGGCTCCGCACCAGTTCCCCGGCGGCAACCTCCTGGATCACCGACAGGCCGCTTTCCCCCCCCAGCGCCTGGCGCAGCAGGTCCGCCGGCACCTCCGGCACCCCGGCGGCGGCCAACTCCGGCAAATAAACGGCGGCCAGGCTGCTGCGCTCCTCACCGATGATCTCGATCCCGCTCAAACCATGGCTGTTCAAAGTGTCGCGCAAAAAAGGCTGGGTAATCTGATCCGGCCGATAAGGGTAGCGCCGCGTTTGCAACAGGGCGGCAATGGCCTCGCCCTCCCGCACCGTTTCGGTCCGGGTGTCCCGGTAGACATCCCGGGCCAGATCCAGGGACTCCACCAGGGAATGCTCAACGTTGATATTGAACCAGTAATCGATGCTGGTGGAAACAAACTGCAGGGAAACAAAAAACAGCAGGCCGGTGGGAATCAGGGTGAGGGAAACAAAAGAAATGACCATCTTGGTGCGCAGCCGGGTACCCAGCACCCGGCGCCGGCGCTCGAAAATAAGCTCCACCAGGCTGCGCAGCACAAGAAAAACCACCGCCACCAGCAGCAGGATATTAATGTTGATCATGATAAAGACCAACAGGTTGCCGCTGACCGGCAGATCCAGTTCGCCCAACTCGAAGACCGTGGCCTCGAAGTACGTAAGCAGGGCGAAAAAGGCCAGCAGCGCAAGCACAATCCAGCGGCGGCGCCGGCGGCGGCGCTGGCGATCCTGGGCAACGATCTCCTCGCGGATATCTTCGTAGTTGATCCCGGTCATCTCAGTAATAAAACTCTACACTGTGCCAGTCGGTTTCAAAGCTCCACAGGCGGCGAAAAGGCAACAGGCGCCCCAGCAGCGGCGGGCGGCTTTTCTCCGCCAGCCTGGCCTTGGCGCTCAGGGAGTAGGTCTGGTCGGGCTCCAGCTCCGAAAGGGGCAGCACCGCAAGCCCACTGACCCGCCCCAGCAGCCGCCGGGCCTCGGCCAAGGAAGCGGTGGAGACCACCCTGCCCTCCTCTTCTTCCCTGGTTACCCGATATTCATCCTTCAGGCTGTCGTAGCTTAAGACATGGGTAAACTCCAGCTCCACCAGCTTCCTGTCTCGCCAGCCCCAGCGTTGCCGGTGCAATTCGACCAGGAAGATCATGGTCAGCGGCAGGCCGCTTTTGACCCCCTCTTCCATTTCCGGGGTCATGAAGTCGCGCACCTGAAAGTAAAGCAGCACCTCCCGGTCGGAGTTGGTCACCACCATCTCGTCGATCCGCCCCTCGTTGGCAACCGACGGTCCGGGCAGCAGCAATATAATAACGGCCAGCCAGCACAGCAGGCCCGGGAAAATACGCACCAACCAAACCTCCACAGATATAACTGGTCACCGTAACCGTTGACCGGGGGCGACAATCCATCGCCAGCGGTTGCCAAGTAACTGATCACGGGACACCCCCTGCGTGACGATCTTCCAAGGAGTAAGCGGTCACGGGGTGCCCCGATTAGCAGATTACCAGTTTTTCAGTATTGCCTGACGCGCCCTTTCCAGCAGCGGCGGCAGGGTTTCCGGAGCCAGGGCGCTGACCACCACCGCGTCGTAACGGGCCGCCTCGGCGGCCACCCACTCATGATCCGGCAACAGGTCAACCTTATTGAAGACCGTAAGGCGGGGCAGTAAATCCAGCTCCAATTCCCGCAGCAACTCCTCCACCACCTTGATATGCTCGGTAAAGCGAGGGTTGCTGATATCCACCACGTGGATCAGCACATCGGCCTCGCCCAGTTCTTCCAGGGTGGCCTTGAAGGCCTGCAGCAGCTCCGCCGGCAGGTGGCGGATAAAGCCCACCGTATCGGTGATGATCACCTCCATCTCTTCGGGGAAGCGCAGGCGACGGCTGGTGGGATCCAGGGTGGCGAAAAGCTTGTCTTCGGCCAGAATGTCGCTGCCGGTAAGGGCGTTTAACAGCGTGGACTTGCCGGCGTTGGTATAACCCACTAAAGAGAGGACCGGAATCTCTTTTTTGCGCCGACGCTCCCGGCGGCGGTAACGCTCCTTACTCACCGCCTTGAGCTTGGCAGCCAGCGTATTGAGCCGGTCGCGGGTGCGGCGGCGGTCGATTTCCAGCCTGGTTTCGCCGGGTCCCCGGCCGCCGATGCCGCCGGTAAGCCGGGAAAGGGCGTCGTCGCGGGTGCCCAGCCGGGGCAGCAGATATTTGAGCTGGGCCATTTCGATCTGCAACCGCCCCTCCCGGCTCAGGGCCCGGCGGGCAAAGATATCGAGAATCAACTGGGTGCGGTCGATGACCCGCATTTCCGTATGATCGGTGATGGAACGTACCTGGGAGGGATTAAGCTCCTGGTCGAAGATCAGCAGGTTGGCATTAAGCTGCAGGGCCTGCAGCATGATCTCTCCCAGTTTGCCCCGGCCCAGAATCAGGCGGGGATTTATCTTGTCGCGGCGCTGGATCACCTCGGCCAGCACCATAACGCCGGCGGAGGCGGCCAATTCCTTAAGTTCCGCCATGGACTCCTCGGCCACCGCCCGCGGGACGCTGCTGACACTGACCAGGATGGCCCGGTCCCGCCCTTTATCCACCTCGCGCACCGGCCGCAGGCGGCTGAACTCCGCCTCCAGGGAAGAGATCAGCTCCCGCAGGTTGTCCGGCTGCCGAGAAACCTGTTGGGGCGGGAGCAGAATCCAGGGTTTGACCTCTGCCTTGGCAGCTCCTGCGGCGGCACCGGGATCCCGTTCGCCCATGGCCCTGGGGTTGAGGTGGGCACTGTGCAATTTACCGGGACGCCCTTGGTTATCGACCTCCAGCGCGCTCATCAGGTCCAGGCGCAGGAAGAGCAGGTCCATGAAGTCGTCCTGGGTGAGCTTTTCGCCGCCCAAGTGGGTGTGCAGGCAGCGCAACCCCCGCAGACGGGCGCCGGCGACCCGGTTCTGGGGCAGGGCCGGGATCATGATGGAGCGGTGATCCCCCACCAGCAGCAGTTCCACCTGACCCGAGCGGTCGATGATCAGGCCCAGTTGCCGCCCGATTTCCCGGGAAAGTTCGCTCATGGGGCGAGCCATCTCCGGAGTCATGATATGGTCGGGATCCAGCCGGCGCCGCCCCAAGCGTTCCAGCATCTTCAGTTGAGCCGACTTAAGGCCGGCGGTGTTACCGCTTATCGTTGTAATCTCTGGTTCCTCAAAAAAACGGCTTTGCTGCCCATGTTGCCGGAATACCGGGGGTGTGAAATTCCCCGAAGTTTAGTGGAGAGAGGCCCGGACCGCAAGAGAGAAATATGGCGTGGCGCAGTCACTGCGGCGGGGGTTAAAAAATCGTTAAACTGCCGGCAGGCCGGAACAAGGGCATTGACAGGGGTTCATAGTAGGGTAAAGGAATCCCGGTCCCAACCACCTTCGCTTGCCAACCAACCAGTTTTTGAGGAGACGGCCACTTGTCTTTTATTTTCCGCTTTATCTTCCGCGTTTCCAAAACCCTGCACAAATACTTCGGCCTGCTGCTGCTGATCTACCTGCTGCCCATGGGCCTCAGCGGCCTGCTGCTCAACAACCCCGGCCCGATCAGCTCGCTGTCGGTGCCCTGGGCCGTTACTCCGGACAACTACCAGCCCCGCAACTGGAACCGCATGTACCTGCGTGCCGGCACCATCATTGGTGATGACTGGTTCCTGGCCGGCAAGCCCGGCGTGGTACACAGTCCCGATGGCGGTCGCACTTTTACCATGCTGGACCAAGGCTTCCCGGCGACCCCTTACCGGCGCGACACCCTGGGGCTGCTGGTCCTGCCGCCGCCCCCCGGTGCCGAAACGGCCTCCCCGCAAGTTGAAGGTAACCAAGGTCCGGCGCTTGAACTGCTGGCCGCCACCCGCTCCGGCCTTTACCACCAGCCGCCACGGCAACCCTGGCAAGCAGTGGAATTGCCGGGGGCCCGGGGCGAGGCGGTGGTTGATATCGTGGCCACCGACCGGGAGCTGGTGGCCTTTACTCGCTCGGGTGCCTATCGCAGCCCCCTGCCGGCCCACGACCGTCCGTCCGGGGCGGCCCCAAGCGCCGCAAAGGGCACCTACCGCTTCACCGCCGCCGACCTGGCGGCGGCCCCGACCACCCAACCGCGACCGGTACCCTGGTTCCGGATTCTGCACGATATGCACAACGGCGACATCATCGGCCCGGCGGGCAAATGGCTGCTGGATCTGGTGGCGGTGGCCCTGATTTTTCTCAGCCTCAGCGCCCTGGTGATCTGGTACGTGCCCTGGCGCAGCCGCTGGCTGAAAAAATGGCGACGCCGACCGGGTCGGGTTTTTACCTTTTGCTGGCCCTGGCACTTAAAGATCGGCGTTTACGCCATGGCTTTCCTGGTTATCCTGGGGGTCAGCGGGGCGCTGGTACGGCCGCCGCTGCTCATCGCCCTGGCACCCTATTCGTTGAGCCAGGACCACCCCCTGCTGGCCTTTTCCCCCCGCAGCGACGACTTTGGCGGCAATATCCAAAAGGCCCTCTACCTGAGCGACAGCGACCAGATATTACTGGCCACCCAGGGCGGCTTCTTCCAGGGCCCGGCCGACTTCAGCCACCCTTTTTCGCCCCGGCGGGTGCCGGTGCCGATTCACGGCATGGGGGTGACGGTTTTAGCAGAAATGGAGCCGGGGATGATTCTGGTGGGCTCCTTCATGGGGCTCTATCTCTGGGAAGAGGCCAGCGGCCGCACCCAACGGCTGCCCCGGCCCGGGCTTGTGGGCGGCAACCCATACATGAGCAACGACCTGCTCAGCGCCGTGGTCATGGAACAGGTCCCGGCCGGGGCCGGAACCGGCCAATGGCCCCGCTTCCGCGTGGATTACCACGACGGCCTGATGGCCACCGACCCCCGCGACTATCGCCGGCCGCCGCCCATGCCCGCCGAAATCGGCCGCGACACCCCGATGTCGCTGTGGCACTGGCTTTTTGAGTTGCACAACGGCCGCATCTTCGAAAAATGGCTGGGGATGAGCTACATGCTGATCGTTCCCATCGGCGGCGTCGGCCTGCTGCTGCTCTCGCTCACCGGCCTGTACGACTGGTTTTACCGCCGCAAGAGGAGTTAATCTACGGCACAACCTGGCCGGATTCGTTGCTTGACGCCCCTTTACCGCTTTGCTACCGTGATCGAGTGGCCAAGGCAGCGGCTTCTGTTCTTTAGGGTCAAGCGATTGCCGGCGCTGATGGCCCGGTGAAAAAAACGGCGGTTATCGCCCGTAAATAAAACCATAATCCGGGAGGCACCAATGGCGGAGAAAAACAAAAAATCCATCGAAGAGAAATCGCTGTGGGAAGATGCCCGGGCCATGCTGCGCAAGGCCGAGCAGGACGGGGTGGAAACGGCCTGGGACCGGCTGGAACAGCAGACCCCCCACTGCAAATTCTGCGAGTTGGGCACCAGTTGCCGCAACTGCGTGATGGGCCCCTGCCGGATCACCGCCAAAATGCCCCGCGGGGTCTGCGGCGCCGATGCCGACGTGGTGGTGGCCCGCAACTTCGGCCGCTTTATCGCCGGCGGTTCCGCGGGTCATTCCGACCATGGCCGCGATTTAATCGAAGTACTGGAGGCCATTGTTGAAGGGGAAACCAAGGACTATCAAATAAAGGACGAAGCCAAGCTGCGCCGTATTGCCGGCGAGCTGGGGGTGGCCGATGCCGGCGGCGGTGCGCTGGCGGCCGTGGCCCGGGCGGTGATGGAGATTCTCTATGCCGACTTCGGCAGCCGCAAAAAGGAGGTGGCCTTCCTCGGCCGGGTGCCGGAAAAGCGGCGGGCCATCTGGCAATCCCTGGGCATGACCCCGCGGGGGGTGGACCGGGAGATCGCCGAGATGATGCACCGCACCCACATGGGCTGCGACAACGATGCCGCCAGCACCCTGATCCACGCCGCCCGCACCGCCCTGGCCGACGGCTGGGCCGGCTCGATGATCGGCACCGAGCTTTCCGACGTGATCTTCGGCACCCCCAGCCCCAAAAAATCCACCGTCAACCTGGGGGTAATCAACCAGGAGCAGGTCAACATCCTGGTGCACGGCCACAACCCGGTGGTCAGCGAGATGATCGTGGCCGCCGCCAACGACCCGGAAATGCTGGCCCGGGCTGAAGCCGCCGGCGCCGGCGGGATCAATGTCGCCGGCCTGTGCTGCACCGGCAATGAGATCCTGGCCCGCCGGGGCATTCCCATGGCCGGCAACCACCTGATGACCGAACTGGCCGTGGTCACCGGCGCCGTGGAAGCGGTGGTGGTGGACTACCAGTGCATCATGCCCAGCCTGCTCCAGGCCGCCGGCTGTTACCACACCCAATTTATTACCACCGCCAACAAGGCCAGGTTCAGCGGCGCGGTGCATTTCGACATCAAGCCGGCCACCGCCCTGGCCCAGGCCAAGGAAATCGTGCAATTGGCCATCGATGGCTTCTCAAAAAGGGATCCCCAGCGGGTGGAAATCCCCAGTCAGCCGGTGGAGATCATGACCGGATTCAGCAACGAGGCCATCCTGAACGCTTTAGGCGGCAGCCTGACGCCGCTGCTGGAGGCGATCAAGGCCGGCAAGATTCGCGGGGTGGTGGGGATCGTCGGTTGCAACAACCCCAAATTTCAGCAGGACTCCGGCAATATCGGCCTTACCAAGGCCCTGATCCAGCGCGACATCCTGGTGCTGGTCACCGGCTGCGTGACCACCGCCGCCGGCAAGGCGGGGCTGCTGCTGCCCCAAGCCATCGACCAGGCCGGGCCGGGATTGCAAGAGATCTGCGGTGCTTTAGGGATCCCGCCGGTGGTCCATTTCGGCAGTTGCGTGGATAACTCCCGTATCATCCACCTCTGCGCCCTGATCGCCGAAGAGTTGGGAGTGGACATCTCAGATTTGCCGGTGGCCGCCTCCTCGCCCGAGTGGTACTCGGAGAAAGCCGCCGCCATCGGTCTTTATGCCGTGGCCAGCGGGATCTACACCCACCTCGGCCTGCCGCCCAACATCCTGGGTTCTCCGGCAGTGACCGATCTGGCCTTGAACGGCCTGGAATCGCTGGTGGGCGCAAGCTTCGTGGTGGAGCCGGACCCGGACAAAGCCGCCGACCTGCTGGAGGCACGTATTGTCAGCAAGCGTAAAGCTCTGGGGCTGCCAAAGTGACAACTATAAGGTAAGAATTACCGGCGATCGTCGTCATCGACGAAGATGGCGCGTCGTTCGTTGCCGCGCACGATGACGTGCTGGAGCAGATGGGGGATAACGATGCGGGCGGTTCGTGGCATGGGAGAGAGATAGTGGCAAAGGAGCGGGATTAATTCAAGTTTTTAAGTCCGTCCCAGTCCCCATCTCAGTCCCCATCTTTCTCGTAAAATTCCAGATGCCGCTTGCCCTTGAGATCGAACCGCCGCGCTTTATGGACCAGATGGGCATCCTGCAGATAGCCGATGTAGTTCTGCACGGTTTCGACCCCGCATTTCAGCCGCTGGGACTTCAGGTAATCGGCAATCTTCTTGGCGCTGGTGATGCTACCACAATTAGCGAACCCACCGCCTTTTCCCAGCCCGGAATCTCCTGCACCTCGTCGATAAACAGGTATTTCCGACCGCCGCCCGCCGGCAAACGCCCCTTCACAAACCGGTAAAGTTCCCGATGATCGGTGATAAACTCAAACTCCACCAGCTCCATGTTGATATGGACAATATTTCGCGGCGGTACCTTTTTTTCAGCAAGTCGTTCCATCACCATTTTGATGAAGGTGCTCTTCCCGCACCGGCGCAACCCGGACACGACCTTAATTAGCGGCTTGTCAATAAACGGCGATATTTTATCAAGATAGAGCTTCCTTTTATGCATGGCGCCGCCCCTGAAAGCTTAGGCTATATAGAAAACTTTTAACAAAATACGACCATGTTTCGGTTATACCGCGACAATTACGGAACGGCAAGCAACAGCACTCCTCACCCTTGCCGGGCCTGCTGGTGTTTCTTGAAATTTTCGGTTACCGCTTTGGGCCTGTCAGCGGCAGGAATCCGTCGTAAGTGAAGGCCAGGCTGTTGTTTTCCGGGGTGGTGATCCCGCTGAGCCGGCCGGTTGCGGGGTGGTAGGCGTAATCGATCCGGCCGTGGGGCAGATCGAGATAATCGAGCTTGCCGCAGCAGCCTGAATAGCCCATTGCCAGGGTCTGGCCGTCGGGACGGGTAATTTGGGTCAGTTCGCCGTCGAGGTTGTAGGCGTAACGGGTGGCGGCGGGTACTCCTCCTGCCGATCGGTGGCGGTGTAAGTGAAGAGATGGGGGCTACGTCCCGGCATGGAACTCAACCGCCCCCGAAGGTCGTATTGGTAGCCCACCTCCAGGAGACCGGCAGGCTTTGGCTGATCCGGCCGGTGGCATCGGGCGCCAGCAAACTTGTCCGGCCGGTGGGAGGTAGTCGTGGTGTAAGAAAAATAATATAGTTCTGTCCCCTTTTTCGCTTTTTCCTTATTTTCTAACCGGACATCACTGGGTCAGCCCCCTTTTCTCCCTATTCGTGGGGAGTTGACAGCTTTTTAATGAGTTGCAGACCAGTACTTATAAAGTAGCAATAATCCCGCAAATATAAGGCCAACCCCTAGCAATAAAACGAAGGTGGTAAGAAAAAGGCGGCTAAAGGTGTTTACGCCATTGTCCAGTTTTAGCAATTCTACCCAAAATCTCGAATGAGAAGCTAAAACCGCCTCAATGACACTTCTCCAATAAATTGTAAGGATAATTCCTGACAATAAAGCAACGATTCCTGGAATTAATTTTTCTGTTAAAGGGGCCATAAGTTAATACCCTTACCATCTCAAAACAGGAATTGTATGTGTCACGCCGGCAGCAACTCCAAAGCCTAATCCTAAACCGACGCCAAAGTCAGGGGTTATATTACCCTCCACATCGGTAGATATATTTCCGTGGGCTCCAATCGGCACACCTAACACGGGGTAACCACCTGAGAAAGTAACCCCGACATCCACACTGCTACAATTGGTCATCTCTCCTAAATTTAACGTTGCAGAGACTCCAGCGCCCATTCCCAGACCAAATCCGTAATAAAAATTTATTCCAGAAGCTCCTATTTGGAGTCCTATTGTACCACCTGGTCCAAGAGATCCTCTAGCTGATCCTGTCAAATTCAGATCAATGTACCAGAGTCCCTCCGGATCAATCCAATTAATCGGATCATTAAGGACATAGCCGTACAGGTTGGTATCCCCGCCGGCGAACAGGATTGGGTCCTTGGCGGTCCAGCGGCCGGTTTGGGGGTCGTAGTCGCGGGCGCCGAAGCGGGTCAGGTTGGTGTCCCGGTCGTGGAGGCCGCCGGCGAAACCGAAGGGCTGGAAGCCGGGGTTGGTGTCCTGGAGGACGTTGCCGAATTCATCATAATCGATTCTTTGGGCAATTTCACCGGTGGCGGTGTTGACCACCAGCCGGGGGCTGCCGAGGTGATCGGCGATGATCCGGTAGGTGGTGCCGTTTTTGATCAGGTAGTCGGGGACGTTGGCCCGGGCGGCGTAGATGAAGCGGCTGATTACCTGGCCGTTGGCGTCGAGTTCGGCCACCGGGTTGAGCTGATCCTGGTAGAGGAAGCCCTGGACCAGGGCGCCGTCGATCTTTTTGCCGATCCGGCGGTTGCCGCCGTCGATGATGTATTCGATATTGCGGCCGTCGGGCAGATTTACGGTCTTGAGGTTGCCGAGGACGTTGTTAATGATCACCCCTATGGAGCCACTTCGTGATCAGCTAATGGAGCCAGTTAAGGATCAGCTTAATGGAGCCATGGCGTGATCAGCTAATGGAGCCATGGCGTGATCAGCTAATGGAGCCACTTGCGGATCAGCTAATGGCGCCACCCCTTCCCTTAAGTTCATAAACGGGTCCCGGACTTTCTGCGGATCGGCTATATCCCCCTGAAAAACCCATTTTCAGGAGGGATAGCCGATGGCCAACAGGAGGTTCGAGATGTTTCAATACCGTCAAGTTCTTACCCAAATGCGGTCGGTTCAATCCGACCGCCAGATCGCCAAGGCTAAGCTGATGGGCCGCCGCAAGGCCGCGCAGTTACGGGCCTTGGCTCAGCAGCAGGGCTGGCTCGATCCCGCCCAAGAGTTGCCGGATGATGCCGAGCTGGCCAAGGTGCTCGCGCTGCCGGCCCCGGGCGAATCGGCGGTGCCGATGCTGCTGCCGTACCAGGAGCAGCTCAAGACCTGGCAGGCGGCCGGGATCAACGGCACCACCATGTACCAGGCCCTGGTGCGTGAGCATGGCTTTACCGGCAGCTACTCCTCGGTCAGACGTTTTCTTAAGACCCTCAAAGAGGACAACCCTCAAGCCACGGTAATGCTGGACTTTGCTCCCGGCGAAGCGGCCCAGGTGGACTTCGGTTCCGGCCCCAAGCTGCTTGATTCCCAGACCGGCAAGCCGTTTTCCACCTGGGTGTTCGTCATGACCCTGGCCTTCAGCCGGCACCAGTACGCCGAGATCGTCCGCGACCAGAAGGTGGCGACCTGGCTGGGTTGTCACCGCCGGGCCTTCGAGTTCTTCGGCGGGGTGCCGGCCAAGGTGATGATCGACAACCTCAAGGCCGGGATCATCAAGGCCTGCTGGCACGATCCGGCGGTGAACCGTTCCTACGCCGAGTTTGCCGAAGGTTACGGCTTTCTGATCTCGCCCTGCCCGCCGCGCCAACCCCAGATGAAGGGGCGGGTGGAATCCGGCGTCAAATACGTCAAAAACAACTTCCTGCCCTTGCGCGAGTTCCGTAGCTTGGTCGACGCCAATCGTCAGCTTAAGGAGTGGGTGCTGGCAACGGCCGGCAACCGTAGCCACGGCACCACCAAGCAAAAGCCGCTGGTCATGTTCGCCGAGGCGGAGAAGGCTTTTCTTAAACCTTTGCCCGCCGTGGCCCCGGAGTTGGCGGTTTGGGCCGAGCACAAGCTGCACGGCAACTGCCATCTCCAGTTCGACAAAGCCTACTACTCCGCCCCCTTCAAGCTGGTGCACAAAAAGCTGTGGGTCAAGGCGACGGAAACCACCGTCAAGATCTACCACCAGCATCAACAGGTGGCGGTCCATCCCCGCTGTGCCCGACCCGGCCAGAAGGCCACCTGTGTCGACCACCTACCACCGGACGCCGTCGCCTACCTGATGCGCGATCCCCAGTGGTGCCTCAAACAGGCCGGTGAGATCGGTCCCCGCTGCCACCACCTGGTCAAGCGGCTGTTGAGCCACCGGGTGGTTGATCATCTCCGGGCGGCCCAGGGGGTGCTCCGGTTGGCCGGCAAATACGGCCCGGAGCGGCTGGAAGCCGCCTGTCACCGGGCGCTGATCTACGACAGCCCCCAATACATCACGGTCAAAACCATCCTCGGCAAGGGGCTTGACCAACAGCCCCCGGAAACGGAACCGGTGGCGGCCGGCGTGGCCTACCGCGGCCAGGGCCGCTTCCAGCGCCAACAACTTTTTCACTGATAAGGAGGAAGCTTAATGAACCCCATGCCCGAACTGATCCCCATGCTCAAACAGTTGCGACTCTCCGGCATCCTTGATTCCCTGGAAGCCAGAAACCGCCAGGCCATCGAGGAAAAGCTGGCCTACACCGACTTCCTGGCCATGCTGGTACAGGACGAAGTCGCCCGCCGTTCCCAGCGCAAGTTCGCCATGCGTGTCCGCCGGGCCAACTTCCGTAACCACAAAACCCTGGAGGAGTTCGACTTCTCCTTCAACCCCAACATCAACCGCGCCCTGATCATGGACTTGGCCACCTGCCGTTTCCTGGAAGAGGGCGCCAACCTGCTGGTGGTCGGCCCCTGCGGCACCGGCAAGAGCCATATCGCCCAGGCCATCGGCCACTGCGCGGTCAGAATGGGCTACGATGTGCTCTTCACCACCCAGACCAAGATGCTGGGCCAACTCCACGCCGCCCGCGCCACCAACGCCTATGAACGGCGGCTTAACGCCCTGGCCAAGGTCGACCTGCTGATCATTGACGACTTTGGCCTCAAACCCCTGCGTACCCCCCAGGATGAGGATATCCATGATCTGATTGGAGAACGTTACGAGCGCCGTTCCACCATCATCACCAGCAACCTGGATCTCAACGAGTGGGGCGACGCCTTCCCCAATAAACTGCTGGGCTCGGCCACCATCGACCGCATCCGCCACGGCGCTTACTCCCTGCTCTTGGACGGCAAAAGTTTTCGAGCGGCCAGGCCGCTGCCCAAATACCCCAAAAACGAGGTTGCCGAAAACGTTAAAAAAGGCAAAAATTAAAAACCGTCCGGAGCCCCAAAATGGCCACTTGAGGGTGGCTCCATTAGCTGATCATGGGTGGCTCCATTAGGGTGATCATTAACAGACGTCGTAGGTGTATCTGGTTGTCTGGGCGCCTTGGGTTTTCTTGAGCAGTTCGCCGTTGGCGGTGTACTGGTAAGTGGCGTTGCCGTAGGCGGTCATCCGGTCCTGGGCGTCGTAGCTGCCGGTGATGGTGGTGCCGCCGGCGCTGTGCTGCAGGCGGTTGCCGTTGTCATCGTAAGTGTAGGTGGCGGCGGTGCCGCCGTCTTTGTTTACCTGGATCAGGCGGCCGGCCTGGTCGTAATGGTAGACGTAGTGGGTGGTGATGCCGGCGATGGTTTCGGTCTTTTCGCTGATCCGGCCGCGCTGGTCCCGGCTGAAGCTGGTGCTGAACAGCTCGGTGGCGTCATGCGAGGCGCTGAAGGCGGTCATTTCGCCGAAACCGTTGTAGGCTTGGGTGGTGGCTACCCCGGCCAGGCTGGTGCCGGTGAGAAAGCCGTTGGCGGGGTCGCGCGCCAGAGTGAGATCGCCCGCCTGGATGGGCAGGCCGTCGCTGTCGTAGCTGTAGGTGATGGCCTGGCCGTTTACGCTCAGGGACTGGAGCTGGAAGTTGTTATCGTAGCCCCGGTCCACGCTGCCGTTGATCTCGCCGGACCAGGACTGGGTCAGCGGCAGGAAGCCGTCGTAAGTGAAGGCCAGGGTGTTGTTTTCCGGGGTGGTGATCCCGCTGAGCCGGCCGGTTGCGGGGTGGTAGGCGTAATCGATCCGGCCGTGGGGCAGGTCGAGGTAATCGAGCTTGCCGCAGCAGCCTGAATAGCCCAGAGCCAGGGTCTGACCGTCGGGGCGGGTGATTTGAGTCAACTCGCCGTCGAGGTTGTAGGCGTAACGGGTGGCGGCTGGTGCGTCTAAGCAGGCTTGGTGAGGCGTGTTTGTCATGTTTGCCCCTTATGCCCCGACAAAATTAGTTTTCAATTTTACGAGATAGCAGTTGGAGCAATGATGAATTCATAGGCATTGCACCACTTATGTAAAAATAATCGCCTTCTTTAGTTTTGATCTTATAATTGTCTTTTTTTAAGTCAAATAATGTTATTATCCTGAAATATGGATAAATTTTAATATTTTTTATTAATTCTATTTCTGATCTTTTATATATCTGTTGCCTCCCAAGATAGAACCTAATGACAATTTTTTCATTTTCAAAAATTATTGATTGCGCAATTCTTGGGCTATCGCGGCAAAAATTTATAGCTCCTATCAATAAGAACAATAGAACTAATATGCCAACTACTGCAACCAAGGGAGCTTCTCCATATATTCCTCTATAAAATAGAAATTTTATGGCAATGAAAAGTTGATAAAACAATACCAAAATAAAAAGCGGTACATACCATGCCCATCGCCCGTTGGCTCCTAGCCTGTTATCAACCCATATTTGTTTTTCAGGTACATTAAGCATAAGCTTACAAATTACCCAGCGAGGTCCCTAGGGCACCGAAAGCCAAACTCGGACCCAGTGCTAGAATGCCTTGGCTAATTTGCCCTAGCGCACTACTATCCAAACCCTTAACAGCATTCGCCCTTCCAGCGCCAATTGCTCCACCTAAAATGGATCCGGCAAGCGAGCCGTAGTTAAATCTCTGGCAGGGGTCATTCAAAATACCCATAAATTGGGCGCCAAAATTTTGAATTCCACCGATTGCCGCACCCTTCCCGATATGTGCAAGCAGTCCGGCACCTGGCAAAAAACCATAGACTGCGCCCCCCAAACCGCCAGTAAAGGCCGCAGAGGCAATATCCCAGCTATTTCCTCCTGATGTATAAGCGCCAAGTGCGCCAGATACTGCGCCTATCACGCCACCGACAGCTGCTCCGGCAATCCCAATTTTCCCCTCTGGATCGATCCAATTAATTGGATCATTCAGGACATACCCGTACAGGTTGGTGTCTCCGCCGGCGAACAGGATTGGGTCCTTGGCGGTCCAGCGGCCGGTTTGGGGGTCGTAGTCGCGGGCGCCGAAGCGGGTCAGGTTGGTGTCCCGGTCGTGGAGGCCGCCGGCGAAACCGAAGGGCTGGAAGCCGGGGTTGGTGTCCTGGAGGACGTTGCCGAATTCATCATAATCGATTCTTTGGGCAATTTCACCGGTGCTGGTGTTGACCACCAGCCGAGGGCTGCCCAGGTGATCGGTGATGATCCGGTAGGTGGTGCCGTTTTTGATCAGGTAGTCCGGTACATTGGCTCGGCTGGCGTAGATGAAGCGGCTGATCACCTGGCCGTTGGCGTCGAGTTCGGCCACCGGGTTGAGTTGGTCCTGGTAAAGGAAGCCCTGAACCAGGACGCCGTCGATCTTCTTGCCGATCCGGCGGTTGCTGCCGTCGATGATGTATTCGATATTGCGGCCATCGGGCAGATTTACGGCCTTGAGGTTGCCGAGGACGTCATAGGTGTAGCTGGTTACCTGGGTGCCTTGGGTTTTCCTGAGCAGTTCGCCGTTGGCGGTGTACTGATAAGTGGCGTTGCCGTAGGCGGTCATCCGGTCCTGGGCTTCGTAGCTGCCGGTGATGGTGGTGCCGCCGGCGCTGTGCTGCAGGCGGTTGCCGTTTTGGTCATAGGTGTATTCAACTATAGCGCCGTCTTGGGTTACCCGGATCAGGCGGCCGGCCTCATCGTAGAGATAGCCGAAAGTGGTGGTTGTCCCGGCGATGGTTTCGGTCTTTTCGGTGATCCGGCCGCGCTGGTCCCGGCTGAAGCTGGTGCTGAACAGCTCGGTGGCGTCATGCGAGGCGCTGAAGGCGGTCATTTCGCCGAAACCGTTGTAGGCTTGGGTGGTGGCTACCCCGGCCAGGCTGGTGCCGGTGAGAAAGCCGTTGGCGGGGTCGCGCGCCAGGGTGAGATCGCCCGCCTGGATGGGCAGGCCGTCGCTGTCGTAGCCGTAGGTGATGGTCTGGCCGTTTACGTTCAGGGACTGGAGCTGGAAATTGTTATCGTAGCCCCGGGCCACGCTGCCGTTGATCTCGCCGGTCCAGGACTGGGTCAGCGGCAGGAAGCCGTCGTAAGTGAAGGCCAGGGTATTGTTCTCCGGGGTGGTGATCCCGCTGAGCCGGCCGGTTGCGGAATGATATGAGTAATCGATTCGGCCGTGAGGCAGGTCGAGATAAGCGAGCTTGCCGCAGCAGCCTGAATAGCCCAGTTCCAGGGTCTGGCCGTCGGGGCGGGTGATTTGGGTCAACTCGCCGTCGAGGTTGTAGGCGTAACGGGTGGCGGCGGGTTGCGCCCCCGCTGCCGGCGGCAGGTACTCCTGCTGCCGGTCGGTGGCGGTGTAGGTGAAGAGATGGGGGCTGCGGCCCGGCGGGGTGATGGCGGTAAGGTTGCCGTTGGCGTCATAGCCGTAGCGGATCTCCCGGCCGTCGGCCAGCTCCTGCCGGGTGACCCGGCCCGCCAAATCGTACTCGTAGGCGGCCAGAACGCCCAGCCCGTCGCTAATGGCGGCGGGATAGCCCTGGCTGTCGTAGGTGAAGTCCAGGTAGCGCCCCTGGGCGCCATCCCCTTGAGCGATGGAACTCAACCGCCCCCGGAGGTCGTAATGGTAGCCCACCTCCAGGAGACCGGCTGGCCGGCTTTGGCTGATCCGGCCATTGGCATCGAGCACCAGCGAACTCGTTCGGCCGGCGGTGGTGGTGGTGGTGTAAGTGCGACTCGCCGCCTGATAGACGCTGGTGAGGGTGCGGCCGTTGATGTTGACCGTGTCGGTGAGGCTTACCAGGCTGAGGGGGTCGTCCTGGTCCTCAAGATTTGCCAGCCGAGCGAAATTGATCGTGGATTGCAGGCCGGAAGGCAGGGTCGTGATTGCCGATTCCAGCACCGGCGCGCTCATCCCCATCCGGGGGTCCGGGCCTTTGCGCAAGGTGCGCACGGTGCCGTCAGCGGTATTGGCCACCTCGGTTATTTCCGAATCGGTGGTGGTAATGCGCCGGGTGGAAACGGCGCCGTCGGGATTGGTGGAGGTTCGCAGCAGTTCCGTCTTACTCAGGCGATCGACGTCGAAACTCCAAGTCCGACCCTCGGCGCTGGTCATACGACCGCCGGTGCCGGTGCCGGTTTTGGTGCGGGCGATGGTCCAGCCGCCGCCGTCGGGATCGTTGGTGTGGGTAAGCCGGCCAACAGCGTTGTAATTGTAGGTGTACTTCGCGCCGGTCGGTTTGATGACTTTGGTCAGGAGCCCGCTCGGGGTGTGGGCCAGGCGATAGGCTTCGCCGGCGGGGTTGGTGACCGAGGCGAGGTAGCCGTTAGCGTCCAGCGCCAATTCGGTGCGCTGGCCATCGGGGGCAATGATGGCGGTGGGGTCGCCGTCGCTGTTTCGTTCAATAAGTGTGGCGTTGCCGTCACCATCTTCCAGGCGGACAAGACGGCCCTGTTCGTCATAGGAAAAGGTCTTGCGCGTGGTGCCGGTCAGGCTGTCCAAGGTGCGCAGATGGCGACCGCTGGGTGTGAAAACGTAGTATTCGTCATGATCGGCGGCGGCAATCAGAATTTCGTCATAAGCTAAAGAAGTTATAGGTTGCCGAATGTGGCGGATACGATGGTTGTTTGAGTCAGCAACATAGATGCTGCCGTCGGGGCCGAGGGAGACACCTCTTGGTCCAAGCCGTGCCTCGTCGGCCGGACCGCCGTCGCCGCTGAAACCCCGGTAGCCGGTACCGGCGATGGTGGTGATAATGCCGTCCGTTCCCACCCGGCGGATGCGGTGGTTGGCCGCGATATAAAGGCTGCCGTCGGGGCCGAACGTAATACCACTTGGAGTGCTAAAGCTCGCCTCGGTGGCCGGGCCGCCGTCGCCGCTATAACCCAAACTGCCGGTACCGGCCACGGTGGTGATAATGCCGTCCGTTCCCACCCGGCGGATGCGGTGGTTATATGTGTCAGCAATATAGATGCTGCCGTCGGGGCCGATGGCGACAGCAATTGGCCCAAAAAGCCGTGCCTCGTCGGCCGGACCGCCGTCGCCGCTGAAACCCCGGTAGCCGGTACCGGCGATGGTGGTGATAATGCCGTCCGTTCCCACCCGGCGGATGCGGTGGTTATATGTGTCAGCAATATAGATGCTGCCGTCGGGGCCGATGGCGACAGCATGTGGTCTATCAAGCCGTGCCTCGACGGCCGAGCCGCCGTCGCCGCTGAACCCCCCGCTCCACCAACCGGTCGGGCCGGTACCAGCGACGGTGGTGATAATGCCGTCCGTTCCCACCCGGCGGATGCGGTGGTTTATTGAGTCAGCAATATAGATGCTGCCGTCGGGGCCAAGGGCGATATCAGTTGGCGAATTAAGCCGTGCGTTGACGGCCGGACCGTCGTCGCCGGAGTAACCACTATCACCGAGGCCACCAGCACGGAAGCCGGAGCCGGCGTGGGTGGTAATAATTCCGTCAGTTCCCACCGATCGGATACGATGATTTCCTGTGTCAGCAATATATATGGTGCCGTCGGGGTCAATGGAGACACAACTTGGCCGATAAAGTCGTGCGTTGACGGCGAGGCCGCCGGAATGCCCCCAAGAGCCAGTGCCAGCAATCGTCTCAATGATTGGCCCAAGAATCGTCGCGCTCTGCCGAGTGCCGTCACCTCGGTAAGTGGTGTTGTCTTTAGCGCTGTAAAAATGGTGCCGGTCGAGGGACCAGCGACCGACACCGCTGATGTCGACAACAGACCCGGTCAACGTAACGGTATGCATCCTGGAAAAATCCAGAACCGCAGCCCCGCGAGAGCCCCCAATGGCCGCGCCCCCGGCCCGGCCGAAAGCGGCGCGGAAATTGGCGGGACCGAGGTAAACCACCGGATAGACAAAGCGCAGGTGATAGGTGAGTTCAACCGCACCCTGCACCGGCCGACCATAGCCGTCCTTGCCGTCCCAGGTGAAGGTGGTGCGCTGGTTGGGCAGAGGGGCGAAGCTGGCGCGATGGACCTGGCCCGCCACCCGGATTTCAAGCTCGATACGCCTAAGCGAGCCAGGCACCGAGGAGCCGCTCAAGGGGATTTCGATGGTGCGTCCTCCGGTATAGCCTGGTACCCGGTCGGAGCGGTAGTTGAGGGTGTGTGGCGTGCCGGTGATCGGGATCGACTCTCCCAGCACCTGGCTTTCAGCCTCGATAACGCAGCCCCGGCACTCGGTGGGGTCGTCGGGCTTGTCCCGATCCTCCGGCCGGGGCGGATCGTAGGGCGGCGGCACGGCATCCGGCGGCGGGCCGTATGGCCAGTTGCAGTCCCAGGGAGTAAAGTGGGAGATCGGCACCCGCCAGAGGCTTTTGCCGGGTTCATACAGTTCGGCCAGGTTTTGCCGCTCCTCTGTGGTAACACCCAGTTCGGCCAGGGCCTCGGCGCTGTCCGCCTGGCCGTTGCCGGAGATGTCCAGTTCGGCCAGGCCGTTGTTGATGCCGATTACCTTTACCACCCGGCCGTTTTCCGACGGCACCCAGACGCCCCGGACCCGGTCGTAATAACCGGAGGGGACGATCCCGCCCACCGGGAAATCGATGAAGTTGTCCAGGTAGAAAGTGACCGGTTGGCTGAAGCGCACTTCGGTGGCGCCGGCGGCCATGGCCTCGTCCACGCTCAGTTCGACGCAGTAGGTGTAGGCGATGTTGGCCGGCAGGACGGCCGGCATCGCTTCCGGGCCGTTGTCGCCCACGGTGTATTCGGTGGCCCGCACGCTGATGGTGGAAAGCGGCTGGCTGGAGCCGTCGGGCAGGACCATCTCGGCGGTGGTGCCGGGGGCGAAAAGCAGGGTGGCCTGGCGAGCGCCGTCTTCGTCGGCCACCTCGCTGCCCTGGGCCACCTGGATGGTCTCGGCCGCCGCCAGGTCGATAACCGTAACCCTGCCGTCCAGCGGGATCATGATCACGTCGGGAGCCCAAACGTAATCCCGCCAGGGGGTCTGGACCTGGCGCTGCACCGGCAGGTAGCCTTCCTTTTCGTAGTTGATGGTGACCAGGCCGCCGCCGTTGACCGCCAGGTCGAACAGGCCGTCGGCCCGGCTCAGGGTCCGGCCGTATTCGGGGTGGTTGAGTATGGTGACGGTCACCCCGGCAAGGGGAACATTATTGCGGTTTAGCACCTTGCCGCGCAGAACTGCCACCCTCCTGGCCTCGATGGTTTCCGGCTCGACTCCGGTCTGGACCGGGTTGGGGCCGGTGTAGAGAAACTCGGTGGCGGCGGCGATGTCGGTGGCCTCGGTGGTGTTCAGCGGCGGCGCCTCCTCCACCGGGTCGGGTGGTCCCTTGGGCGTGTAATTTACCGTGATGGCGCTAGAGGCGGTATCGCCGCCCTGATCTTGGACCACGGCGGTAATGCTGTTTTCCCCGGGCGCGAGCACGATCTCGGCGGTGAATATTCCGTTTTCGTAAACGGCGGCCACCTCGTTTACCATCACCGAAGTAATGGGGTAGCCGGAAATGGCCGTGCCGCTTACCGTCAGACCGGCGACATCCACCTCGCTCTGGTCGGCGGGGCTGGTGATCTCGAGCTTGATGACATTGCGGACCTCGAACATGACCGGGTCGCTGCTGCCGCCGACCGGTTCCGGGTTTACCACCCGAAAGAGATACTGGCCGGGCCGGCTCCTTACCTCGTCGGGCAGATCGACTTCCAGGGTGCGGTGATCGATGAAGCGAAACGGAAGCTGCAGGATGGCGCCGTCCTTTTCCAACCGCACCTCGGCGCTTTTAAGAAAGCGGTGGCCGACAAGGGTGACGGTTTTGGGCACACTGAAGAGATCGGCCGAAGCTGGAGCGACCTCCTGGAGGATGGGGACCGGGTTGTCGAGCTGGATCAGGGAGAGGCTGTTGGTCGAGGCGTCGACCACGGCGGCCCGGTTGCTGTAAGGCGAGACGGCCAGGGCCGCGGCCCGGTGTTTTACCGGGTAGGTCTTGCCGATCTCGCCGGTGGCAAGGTCCACCGCCAGCAGCAGGTTGTTCAGCCTTGAGAGAACCAGAGCCTGGCCGGTTACCCGGCTTGTGGCCACATCCACCGGCCGGTATTCCAGGGGAATGTGGCGGGATTCCCAGGTGGCAAGATCGATTACGGTGAGACTTGAACTGCGCTCGTTGGCCACCACGGCGAGATGGCTGTCGGGGTCGATATCCACCGCCACCGGGCCCCGGCCCACTTCCACCTTGTTGATGACCTGACGGCTGTCGAGGTCGATAATCGCAACCGTGTCGCGGGCCGGACTGACATCATCGACCACCACGGCATAATTCAGGCCCGGATCCACGGCGATGGCCACGGGCAGCCGGCCCACCGGAATGACCGCATCCTCGCGGCCGAGATAGAGATCGAGCTCGGAAACGGTGCCATCCTGGCGATTGACCACCATCCCCCGGTTCCGGCTGGAATCCACCGCCACCGCCCGAGGCCGGCCGCCCACCTCCATCGAGTAGAGTTCGCGAAAAAATTCAAGATCAATAACCGAGACATTCTTATCCTTGCTGTTACACACCAGTCCGGTATTGGTGGCCTCGTTGATCGCCACCCCCATGGGAGCGCGGCCAACGGGAAGGGTCACCTTTTCCTCAACATTGTTGAGGTTGAGCAGGGTAACCCGGTTGTCCTTCTCGTGGGAAATAATCGCCATCTCCGAATCCGGATGAATGGCAATGGCGGTGGGTTCGGGACCAAGAACAAGGTCCGTGGCCGTATGCGAAACGCCGACAAGGAGTAGAATCCCCACCAACAGCAGCAGCGGAGCCAACCATGACTTGCACTTGAAAGCGCGTTGTCTTGATTTCATCATTATCCCCCCCCCGAGATGATAAAAGAACACTAAAACGAGCCATTGACTGTTTCAGAAAAAGAGAACCACGCCGACATCCCCCAACAAGCCTAACTCACAAAAGGGCAACAGGCGCCACTGAAATCGCCTAACAACAAAGTGTCAAGCAAAAAATAATCACCGCAGAAAAAAGAGAAGGGCTCCTCAGCAAAATCTGTGGGTAAATTTTGGCGTAGGCAAATCGCCAAACGAATGATAAAGCGCCATTTTCAGCATATCATACGACTTGAATCCGTAGGCCCGTTTTCATGCATTTTCAGGTTACCGCTGACATAACCCCTCGCTCCGCCAGGATAAGCTGGCTGAGGTTATTCGTAGTGGGTCAACATCCGCAGCACCTTCACGGTGCGCAGACCTTCGAGAATTTGATAGACCAGCCGATGTTTGATGTTGATGCGCCGTGAACAGGCACCGGCCAGGTCACCGACGAGCTTTTCGCATGGCGGCGGATTTTGGAAGGGATTGTCGACAAGGATGTCAAGTAATTGCTGCGCTTTCGGTTTCAAGCCGGCAGCGGCAAGCTTTTCGGCATCTCTTGGGGCCTGCTTGGTATAGACCAGCTTCCAGTTCACCAGTCCAATTCCTCATCGCACTCTGCAACCGGCGTCTTCATGCCTTCAAAGATCGATTCCTTTGCAGTAATTGTGCTCATTGGCGCCTCCTTTGCGTACGCCAAATCGTACGCTAATTTGCAGGGCCAGGGCGGCGGCAGATTCCGCAACGTCAAGAGTCGCGGGGGACGCCATTATCGGCTTGGGGTAAGTTTTCCAGCAGGGTGCGTGCCTGTCGGCATTCGTCGGCGATGGAGTCGAGCAGATAGGACCAGAAATCTTCCCTGGCCACGGTTTGCTCGACGGTGGCGGCCGCCAGGAAGCGGGTCATTTCGTGGATAAAGTCCCGGCGGGGATCGGGGCCGCCGGCCAGCAGTTGCTGCCGCTGCTCCAGGTAGTTAAGAAAATCTTCTGGGGCCAGACGGCGGTCGGCGATCTTGCGGGCGAGCAGGGCGGCGGACAAGTTGATATTGTGGCGCTTGAGCCACACGATATCCCACAGGTCGCGGTTCTTGACCCGGTTGGGGCGCAGGGCCAGGGCCAGCAGTTTGTCCACCAGAATTTCCTCGCGACTTTCGGCCTGGAGGATCAGGCCGGAGGTGCCCATTTCCACCCCGTAATGGTTGCGCAGCATCAGCGGTCGGCGGTCGTGGCTCGGCACCGCGCAGATATCGATATTGATCCGCTGGGCCGGCAGGTTCCGGCGGGCCGGGCGAGTGATGATGCGGATCTTCCAGGTATCGGTGTTGCCCGCCTCGCGCACCGGCTCTTTTACCTCCACCTCAAGGCCGTACTTGGCACCTAGGCCGTTTTCCAGGGCTGCTTTCAGGCCGGCCATGCTTTCCCGGCGGAAGTCGTGGCCGCCGCTGAAGTCGAGGTCTTCGCTGAGGCGTTCGGCACCGTAGCAGGCCCGCAGGCAGGTGCCGCCGATAAAGGTCAGGCCGGAGAGCAGACCGGCTTCATTAAGCAGGCGCAGGATATCGTGGTGCAGCAGTTCCTTTTCCACCGCCGGCCGCAGCAAAGAGAGTTCCGGACGGTGGCGGAGGGCTTCCCCCGCCAGTTGTTCAAGCAGATTCACGGGTAAGCTCCTCGTCGATCAGGTCGAGATTGCGCCGGGTGGCGCGCATGTCCCGCAGGGCCAGGGCCACCGAGGCCCGCCAGAGCCGGCAGCGGGGGTCATAGGTCAGTTCATTGGCCAGAGTGGCCGGCTGCCGGCTGGTATGGACGAACTCGATGGTGCCGAAATGGCCGCAGCGCACGATGTTGCGCCGGCCGGAACTCATCAGGGTGATCCAGTTGAGCGGAATCTGCGAGATCACCCCGGCATCGCTAAGGGCGGTCTCCAGGCTGATATAGTTGAAGGCATCGGCCCGCAGCCGGGCGGCGGCGTGGAACAGCAGCAGATCGCGGGGATAATCAACCCGGGGGTAAAGGTAGAGGCCGCGACAGATCCGCCGCAGCAGGCCGCGCTTTTCGGCCCGGCTCAGCAGGGTTTTGAAGGCCCCGGCACTGATTTCCGGCAGGGCTCCGCGCAGATCGGCCGAGGTAAAGAGATAGTGCTCGGGGCTGGCCAATTCCTCAAGCACAGCGGCCAAGCGGCGGCCGGGTTGGGGGTGTGGTGTCGGCATCATGGTACAACAGGTTACACTTTGTGTAACTTACTGTCAAGCGGCTCCCCGGCAATCTCCCGAGCCAATTCAAATAACCCTATTGCCTCGATGCCGGCGGCTAGCGGTCGACCTGCTTGTGCTGTTGTTTCCCGTTACCCGCTCCGCAGTTTGCGGGTGTCGCCGATGCGCAGGGTAACCTTGGTGCGGTCGAAATATTCCAACAGGGGAATGGAAAACTTGCGGGTGAGACCGGTGAGGTTTTTGAAGCGGGGGGCATCGATTTCGCCCTCCGCTTGCAGAAAGGCGACCAGTTTTTCCTTGAGCTGCGCCAGGGCCCGGGCGTCGTAGTAGAGATCTTCGCTGACCTTGACCAGCTCCTCTTCCCGCACCATTACCGCCAGCAACTCCCGCACCAGTTCGGCGGGGTACTTGCCGTGGGCTTCCAGGGTCTCCTTAATGGTGGGGGCGCTTAGCCCCGCCCGATGATAAAACTGCCCCAGTTCCCGGCGCAGGGTTTCGGCGTCGCCGGCTAAAGAGACCTGGTGGGAGGCCAGGCGGATCAGCGACTCCTCCTGGACCACCCGCTTTTGTTTCAGCAGCTCGGTGAGCAGAATCTGAAACAGCCGGGGGGAGAGATCGCGGGCCAGGCGGCGGCGCAGCTCTTCGCTGGGCAGGCCGCTTTTCAGCGGGTTTTCGCGGTGGAAGTCGGTCAGCAGCTTTTCCGCCTTGGCGCCCAAGGCAGTCAGGGTTTCGCCGGCGATCATCCGCTGCTTATCCGGCTCGATGATGATGATCTTGCGGGCGGAGATGTTTTTCTCCAGCAGCTTCTGGGTCTTCTTGCCGAACACCCCCAGCCGTACCGACAACTCCTGCAGGGTCAGGCCGGTGGAGCCGCTTTCCCGCAGGTGAAACAGGGCCAGTTCTTCCTGGCTGCCGCTGCGGTAGAGTTCAAAAATTTCCCGGTTGGCCTCCTTGAAACGGCGCCGCTTGGCGGCGGCGCAGTTGCGGATCACCCCGCCGCCGATGGTATAAACCGGCGAATAGCTGCGCACCACGTAATGGTCGCCGGGCCAGACACTGACCGGTTCTTCCAGCAGCAACTGCACCGCCGCCTCGCCCCCCGGTGCCAGGTCCTCGTCTTCCAACAGCGATACCCGGCCCATGACCTCGGCGGTGCCCAGGTGAACCCGCACCCGGCGGCGGTGCTTGAGCTTTTTTTCGTTGTTGGAAAGGTA
This sequence comes from Desulfurivibrio alkaliphilus AHT 2, assembly GCF_000092205.1. Classification (GTDB taxonomy): domain Bacteria; phylum Desulfobacterota; class Desulfobulbia; order Desulfobulbales; family Desulfurivibrionaceae; genus Desulfurivibrio; species Desulfurivibrio alkaliphilus. The sequence continues at coordinate 371,457 of NC_014216.1, read as the reverse complement.
GAGAAACTCGGCATCGAAGACAAAGGCCGGCTCCAGGCAGCCGGGGGTGGCCAGCACGTCGCCGCGCCGAATCTCTTCCTTGTCGACCCCCTGCACGTTGATGGCGGTGCGGTAGCCGGCCTCCACCTCGTTCTGCTCCCGGCCGTGCACCTGGATGCCGCGAATCTTGCCGGGCACCCGGCGGGGGTAGAAGAGCACGTCGTCGCCCAAGGCGATCCGACCGGCCTGGGAGGTGCCGGTAACCACCGCCCCGAAGCCCTTCATGGTAAAGACCCGGTCCACCGGCAACCGGAAAGGACCGTGAGCCTCGCTGAAGTCGGAGGCGGCCACCAGCTGGTCCAGGGTTTCACGGACCGCCGCGATCCCCTCACCACTAATCGACGAGACGGCCAGCATGGGGGCCTCGGCCAGAAAACTGCCCTGCACGAAATCGCGCACCTCTTCCTGGACCAACTCCAGCCACTCCGCCTCCACCATGTCCTTTTTGGTGATCACGATCATGCCGCGCTCCACCCCCAACAGGCGGCAGATTTCAAAATGCTCCCGGGTCTGGGGCATGATCCCTTCGTCGGCGGCCACCACCAGGGCCACCAGGTCTATCCCGGCGGCCCCGGCCACCATGTTGCGCACGAAACGCTCATGGCCCGGCACATCGACAATGCCGAGGCGATGGCCGCAGGGCAGATCGAGAAAGGCAAAGCCCAGCTCAATGGTGATCCCCCGGGCCTTTTCCTCCTTCAAACGATCGGTATCGGTGCCGGTCAGGGCTTTGACCAGGCTGGTCTTGCCGTGGTCGACATGGCCGGCGGTGCCGAGGACTATTTCACGCATGAACGCCTGTACCCTTCAATCAATACCACTTTTCTTGCAGAAAGGGGTTTTCCGCCGCCTCGGCGGCGATGGTGGACTGTGAACCGCCGTAGCCATGGCCGGGCCAGACCACCGTTTCCGGGGGCAGAACCAGCAGGCGTTGGCGGATGGAATCGACCAGGGTGGCGGTGTCGCCGCCGGGAAAATCGGTGCGGCCCACGGCGCCGACAAAAAGGGTATCGCCACTGAACAGGTGGGGCGGCGAATAGAGGCAGATGCCGCCGGGGGTGTGGCCGGGGGTGTGAATAACCTCCAGCTTGATGCTGCCCAGCTCAATGGTGTCGCGATCCTGCACCAAACGGTCGGGAGGTGGCGAGGGAGGCAGCCCCAGCATGGAAAAATACTGGCCGACTTCCGGTTTGCCAAAAAAAGCGGCATCTTCCCGGTGCATGACGATTTCAGCCCCGGTGGCCTCTTTTAAAGCGGCGTTGGCCGCCACGTGGTCGGGGTGGCCATGGGTGCAGACCAGCATTTTAAGTTGCAGGTTGTTCCGGCGGCAGTGGTCCAGAATAAGCGCCTCGTCGCCGCCGGGGTCGATGGCCATGGCCTGGCTTGAGTCTTCACAAGCCAGGAGATAACAGCAGACGCCCATGCTGCCTACGGTTAGCTGAGTGATTTGCATACTTGCACCTGTTTTGGGGTTAATTTTGATGGCATCGCAAAAACCCGCCAAACCAGTTGGTCGGTAACGCAAAAACAATTAGTTACAAAGCGTGCCCAGTCGGCGGCGCTGCTTTTTGCGACGCCGACAATTTTGCAAAGCCATCTTTTACCACGGGCTGTCAGCAGTCGCAGCGGTTGGGGTCGCATACCCCCTGGCAACCGCAACCGGTGGCCGGGGTTGCCATGGCCAAAGGCGGCGGGGCGACGGCTTGCCGGCGTACCGGCAGCGCCTTGGCCACTGCCGTTACCATCTCCTGCAAAGCGGTAATGGCCGGGCTTTCCACCGCCATGGCCACAAACGGGGTGCCGTCGTCGCCGGCGGCCATCACCCGGGGGTCCAGGGGAATGCGGCCCAAAAAGGGCAGGCCGCTGGACCTGGCCAGTTCTTCACCGCCACCGGTCTTGAACAGTTCGGCGGTTTTGCTGCAGTGGGGGCAGACGTAACCGCTCATGTTCTCCACCAGCCCCAGCACGTCCAACTTGACGTGCTTGCAGAAGTTGAGGGATTTGCGGACATCGGCCAAGGCCACCCGCTGGGGGGTGGTTACAACCAGGGCCCGGGCGTCCTTGATCATCTGGGCCACGGTCATGGGCTCGTCGCCGGTACCCGGTGGGGCGTCGATGACCAGGTAATCCAGTTCACCCCAGGCCACATCGGCGATAAAGCGGCGGATGGCCTGGTTTTTCAGGGGCCCGCGCCAAATAATGGGGTCATCCCGATCCTCCAGCATGTTCTCCAGCGACATCACCAGCAGGTTGTCGCTGGTGCGCCAGGGGGGCATTTTGCCGTCCTCCAGGGTGCCGGCAAAGGGTTCTTGCAGGTTCAGCATGCGGCAGACATCGGGGCCGTGCAAATCGACATCCATCAGGCCGACCTTGAAACCGGCCCGGGCCAGGCCCACGGCCAGGTTTACCGCCACGGTGCTTTTACCAACTCCGCCCTTGCCGCTCATAACCAGGATTTTGTGGCGTATCTTACCCAAAGCCAGGTCAATATCCAGGTTCTGCCGGGCGCCCGTCGCCGCCTTGGACTGGCAGGTGCTCTGTTGCTGGGCGTTGCATTTTTTCGACTGGCACGAAGTGCTCATGGCTCTACTTCCTCAAATGATGAAAAAAATTATTTGTCGGCGTCGCAAAAACCCGCGCCGCCGACCGGATACTCTTGGCAACTAGTTGTTTTCGCGTTAGCTACCAACTGGTTTGACGGTTTTCTGCGAGGCCATCTTATTTCATGGCAATGAATTCGGTGCGCTCCAGGGAAAGCTCCATGTAAAAGCGATGGGTTTCCAGGCTGAAAGAGAGGCGCCGGCTGACCTGGTACTCCGATTCCGGGGTCAGGGTGATGGCGCTGTTCAAGGCAATGGCCTTCGGCTGGCCCATGTTGGAAGACAACTCGTAGTTGCTTTCCACCATGCGCAGGGCCCGGCCCATGATCTGATTGGTCATCTCGCCGATGGTGTCCACCACCTCCGCCGAGGTGTAGTCATTGGCCAGCTCGCTCTCCGGCATCCCCATGGTCAGCATATAACTGCGGTACAGCTCCATGGCCGCCCCGGCGGAGAAATTCATGATCACCAGACCGTTGTAATCGCCGTTGAACTGCACAAAACAGCCCACCGCCGGCTTGAGGCTGACCTTGGGGATATCCTGCAGGGTGTTGGCGTATTTCAGGCTTTTACCGGTGCTTTTGTCCAGCGTTTTCTTGGTGGCCTGACAAAAAAGACGTGCCACCTGATCAATGGTTTGATTGGCCATGCTTTGTTTCCTTCCTTTTACCTGAATCTTTACTCCACTGATTTTCGATGCACAAAGACATACCCGCTAGGCAATAGCAAAAAACGCCCACTATGACAAGGTTATTCGTAAACCTTACTAATGGGGGCGGTCAACCGGCCGAGGCAGAATTGCCAACTCTGGTTGGAGGTTACAAGCGACGATAGACCCAGGCTTCGGTGCCGTCGGCCAAGATGACCGGCAGCCGCTGGTAACGCACCCCGACCCTTTCGTAGCGATCCATGGCCGCCAGTTCGACAGCTCCGACCTGCAGCAGCAGGCCCGTTACCTGGCTCTCTGCCTCATCCAGCAGATCCAGGCCCTGGCGGCGATACCCCGGCAGCACCGCCGGCTGCGGCTCCCCGCCGCCCCCGAACACCAGTTGCCTGACCAGGGCAAAACGCAGTGTACCATAGACAAAAACCGGATGTTCCGCCTCCAGGTAGAGGGGGGAGGATTCCGGCACCTCCACCCGAAAAACACCGCCTCTTTGCTCCGCAACCAGCAAAAACAACGAAGCGGCCAGGAATAAAAAAAGGGCGGCCAAAAAAAACTTTCTATGGGCTTTTTTGATCTTTACTTTTGCCATCACTTTTGCCATATCTAGTGCTTCCACAACACTCGCCACCCCATATTTTGTGGCCAGACCAATTTAGTATACCAAAACAGCAACCTAACGCAACCTGACCGCCAGGAGGAGCTTCCATGCTCGAAAAAGCCTCGATCAAAACCGCCAAAATGCCCGCCGGCCTCATCAAGCCAAAGTTTTCCGCCAACGCCATGACGGTACTCAAGCGCCGCTACCTGAAAAAGGACGAGCAGGGCAAGGTGCTGGAATCTCCCCAACGCATGCTCTGGCGGGTGGCCAGCACCATCGCCAACAGCGAACGGCTTTACGATGCCACGGCCGACACCGAGGCCCTGGCCATGGAGTTTTACCGGCTGATGGCCGAGCTCGACTTCATGCCCAACTCCCCCACCCTGATGAACGCCGGGCGCAAGCTGGGCCAGTTGTCGGCCTGCTTCGTACTGCCCATCGAAGACTCCATGCCCAGCATCTTCGAAGCGGTGAAGCAGACCGCCCTGATCCACCAGAGCGGCGGCGGCACCGGTTTTTCCTTCTCCCGCATCCGCCCCAAAAACGACGTGGTGCACTCCACCAAGGGCATCTCCAGCGGCCCCTTGTCCTTCATGTCGGTGTTTGACTGCGCCACCGAGACCATCAAGCAGGGCGGCACCCGGCGGGGGGCCAACATGGCCATCCTGCGGGTGGATCATCCCGACATCATGGATTTTATCAAGGTCAAGTCGGACCTGGACGTGCTGCACAACTTCAACCTGTCGGTGGCCATCACCGACGAGTTCATGCGGGCCCTGGCGGAAAACGGCGATTACGCCCTGATCAACCCCCGTAACGGCGAGATCGTCCGCTACCAGAACGCCGCCAAACTCTTTCGCCAGATCGTTAAACAGGCCTGGCTGTCGGGTGAACCGGGAGTGGTCTTCATCGACCGGATCAACGCCGAAAACCCCACCCCCGAGGCCGGTGAGATCGAGTCCACCAACCCCTGCGGCGAACAACCGCTGCTGCCTTACGAGTCGTGCAACCTGGGCTCCATCAACCTGGCCAACATGGTCAAGGACGGCAAGCTTGACTACGAGCGTCTGGGTTACTGCGTGGACACCGCCGTGCACTTCCTGGACAACGTGGTGGATATCAACAATTACCCGCTGCCGGAAATCGAACAGGTTACCAAGCAGAACCGCAAGATCGGCCTGGGGGTGATGGGCTTTGCCGATCTGCTGGTGCAGTTGGAAATCCCCTACTCCTCCCAGGAGGCGGTGGAGCTGGCGGAAGCGCTGATGCGTTTCATCGATGAACGGGCCCTGAAGGCCAGCATCGCTTTGGGCAAAAGCCGGGGTGCCTTTCCCAACTTCCCGGACAGCATCTATGGCCGCCAGGACCCCAAAACCCCGGTGCGCAACGCAACCCGCACCACCATCGCCCCCACCGGCACCATCAGCATCCTGGCCGGCTGTTCCAGCGGGGTGGAGCCGCTGTTCGCGGTGGCCTTCCTGCGGCGGGTGATGGACAACGACGAGTTGTTCGAGGTCAACCCCCGTTTTGAAAAGATCGCCAAGGAAGAGGGCTTTTACTCCCACGAACTGGTCAAGCAGATCGCCCACAACGGCACCCTGGCGGGCCTGGAGGAAATCCCCGCCAAATACCGGCGGATCTTTGAAACCGCCCACGACATCACCCCGGAAAACCATATCGCCATCCAGGCCTCCTTCCAGCGCCACACCAACAACGCGGTGAGCAAGACCATCAACTTCCCCCACCAGGCCACCGAGGAAGAGGTGCGCCAGGCTTACCTGCTGGCCTATGAACTGAACTGCAAGGGAATGACCATTTACCGCGACGGCTGCCGGGAAAACCAGGTGCTCAACATCGGCAAGACCGACAAAAAGGCGGCTGCAGCCGTCCCAGTGCTGCCGCAGAAGCCCTTCAAGCGCGACCGGCCGGCCATGCTCACCGGCTGCACCTACCAGATGAGCACCGGTTGCGGCCCCATGTACGTAACGATCAACCAGGATGAAGATAAGCACCTGTTCGAATTGTTCAACACTGTGGGCAAGGCCGGGGGCTGCGCCGCCAGCCAGTGCGAGGCCATCGGCCGGCTGGTCTCACTGGCCTGGCGCAGCGGCATGCCGCCGGAACCGATGATCAAGCAGTTGATCGGCATCAGTTGCCACAAGCCGGCCGGGTTCGGGGAAAACAAGGTGACATCCTGCGCCGACGCCATCGCCCAGGCCATACGCCAACACCTGGAAAAGACCAACGGCCACCGGGACCAATCATTGGACGAGGTCAACCACCTGTTCGGTGCCTGCCCGGAATGCGGCGGGGTGATCGAGCATGAAGGAGGCTGCTGCGTTTGCCACGCCTGCGGCTACTCCGAGTGCGGCTAAAAAGGTCATCGCAGCACACCGCATGTCGCTGAACCTGCGCTACAGTTGCGTGATTCCCACCCGGGACCGGGGTGACATGGTGCAGGAGGCGGTGGCCTCGGTACTGGCCCAGACCCTGCCGGCGGCGGAGATCATCGTGGTCGATGACGGCTCCCGCGACCATACCGCCGCCACCCTGCGCGCCCTTTATCCCGGCTTGCACCTGCTGCAACTCGACGGCCGGGGGCCAGGCGCGGCCCGCAACGCCGGGGTGGCAGCAGCATCGACGGAGATCATCCTGTTCCTTGATTCCGATGATCTCTGGCTGCCGGATCACGCCCAACGGTTGCTGGCCGCCCTGGCCGGCCGCTATGCGGTGGCCTACGGCCCCACCCGCAATCTGAACCTGGTCGACGGCGGCGAGTTTGCCATTCCGGCGCCGGGCGAAGCAAAAACCGGGGACTGTTTTGAGGCCCTGCTGCGCTGGTGTTTTCTGGTTCCTTCGGCGGTGGCCGTGCAGCGCCGGGCTTTTACCGACTGCGGCGGCTTTGGAATGGAGTTTCCGGGCGAGGATTGGGCCTTTTTTCTCAAGCTGGCGGCCCGCCACCACTTCGCCTATACCGGCGACCCGCCGGTAACCCTGCGGCGTCTGCACGCCGGCAGCCTCTGCCGGCTGGCCGCACCGGAGCAACTGGCAGCCGCCCTGAACCGCCTGGCAGGACTCTTTGCCGCCGGCCAGGATCACCACCAGCTCACCGCCCTTCGCCGCCGACAAGTACGGCAAAGATTCGCCGAACTGGCGGCCTGGACGGAAAGCAGATCCCGCCAGGCCCAATGGTCGACGATAGAGGCCTGGCAGCAAGATTTACGCAACAACGGTATGCTGGACTAACCGCGCCAAGTGGCGAACCAGCCGGCAGCCTGCCCCAGGCCGCTGCAGGCTACCGCCGGCACCGGCTTCGCCCCCGCACCAGAATCTTGGGGCACAAAGGGGTGCCATGCCTAAAACAGCCAACTCAACATGGAGAAGGCGATGAAGACTGAAAGCTACCAGGAAGTACCAGGATTCTACCGCATCATCCCCTTAAAACCACTGCGGCAAACACCCGGGGTGCTGTTCGACAACGTACCCATGGAGGTACTGCCCCGCATCGATGCCATAGACCGGGTGCTGCACCAGGGCGGCGCCGTCTCGCCGGGACCGGTGGGCGAGGTGGCCCGACCCTGGTACATGCACCCGCACCAGGACGACAACCTGATCGTGCTGTTCGGCCATCGAATGGTGGACATTTATCACCCCAAGCATGGCCGCTTGAGTTTCACCGTCACGCCGGATAAAATACTGGCAACCGACGGCAGCGAGATTTACCCGGGTCCGGCCATGCTGGTCTGGCCCCGCTACGTCTTTCACCGTATTGTCAGCGGCCCGGAAGGTTCAGCCTCGCTCAACTTTGCCGTCCACTACCCGGGGCTTGATATGCGGACCAACTTCAACATTTACCAGCTTGATGAAACCGATGGTAAATTCCAGGTAATCAGGGAGGGTTTCCGGGACCAGGGAGACTTCCCAACTTAAGCCGCAAACCTTCACAGCAGACCCAACGCCCCACGGCCAGCCCCAGGAGGAAATTGATGCCCGCAAACTTCCGCCCTCTGCCCTGGACCACCGGCCCCAACGGGCAGCCCCGCCAGGTGGGGGTTGAAATAGAGATGGCAGGGGTGGACCTTGCCACCATGGCGCAGGCGGTACAGGCCGAATTCGGCGGCCGGGTGGAATACCTCAACCCCTTTCTCAGCCGGGTTTGCGTACCGGAGTTTGATGATTTCGTAATTGAACTCGACGCCCGGGTGCTGCAGGACCGCCGCTACCGGGAACACCTGCGCCACCTGGGAATCGAGCTGGATGACGAGGACAGCGAAACCCTGGAGCGTTGGCTGGCAGAGGCGGCCGGCATCCTGGTCCCCCACGAGATCGTGGCCCCGCCCCTGCCGCTGGCTGCCCTGCCCCGCCTGGACCGGGTCCGGGCCGCTTTGCAGCAGCAAGGGGCCCGCGGCACCCAATCTTCCCTGCTTTACGCCTTCGGGCTGCAGATCAACATCGAGGCCCACCGGCTGACAGCCGACTGGCTTACCGCCATCTTGCAGGCCTTTATTCTGCTCTACGAGGCCCTGGTCAAAGCCGGTAATATCGATTTAGCCCGCCAGATCTCGCCCTACATCCGCCCTTTCCCCGGCAGTTACGGCCGCAATATCCTGCAGCCTGATTACCAGCCAACCATGGAGCAGTTGATCGACGACTACCTGGAACACAACCTCACCCGCAACCGCCCCCTGGATATGCTGCCGCTGTTTGCCGAAATTGACCCGGAACGGATCAGGACTGCCCCGGTGGAGCATGAGCTGATCAAACCCCGGCCGGCACTGCACTACCGGCTGCCCAACTGCGAAATCGACGACCCCGCCTGGAGCCTGGCCCAACCTTTCAACGGCTGGGCGGAGGTGGAACATCTGGCGGCCGATTCGCAACGGCTGCAATCCGCCGCCGCCGCATACCTGCAACGTCCGGCCCAGGCCCTGGGACAATTCGCCGATGACTGGGCGGAAAAAATTCGTGACTGGTTCTAAACAGCACCTCCTCCCCTCCCGGCGCTTGAGACCGGTGGTGGCCGTTACCGGCCCGGATCGGGGCGGCTGGCCGGCCTGGCTGTTCACCGCCTGGGCGGTGCGCCGGGCAGGCGGCCGCCCCTTCCGGGTGCGACCGGGCAAACCACAAGCGGGGCGCCATTTCGACGCTCTGATCATCGGCGGCGGCGCCGATGTCGACCCGGAACTGTACGCAGAAGACGAAGGCCCCGCCCCGGGGGAAATTAAGGCTGCGGAAAAACGCCTCGCCCAACGTTTAATTGGTTACTTTTTTTACCCCTTCCTGTGGCTGCTGCGCCTGATGTTCCAAGCCCACGGCGGCGTTTTAGACCAGCGACGCGATCGATTGGAAAAAAAGCTGATCAACCAGGCCCTGGCCGCCGGCAAACCTATCCTGGGTATTTGTCGGGGCATGCAACTGATCAACGTGGTTCGCGGCGGCACCTTAAACCGTGACTTGAGCGGCTTCTACACCGAAACTCCCCAGGTACGGGGCCTGTTGCCGGTAAAAAAGGTTGATCTGGCCGGCAACTCCCAACTGGCGGCCATTTTTGCCGCCAACTCAATCCTGGTCAATGCCATCCACAACCAGGCCGTGGCCTCTTTAGGTCAACACCTGCACGCCACCGGCCGGGAGAAAAACGGGATCATCCAGGCCATCGAAGCCGCCGACAGCTGGTGCATCGGGGTGCAATGGCACCCGGAATATCTGCCCCAGAAAAACGTACACCAGCGCCTGTTTCGCGCCCTGATCCGAGAGGCCCTGGACCACCAGCCGGGCAGGGCTCTGCATCCTGACAATCTTTAAGACATTACACCCAGCCTGAACCATGCTCCATGAATACCCCATCCCGACCTTGGCCAAAGAGACAAAAAATATTGCTGTTTATGCTTAAGTCGAGGTATCATCAAAACAATGGTATCAGCCAGCAGACCTGTTTGATGAACAGCCCGCAGCGGCCAAGATGGTTGCCGGCCACATCAGCCAATGGTGGATTGTACATGAATGCCGATCAGCAACAGGTAGCATCCGACCCCAACTCGCCGCATCTACCCATCGATCGCCTGATCGAACTGGTACGCAGTGGCGGTAAAGTGCGGACCGGGGTGGATGTGTTCAACAAGCACGGGCTGCTGTTGCTGGAGAAAAGCGTACTGGTGGAAGACCCGCAGATCCTGGTCAAGGCCAGAAAGCTGGGGGCGGCGATGGTGCCGGTTTCCGAACAGCAGACCGGCGGCCTCTGGGATCGGAAAGGCCGCAAGATTGCGTTGCCGTCAATGGCAGCCGATGCCGCCGGGGCCGAAAAACCAAACCTGGCCGCCGCTGCTTCCGACGTTGATCGGCGGATCAACGAAATCATGACCATGAAAAAGGAGGCCGCCTACAAGTACGAGAAGGCCAAAAGCTGCATCAAAGAGGTACTGGAATCCATTCGGGCCAGCGGCGGCGAGTTCGACCCGGAACCGGTCGCCGCCACCGTCAACGAGTTGGTGGACTTTGTCAGCAACAGCGACAACACCTTCGCCTACCTGACCCGCGAAATTTTTTCCTACGACGATTACCTCTATAATCACTCCATCAACGTCTGCACCATCGGCACGGTGGTGATGCAGAGATTCAGCAATACCTTCGGCACCGCCATTAACACCTTTCTCAATCTGCATGCCGGCGAAATTCCGCTGGTCAGGCCCGATGACGAGCAATCTTTTGTTTACTACACCGATTCGGAGTTGCGCAACATCGCCATCGGCTACTTCATGCACGACCTGGGCAAGGTAATGGTGGCGCCGCGAACCCTCAACAAAACCGGCAAGCTGACCCCCGCCGAGTTTGCCGAGGTAAGGTCACACGTCACCGACAAAGCCTCGCTGATTCTGGAGAAAAACAAAATCACCGACCCCCATATCGTCAATGTCTGCCGTTACCACCACGCCGGCCTTTTCCGCCACGAGCCCGACTGCTACCCGGAGCATGACTACCGGCAGGTGCCGACCTATGTCAAGGTCTGCAAGCTGGCGGATATCTACGACGCCATGACCTCCAAGCGCTGTTACAAGGAGGCCATGAACCCGGTGGGGGTGGTGACCGACATCTTTCACCATTACGCCGGCAAAAACCCCTTGCTGCAGTATGTTTTGCATTCCTTTGTTAAATCGGTGGGGATTTACCCCGCGGGCAGCGTAGTCACCCTGACCAACGGGCAACTGGCTTATGTGCTGGACAGCAACGGCCCCACCCTGCTGCCGGTAACCGACACCGGCGGCATCCCCCTGTCCCGCCGGGCGGAAGTGATCATCCCGGACCAGAATCAAACCGCCGAAGGCGAACAGGTAATCAAAGTCGACCGGCGGCGCCCCCCCATCTCACCGCTGGAGGCCTTTCACCTGCTGCCCGGTTATCTGCGGCGCACCCTGGAAGTGGATTTTGCCTAAACCCGGCTTTGCGGTAAGTGTTTCAAGTATTCCGGGGCTTACCCGTCAACGATCCCGAGCGCCTGGCCAGCCTGCCAAGGGCGGTCAATGGCATCAGCACCGACTGCCTGCTGCCCGGCTTACCGCCGCAACCAACCCGGTCATGATCCGGTCCCAGCCCGGGCCATCGACCAGCGCGGTATTGACCTCAAGCTCCATGGTGATCAGTTGCGCAGCACGGAACCGGCGACGATGCTGCTGGCCGAGCCCGTTGGATACGCCACGGTACGGGTAATTCATGCGCACCCTTAAACCCGGCAATCGTTCGGCGATGGCCGAGCGCAGACCCTGGCACCAGCGACGTTCGCCGGGCCGGGCCGGATCGTAAAGCAGGCCGATGTCGGCCGTTCGTACCACCCCGTCCAGCACCGGCGTGAAGCTGTGACAGGCCAGATGCAGCACCGGTCCCGGCAGACGCGTCACCGTTTCGGCGTAGGCCTGCCAGTGTGGCTGCCAATATTCGGCCATCAGCACATGGCGCTGGGATGCCGGTAAAGCCCGGCTGAATTCGCTGAACAACCGGGGGTGGCCGGCGGAACGGTTGAGATCGACCAGCAGCCGGGTCACCTGCCCTTCGAGCAACGGCGCATCCAGGACCTCGGCCAGGGCCCGGCCCAGTTCGCGGGAGCCAGGGTCCCAGGCCCGGTGAGTCTGCAGGATCGCCTCGTGGCCGGCAAACAAGGGGCGCCAGCGCTCTGGCACGGCGGCACTGGCATGCTCGGTCGTGATCAGGACAGAAACAGGCGGTTTTCGGCCAGACATAAGCCTAACTCCCGGTAACAGAGGCGAATTTCCTCCTCGCTCGGCACAGAACCCAACCGCCGCACGATCGCCTCGGCCAGGCTGCCGCGGACAATTATTCGTTCGAGCATTCCGGCCGCAGTCGGGCTGACGGCCAAACCGTCCTCGAGCAGCTTGCGCCAGAGTTCAGCCGCCGTCAGGGGCCGATCGCAACCAAACAACGCCAGCAATGCTTCAGACCCAATCTCCGCCTGGCTGCCCTGCTCGCCGCAGCGCCACATCTGCTCGGCCAGGGCCTCGGTAGACAGCGCCTGCTGGGCCGCGAAGCCGGCCAGGCGCTCCTTGTACAGGGCGCGGACCAGCTCGACCACCGCCTCGGCAATCGCCAGGTCGGCGGCCGGGCACTCCTGCAGGTCGATCACCCGAATCTCGATGGTCTGCCGCTCGAAGCGGGCAATTGCCCCGCGCGAGTTGAGCCATTCATCACTCAGAACCTCGTTCGGGTCATGCGGCCGGATCGCCGCGTACATCGGCTCGAGAATTTGCCGGTGATAGTCCTCAATCCCGGTCACCGGCTCGGGCACGACCAGGCCCGAAATTTCAGGAATTGCCTTCTGATTGTCGCGGTAATACCTGAGCCGATTGTCCAGCCAAGCCGAACGACGGCCCTGCTCCAGCGGCGAGGCGGCAGCCAGCGCCGGAATCAGCGGCAGCACGATACGGATCGCCGCGTGCAGACGGCGAAACTCTTCTTCATCGTAGAACGGCAGGTTGATATGCATGCTCTGCAGATTCGACCAACCGTGGCCGCGACAGCCGAAGATCCGATCATAGGCCTCGTAGATCTCGTTCTGGCCATAAGGCCAAAGATGGGTCTCGCGGGCCGGATCAAACAGCGGATGCATGGCGGTCGGCAGCAGGCCGGCGCCCAGGGCTGCCAGCTTGCCGTTGATCTCAACCAGGTCGCGATGAAAGCGCGCGCCCAGGCCGACCAGCGACTCGGCCGGCCCGTTGGTCTTGAGCTCGAGCACATGCTGAACCAGCTCGTTTGACCAGGCTAGCTCACCGTGATCAACCTCGTTGACCACCGCACCGTCCGGCCCGATCAGCAGCCGATCGGCCAGCGGCCGGACGGCCAGCGTCCGGTGATCGACGATCATGTACTCCAGCTCGATGCCGTAGCCGGCAAAGGCACGCAGCTTCAGCAATGGTGTCACGGGTTCAAGAGTCGGCATCAGTTTTCAACTCGCTAAAGCTTCATCATTTAAACTTTCCCACCTTTGCCTCCTTGGCGCCTCTGTTCCTCTGCGAGAAGCTTTGCCCGCCTGCCAGCCAATCACCCGCCTCACCTCTGGCCAAGCTTGTGCGCCATGACCCGCTGCAAGATCACGCCCATGATTTCGCGGTACAGCGCCCCCTTGAGTACGGCGTCTTCGACCCCGGCGTCGATTGAGGGGTTGTCGTTGACTTCGATCACCATGATCTTGCCGTCGACTTCCTTCAAATCAACCCCGTACAGACCTTTGCCGATCAGGCCGGCTGCGCGCACCGCAGTCTGGATCACCGCCGGCGGCGCCTCGCCGACGCTCAGGGTATCGGCATCGCCCTCGTGCTTCTTCCCGCCCTCACGATGGATGATCTGCCAGTGGCCACGCGCCATGTGGTAACGACAGACGTACAGCGGCCGACCATCAATCAGCCCGACCCGCCAGTCGAACGCGGTCGGCAGGTATTCCTGGGCCACGATCAGGTCCGAATTCTTGAGCAAGGCATTAACCCTGAAGCGCAGGGTCTCGGCATCGTGGACCTTGACCACGCCAATCGAAAAGGCGCTGTCGGGCTGCTTGAGCACCACCGGCAAACCCAGTTCAGCCTCGATCCGCTCGGCGTTGTCGCGATGAACCAGCAGGGTGCGCGGCCCGGCAATCTGGTTGCGCTGCAGCATCTCGGCCAGGTAGACCTTGTTGGTGCATTTGAGGATGGAATCCGGGTCGTCGATCACGACCAGCCCCTCGGCCGTGGCGCGGCGGGCAAAGCGGAAAGTATGGTGATTGACTGCGGTCGTTTCGCGGATGAACAGGGCATCGAACTCGGACAGGCGCCCGATCTCGTCCGGGCCGATCCGCTCGATGTTGAAACCCAACTCCTCGCCGGCCTGCTCGAAACGCTTCAGCGCCTTCTCATCCGACGGCGGATCGGACTCGTCCGGATTGACCAGCATGGCCAGGTCAAAACGGCTGGCCTTGCGCGCCGTGCGCCGCGGCCGCTTGCCGGAGAAATACAACTCGGCCGACTCGCGCAGGAAATCCATGTGACTCTCGGGAATCTCGCTGAAGGCCGGTGTGCCCAGGCGCCGCAACACCCAACCGTCCTCCAGGCGCTGAAACTCAGCCCGCAGCAGGGGGGCCGGGAACAGATTGAACAGCGCCCGCGATAACCGCTCGTAGCGCCGCGCCAGGTTGCGTCCGAAATAGATACTCAGGGTGAAATGATCGGAGTGGAGCGGCTTGAAGTTGGTTTCGATCAACCGACCAAGCTCGGCCGAGGAGACCCGGATCACGTTCTGCGACTTCAGGTCCTGGATCGTGTTGATCGCCGGCAACGGCTTGTGGCCGCGCGCGGCCGCCAGCAAAGAAACGTAGTAGCCGTTGGCCTGGTAGCGGTAAGAGCGGCACAGGTTGTAGACCCGGGCCGACTTGAGCGCCGACCAGACCGGGTCGGTCAGGTAGTCGCGCGCGGTCACCTTCTCGACCCCGGCAATCTTCAACGGCCAGTCCTCCGGCCGGCTTACTACGATCAGTTGGCGCATGGCCTGAGCACCAGCAAGTTGGCGTCGTAGGTCAGCGCACCAAGCAGGATCGCGCCGATCACCCGATCAACGTGCACCCGGTAGTTCTGGCTGCCCTGGGGGTTATCGTGCATGGGATCGGCCACCAACACCTCACGGGTAGCACGATCATAACCGGCCAGCAGCACGAAATGCCCAACCGGCTCGCCACGCACGTCATCGTCGATGTCGTCGGGGCCCCACTCGCGCGCTGACCGGTACAGGTAGGTCGCACTCAGGCCGGTCAGTACCGGTTCACCATTGCTCAGCAGGCGCCGCAGCAAGGCCCGGTTGAGGTCGGCATAGCGAATCTCACCACCGCCGGCCAGGTAACTAAGATAGCCGTCGGTGGCAACCTGCAGCTTGGGTCGGCGCTTGGCTCGAGCCTGGGCCCGCAGCTTGGCCGCCAGATCGGTCTTGCGACCAACAAACCAGGTCGGGTCGAACACTTTCAGGTTGTAGGTGTAAACGATGGCCGAAAAGCCCCGCGCCAGCGCGTGGTTGGCCAGGAATACGTCCAGCGTCCCACCATGGTCCAGGCGCTGGATCTCGTCGATGATCTGCGCCAACGCCATCTCGCGCCCGTAATGACGATACAGCGCATGCAGGCAAGTCGGCCCGCAGGTCGTGGTATCCGGCTGCGGCTCGATCGGAAGGGCGGTGAAGGAGGCGGTCAATGGCAGGCCCTCGGTTTGGCTGGCGGAGAGGGTGGGATTCGAACCCACGGTACCCAGGAGGTACAACGGATTTCGAATCCGTCCCGTTCGACCACTCCGGCACCTCTCCTGCTATGCTGGTCCTGCCTGGTTCAGTCCGGGCTGCGCAGGGCAAGCCGGCCAAAGAATCTGGCAGAGCGGGCTAATTTACCGCAAGCTTGGTAAGACGACAAGGTTTGTTTTGCACTTGCCGTGTGGCGCTGTCCTGGTCATAGCCCACGCCGTTTCAAGAGCGTCGGGCCCGGAAAAAATCCCGCAACAGTTGGCCTGCATCCCGGGCCAGCACTCCTGCCGTCACCTGCAGGCGGTGATTGAGGCGAGGGTCGGCGGCCAACCGGTACAACGAAACCACCGCTCCGGCCTTGGGGTCATTCGCCCCGAAGACCAGGCGCTCGATACGGGCCTGGATCATGACGCCCACACACATCAGGCAGGGCTCCAGGGTGACGTAAAGGGTGGTCCCGGTCAGCCGGTGATTGCCGATCCGGGCGGCCGCCCGGCGCAGCACAACGATTTCGGCATGACCGCTGGGATCATGATCGCCAATGGTGCGGTTGCCGTCCACCGCCAGGATTTCCCCCTGCCGATCAATCAGCAGGGCCCCCACCGGCACTTCACCACGCGCCGCCGCCGCCCGGGCAGCCTCTAATGCCTGGTGCATCAAGCTGGTATCTTTCGGGGCCGGCGGCGCACCGGGAAGCTGGTTTACCATCACTGGCCCGGGCCCCGATTACTGCCCGGCTCAGGCAGCGTCGGCACGTTTCTGCTTGGCGGCAAAATTAGCGGCCTCCCAACCGGCCACACAGCCCTCGCCCACCGCCTTGGCCATCTGCCAGGGGGGGCCGGCGATATCGCCGGCGGCGTAAATGCCGGCCATATTGGTTTCCTGCTTCTTGTTGGTGGCGATAAAGGAAAAGGTTTCCGGGTCCATGGCCACCCCCATGGTGGCGGCCAGGTCCATGGCCCCCTTGGCCCCCAGCTCGATGAACACCCCCTCCACTTCCAGGGTGGTGTCGTTTTCCAGCACTAAGCCGGCAACCGCCTGCTCGCCCTGGATCTCCTTGACCCACTGGCCTTCATGCAGCTGCACAGGGCTTTGGCTTAGCTCAGCGCGTAGTTCCGGCGAGGCCTCCAGCTTACGGGCCACCAAATGGACTTCCGAGGCGTAACGGGTGAGGGTAATCGCCCCGTCCACCGCCGCCGACTCGTTGCCCACCACCGCCACCTTGGCGTTACGGTAGAAATTGGCATCGCAGTCGACACAGTAGCTGACCCCTTTACCACTCAGCTCCTTTTCCCCTTTCACCTTGAGTTTTTTCCTGGCATTGCCGGTGGCGAAAATCAGGGTCCGGGCCATGAACTGCCGGCCGCTTTCAATTTTCACCTTGTACAATTCGCCGTCCTGCTCGATGTTGAGAACATCCTCGGCGATTACTTCCGCCCCGAATTTCTGCGCCTGCTCCAGGGCGGTGGCCATCAGTTCACTGCCATCGGTAACTCCCGGCACGCATAAATAATTTTCCACATGGGCCTGGTAAATGGCACTGCGCTCCACCTTGCCCAACACCACCACCTCGGCCTTTTTGCGTACCGCGTGCACCGCCGCCTGCAAGCCGGCAGGACCGCTGCCGATGATCAGCACATCAATAATTCGCTCGCTCATTATTCCTCACCTTTCGGCTCTCTGTCGCCGCATCAACTTTCTTCCACCTCAATGCCCCGCCGCCGCAGATCCTGCACCACTTCGGCAAGCTGGGCCTGGACGCAATCATCAATGGCGTATACGTTTTTCATGCCGTCATTGAAATAGAGGGTGAAACGCCCCCGGGCATCCACTTCGGCCCGGCGGATATGATCCTGGTCCAGCCAGGGTTTCAACTCTTCCATAAAATCCTGCAGGGCACATGTTTTCATAACCTGCCTCCCGGTAATTTGGTTATTGGGGCTGCGTAACTACATGCAAGGCCAAGCGTCCACAACAGATTTACTCTACCTGCTGCCGCCGCCTTTGACAAGAGCCGGAGCTGTGCCGACCAGGGCAACGTCAAAGTCGCGTGGCGCTGGACGGGGGCCGCGAAACCCGGTAGCGACGGGTTCGCCCGCCGCCAGGCGCATGGACGCGCAGGAGGCGGCGGGCGCCTCGGAGGCGGGCATGGATGCCCGCCGAGAATGAGTCGCTACCGGGTTTCGCGGCCCCCACCCCGGTGCCACAACCAATGCTTTGACGTGGCCCTGCCGTGCCAGCCGGCGGCCGTTTTCAGGCGCTGAGGAAGAAATACACCGTCCCCACCAGAATCACGCTGCCGGCCCGGAAAAGCTGGCTGACCACGATCAGTTCGGCGGCCAGGCGGGGCGGGAAGATCCCGGCATAATAGGGTAGCTGGTGGCGCAAGGCCTGAATGGGGGCGGCCAGCACGGTTCCGGTGAGCAGCGCCAGCACCACCTCCCGGTTGGCCATGGTGTGGCCGTCCAGCAGGGCGCCGGCCGCCGCCAGCCCGGCGGTCAGCTCGGTGGCCGCCACCAGCACGATGATCCCAATCCCCTCCGGCGGCAAAAAGGCCAGCAGGCTGAAATTTTCCTCCACCCAGGCACTGAACAGGGCAAAATAACCCCATGCTGCCGCCATAAAAAAAAGCGCGTAAATCGGGGCGGTGATCAGCATGATACGCAGCAACCGGCGGCGCAGGCGTTTCCAGGCCTTGAGCAGAGCCTCCCGCAGGGAGGGTTTGCCCCCCCCGGTCGGGGCCACAGGCCTGGCCGCCGGGGCCGGCAGCAGCCACCGCCCGGTTGCGGCAATCAGCAAGGTTCGCAGCAGGGCGGCACAAAAGGTCAGCCCCACGTACAGCAGGGCCGCCCCTTTGATGAAGGGCGCCATGAGAAAAAAAACCGTGGGCAGATGCAGGAAAAAACGGGGCAGGCTATTGAGCAGATTGGCCAGCAACACCTCGCGGCGGCCTATTTTACCGTCGCGATAAGCCTCGGCCAGGGTGGTATTGGCCGAAACTCCGGATATGAAGGCCAGGGCGAAGCTGGCCCCGGAGGTCTCCGAAAAGCGGCCAAAACGGACAAACGGCAGAGCCAGGCGCGACATCATCCGGCTCCAGCCCAATTCCTCGATCAGGCTGGCCAGAATCAACCCCAGGGAGATAAAGAAAAAAATCCTGACCAGAGGGAGCGCCAGCCCGGTAAGCAACTCGCCGGGCGCCATCAAAGCAACCACCCGCGGGCAAACAACCTGGGCTTATGCCTTGCCGGGCAACGTTTTTTAATCATCCCACCCCCCGCATGCTACATGGTCATCCGGACCCGGCCGCAATCGGGGCAGATCCAGGTGGGACCGTTGCTCAGCCCCCACAGGTTGTCTTTAAAACAGGCCTCGCAAATCTCGAAGCCACAGGGGCAGTTCAGGCAGTAAGGCAAGGTCTGGCGGCAGCAATGGCAGACAAAACTGCTCTTGCGGCGCCGACGCCGTTTGGGCTGATTGTTTTCCTGCGCTGCCACGGCTTTTAATCCCGCAGTTCCGTCTGCAGCCACTTCTCGTAGGCGCTGCTGCAAGCCGGCAGCGGATGTGCCACCACTTCCGGCACCTCATAGGGGTGAATCCGGGCGATACTCTCCTCGATACGCTTGAAATGATCGGCCCGGCACTTGATCTGGCACTGGTACTCATCGGCCCGCTCGATTTCTCCCTGCCAACGGTACATGCTGGTAATGGGGCCGACGATCTGAACACAGGCCGCCAAATGCTCTTCCAGCAAGGTCCTGGCGATCCGCTCGGCGTCTTCCTTGGTGGCCACGGTGGTTACTACCTCAAGATATTCCATTATTGCTTCTCCTTGGAGCTTTTCTTGTTTGCTTAACCTCTTTCCCCCGGCAACCGCTGCCGCCGCTGGACAAAGAGCCTGTCTATCTGGTAAAGTCGGGCTGGTAAAGTCCGGCTGATAAAGTCCCGGCATTCACCCGAATGCCTGCAACCTTTCATTCTAACCCGTGGGCCCCGGAGAGTGCAACCCACTCTCGCCCGGCAAGGAACAAGACCATGCTTCTGGCCATCGACGTGGGCAACTCCCACACCGTTATCGGGCTTTTCGACGGCACCCGGCTGCGCAGCCAGTGGCGCCTTGGCACCAGTCAGGCAGTCACTGTCGATGAACTGGCGGCCCGACTGCACACCCTGTTCACCATGGAAAAAATCACCTTCGGGCATATCAGCGACATGGTGATCGCCAGCGTGGTGCCGCCGGTGACCTCGACCTGGAACCGTTTTGCCCAGCGTTTTTTGGGCCAGGACCTGAAAGTGGCACCAATGGTGGTCAGCCACGAACTGGACTGCCTGATCCGGGTTGAGCTCCCCAACCCCGCCGAAGTGGGGGCCGACCGGCTGGTCAACGCCGCCGCCGCTTACCAGCAGCACCAAGGCGCGCTGATCATCATCGACTTCGGCACCGCCATTACCCTGGACTGTGTTTCCGCCGACGGCGCCTATCTGGGCGGCACCATCACCCCCGGGATCGCCATTGCCCTGGAAGCCATGGGGCAACGCACCGCCAAGCTGCCCCGGGTGGATATTGCCACTCCCCCGGCGGCAGCCATCGGCAACAGCACGGTGGAGGCCATCCGCTCGGGGGTGCTGTTCGGTTACGCCGGGCTGGTCGATGGCCTGATCCGGCGCATCCGGGCGCAAATGGCTCCGGCCGACCCCAAGGTCATCGCCACCGGCGGGATGGCGGCACTGATTGCCCCTTACAGCGAGGGGATCGAGGAAGTTGACCCCCTGCTAACCCTGGAAGGACTGCGCTTGATCCATGCCCGCAACCACTGAACCTGCCGCCAACCGCCAACCGGCAACCGCCCGACACCTGCCGCCGCCGCTGCGCCCCGGCGACACCATCGGCGTTTTCGCCCCCGCCGGGCCGGTGCAGGACCGCGACGCCGCCGAAGCCGGGCTGCGCCTGCTCAACGAGGCCGGCTTTGTCATCCGCCATCGGCGGGGGCTGCTGGAACGCCGCCGGGGCTACCTGGCCGGGGAAGACCGGGAGCGGGTCGAGGAACTGCACGAACTGTGGCGCGACCCCGAAGTCAAAGCCCTGCTGGCCCTGCGAGGCGGCTACGGCTGTTTGCGGCTGCTGCCGCTGCTAAACTGGGAACTGCTGGCCGCCCGCCGCAAGCTGCTCATCGGTTTTTCCGACCTGACCGTACTGCAGTCGGCCCTGCTGCAAAAAACCGGCACCTGCCCCCTGCACGGCCCCATGCTCAGCACCCTGGCGACCAGCGACCGGGAGTCGGTGCGCCATTTTTTTCAGGTCATCGGCGGCGACTACTGCCGCCCCATTCGCCCGGCCGGTCTTGAGATCATCCGCCCCGGCCAGGCCCGCGGCCCTCTGCTGGGAGGCAACCTGGCCTGCCTCAATCACCTGCTGGGCACCCCCTGGGAGCCTGACCTGCGCGGGTCGATTCTACTGCTGGAAGACGTGGGGGAAGCCCCCTACCGCATCGACCGCCTGCTCACCCAACTGGCCCTGGCCGGTCGCCTGACAGGGCTGGCCGGCCTGATCTTGGGGGAATTCCAGGACTGCGGCCCGCAGGAGGATATCTGGCAACTCCTGCTGGAGCTTACCGCCGCCCAACAGCTCCCGATATGGGGCAACTTTCCGGTCGGCCACGGCCGGCGCAACCTGACCCTGCCCCTGGGGGCAACGGCCAGCCTGGACTCAAGTCGCGGCGAACTGATTTTCACATAAGCGAGCGAACCTGGTTTTCCAGCTTCGCCGCCAGTGCCTGTTTATCTTTCACCGTATAGTCGGCCGCCTTGACCGGCTCCCCAAGGCGAATCAACACCCGCCCGGGCTTGGGCAGCAACTTACCCTTGGGCAGGATTTCGTGGGTACCAACGATGGCCAACGGCACGATCTCCACTTCCGACTTGATGGCCAGCACCATGGCCCCGGCCTTGAAAGGCTGCAGTCGGCCATCGGGGCTGCGCGTGCCTTCCGGGAAAATAATCACCGAAGTGCCGGCGGCAATCTCTTTGGCCGCCTCGTTGAGGCTGACCATGGCCCGGCGGCCATGGCTGCGATCCACCGGAATATATCCGGCCCGGCGCATGGCCCAGCCAAACAGCGGAATTTGAAACAGCTCTTTTTTCGCCAGCCAGCGAAAATCAAAAGCCAGAAAGCCCTGCAGCACAAAGATATCAAACTGGCTCTGATGGTTGGCGGCAAAGATATAGGTACGGCCGGGATCCAGGTGCTGCAGACCCGCCACCTCAACCTTCACCCCGCTGACCCGGCAGATGGCTCGGCCCCACCAGCGGGCCAGAAACTGCAACTGCTCGCCCCGGTAGCCAAGAAAAATCGCCAGCGGCAGGGCCGCAAAGCTGACCAGTCCGGTAAACAGGGGAATCGCCAAAAGGGCCATAAGGCCGCGAAAAAAATTAAACACCGCCGAAATTTGTTTCACGGTTGCCACCACGAAGGGAGATGGTTAATATAGCTGGCGCTGCTGAACGTTCCCCGCTGGCAGCAAACCGGCGGCTGATTATAGCATGTCATCCGGCCCTCCGCCACCTTCACGGCCCATTGTTGCACCGCCAGCCGGCAGCGACACGCCCGCCATATGGCATACAAAAATCCAGCCAGACCTGCGCACCATGGCCAACCAATTGCAGCGAAAAGAAACCGACCCCATCGGCGAGATCCCCATCGCCGGGGAGGCCTATCTGGCCGAATCACCGCCGCCGGCCGACGGTGCCACGATTCCCGCCGATTCGCCATCATGGCGCAAACCTCAGCCAGCCGGGCAGGAAATAAAGCCGCCGGGGCGGCGCAGAACTTCCTCCAGCCGCCGGCGGCAAGTTGCAAATCACCTCTTCTGGCCCGGGTTGCTGGCCGCCGTTTTGCTCTTTTTTTACCTGGCCGGGGCGCTGGTGCTCTTCCCCCTGACCGCTCCCAGGCTGCTCTCCCAGGCGCTAGAAAAAAAGCTGGACCGGCCGGTAACCATAGCCCGGGCCGAATGGCGACCGCTGGCCGGGCGCATGATTCTGCACAACGGCATCATCGGCCCCCGCAAGGCGGACCCCTTCGACCGGGTGGACCCGCTGCTCTCCTTCCGCACCCTGACCATGGATACCAGCCTGCTCTCGCTGCTGCGCCGGGGCCGACCGGTGTCCGCCATGGCCATCCACCAGGGCTATGCCCACCTGGTGCGGGAAGAAAACCGCTATACCAACTTCGCCCATCCCCGTTTTTTTGCCGGGTTGCGCTGGTTTCCCGAGGTGCTTTTGTTGCACAACAGCCGCCTGGAGTTCAGCGATCAGCGCCAGGAACCGGTTTTCAACCTGGGGTTACACGAGATCAACGGCAACCTGGAGCTAAAGCGAAGCGCCGAGCTGACCTTTGCCCTTTCCGCCCGGGGACCGACAGCAAGCGTCATGGAGCTGGAAGGGGTGCTGCCGGGCCACGACACCGGTGGCGTCGCCAGGGCCGAGCTGACTCTGCGCCAGATGCCGCTGACCGCCCTGGCAGCTTACCTGGAGCCCCGGCTGGCGGGAACCATCAAGCAGGGGGAGTTGGACGGCCGCAGCAATTTTGTCGGCCATAACGGCAAAATAATCATCAACCAGCAGTTGGTGGTCGGCAACCTGAAACTGGCGGCAACCTCGGAGGATGGTCCCCCCCTGCTCCTGCTCCAGGCCCTGCTAACCAACCGGCAACGGCAGATTCCTTTTGAGTTGGCCGCCAGCCTGGACCGGGAAAGGCCGGAAAGTCGCTACCTGGATGCGCTGACGGCCAAATTAAGCGAGTGGCAAACCGCGGCCGCCGAAGATCCTTTCAGCCTGCTGGCCCGGGAGTTACCGGAGTTGCAGCTAACCGAGCAGATCACCTTTGCCCCCGGCAGCAGCACCCTGAGCCGGGAAAGTGGCCGCCAACTTGATCAAACCGCAGCAGCCCTTAACCGACGCCCTCTGCTTTCCCTGCATCTGCAGGGGGTCAGCGATTTCACCTGCGACCGGCAGGCCCTGCTGGACAAGAAGGAACAGGCCGTGCAACAACAACGCCGGCAGGCGGTGGCGGCCCTGGCCCGCCAGCTAAGCGGCGAGGGCAACGAGGAAGAGCTTGGCCAACCGCCACCGGAGAGCCGGCCCCTGCAACCCGGGAGCATCACTGTCGGCCGGGATGAACTGCGTGAGCTGGCCCAACAACGCCGGGATGCGGTGTTACGGCGCCTGCAGGCCGCCCTGGAGGAAGGGCGGGAAGAGAGCCTGAAGCCGGCCCCGCCCCTGATCGCTCCCCCGGCCCGGGCTGGGCAGGGCTGTTCCGGTGGCGTTGGCTTACAGCTTGGCCACCTCTGATCAGGTAAGCGTTCAGGAGTGTTCCCGGGTTTTGTGAAAGGTTACCCGGGGAAACATCTCCATGGTCCGGGAGAGCATCCAGGGGCTTTCGCTGAGAAAGGTCAGGTGTTCCTCGGCATCCAGGGCCATGTTGTTCCAGTTTTTGGCCTTGAACTCCTCCAGCAGCTTACGGTCATCGGCACTGACCCAGCGGGCGGCGCCATAGGCCACCGGTTCATAATCCGCCTCCACCCCGTATTCGGCTTTTAGCCGGGCCACCGTGACCTCAAATTGCAACACCCCCACTGCGCCGAGGATAAAATCTCCCCCCTGCAGGGGGCGAAAAACCTGCACCGCCCCTTCCTCGGCAAGCTGGACCAGGCCTTTGGACAACTGCTTGGCCTTGAGAGGATTTTTCAGCAGCACCCGACGGAAGTGCTCGGGGGCGAAATTGGGAATACCGGTAAAACGGAGTTCATCTTTACCGGCGGTAAAGGTGTCGCCGATCTTGATGGTGCCATGATTGTGAATCCCGATGATGTCGCCGGGATAGGCCTCTTCAACGTTGGCCCGGTCCTGGGCCATGAAAATAGTGGCGTTGCTGAGCACCACCTCCTTGCCCAAGCGCTGATGCTTCACTTTCATGCCGCGCTGAAACCTGCCGGAGCAGATGCGAAAAAAGGCGATACGGTCGCGGTGGGCAGGGTTCATGTTGGCCTGCACTTTGAAGGTAAAGCCGGAGAAGCTTTCCTCATCGGGACAAACCGGACGCGGTTCGGCCGGCCGACAACCGGGGGCCGGGGCCAATTCGACAAAGGCATCCAGTAGTTCCTTGACCCCGAAGTTATTGATGGCGCTGCCGAAAAAAACCGGCGTTTGGCTGGCCTTGAGAAACTCCTGGTGATCATAGGGGTTGGCGGCCCCGGCCAACAGTTCCAGATCCTCACGCAACTTGTCCGCCGCCGAACCCAGCAGTTCATCTAAACGGGGATCATCGAGATCCCGGATCGTCACCCCACCCTCGTCGGCTCGCGTGTCCCGGCCGGGGGTAAAGAGATGCAACTGCCCCCGGTAAAGATCGTATACCCCCTTGAACTGCTTGCCCATGCCCACCGGCCAGGATAGCGGCACACATTCAATCTGCAACTTGTCTTCAATCTGGGCCAGGATCTCCAAGGGGTCCATGCCCTCGCGGTCAAGCTTGTTGATAAAGGTGACCACCGGCGTGTTGCGCATCCGGCAGACCTCCATCAGCTTTTCGGTCTGCGGCTCCACCCCTTTAGCATGATCAATAACCATCAGGGCGCTGTCCACCGCCGTAAGCACCCGGTAGGTATCTTCCGAAAAGTCCTGGTGGCCAGGGGTATCAAGCAGATTAACGGTATAGTCGCGGTAATCGAACTGCATCACCGAAGAGGTAACGGAAATACCGCGCTCCTGTTCAATGCTCATCCAGTCGCTCAAGGCGTGGGTGGCGGCCTTGCGGGCCTTAACCGAACCGGCCAACTGAATGGCCCCGCCAAACAGCAGGAGTTTTTCCGTTAAGGTGGTTTTGCCGGCATCAGGATGACTGATAATCCCGAAAGTTCTGCGGCGGGCGGTTTCTTTGGCTAGCTTACTGATCAAACTTTTTCTCCATGAAAAAAGAGGGGAAGATAAACGGAGGCATACAAACGCAAAACCGGGTCAGCTCTTAAAAGAGCTGACCCGGTATCATACTTCAGGATCAGAACCGGGGCGTTACGCCGCCCCGGTTGTTATTAATCCTGTTCCTTCTGTGCGCGCTCTTTGGCGGCGTACATGGTGGTGCTGCCGGAAGACCAGAAGACCATCCTGCCTTCCTTGACCAGGTCGTTGGCGGCATTCTTCACCGCCCGCGGCTTGGCCTCGGGATCACAGGCATAGAAGTCCTTGACGTACAACTGAGTCTTGGGACCTTTCAAGGCCTTTTCCATGATTTTTTCTTTGAGTTCTTCAATACTCAGTGCCATGTCCGTTCTCCTTGGGTCCCGGAATTATTTAATGTGGCTGGTGAACTTGAACTGGGTGGTGGTCCGCCAGGTGTCGTAAGCCAGCCGATAGTCATCAATGGACTTGTCGGTGAAAGGAATCTCGGTGATTTCAAAGAACTTCTCCCAGCCGATCCGCTCAGCCCACTCGCCAACCCGCTCGTACTTGCGAGCGTTGGCGGCCCAGGCTTCCAGGATCTTCTTAACCGCCGCCACGGTCTCCGGCCAGCGAGGCGGAGTGTTGGGCAGGAAGGGGATAACCAGTTTGGAGAAGGTGGGGCCACTACGGGTGTTGGACACCTTGCCACCAACCAAGATGGCGATACCGGAACCTTCGGGATCGGCCAGCGGCATGGCCGGGCACATGGTGTAGCAGTTACCACAGAACATGCAGCGCTCGGCGTTAACCTTAACCGATTTGATCTCTTTACCGCTGGAGTCCTTAACGGTAGCCGGCTTTACCGCACCCAGGGGGCAGGAAGCAATGGCCAGCGGAATCTCGCAAAGGCCGGTGATGGCGTCATGGTCGACCATCGGCGGCTTGCGGTGAATACCCAAGATGGCAATGTCGGAGCAATGTACGGCTCCGCACATGTTGAGGCAGCAGGCCAAAGCGACCTTGCACTTGGCCGGCAGGTCCATGTTGGTGAAGTGATCGAACAACTCGTCCATCACCGCTTTAACCACGCCGGAGGCGTCGGTGGCCGGGGTGTGGCAATGGATCCAGCCCTGGGTGTGCACCACGTTGGATACACAAGCACCGGTGCCTCCCACGGGGAACTTGTTGCCGCGGGAAGCCAGATCGTCCAGCAGTGGTTGCACTTTGCTCTCGGCGTCAACCATGAACTCGACGTTGTTCCGGGTGGTCCAGCGAACCGAGCCGTCGCAATGCTTGTCGGCGATATCGCAAACCTCGCGGATGTACTCCACCGACACCAGGCGAGCGCAGCCCACCCGGACGGTGTAGCATTCGGCACCGGTCTCGCTCACGTGCTTGAGCACCCCGGGCTTAACAATCTCATGGTACAACCACTTGCCGTAGTTGTCCTTGATGACCTGGGGGAACATCTTCTCGTAATGTGGGGGACCAATATCTGTGATCCTGTCTTTCATCGGATTTTCCGGATCGTAACCCATATCTAAGCCTCCTTAAAGTTTGTAATATTCGTTCACGGGCAAAACTATTCGTTCCGGCCAGCGCCGGAGCGGGATCATTGCGCGTGCTTTTTACGGAACTCTTTAACGTCACGCTGCCAGCCGCCTTCAACCTCTTCTTCACGCCAGAAAACGTAGGGGTTGGAACGGGGCTCTTTGACGTGCTGGGGAATGGGCTCGATCTCCATTACCCGCAGGAAGGTGGGCAGGCCGATCCGCTGAATGGTCTCACCCAAACGCTCACGGTTCTTGCCATGCTCCATCCAGTAATCCCAACATTTTTCAATCACGTCAACCAGTTCCTCGAACTCGTTGTCGGGATCCATCTTGATGAAGGGGACCACCAGGGTGCCCAGCTGGGCGCCGTCGAGGATGGGGGCCTTGGCGCCCATCATTACGGAAGCACCCTGATCAACCCCGGGACGCAGCGCCTTGGGCATAACGTTGAGGCAGTGCATGCAGCGGGTGCACTCGGCATCGTCGATCTTCAGGGCGTCGCCTTCCATCCACATGCAGCCGGTGGGGCAGAGGTCGATGACCTCTTTCTGGATGTCAAACTTCTTGGCCTTGGCAGGAATACCGCCGCCGTTGGGTACGTTTTCGCCGGAGATGTACTTCTTGACTTCATCCTGATTGATGCGGATGTTGTCGCGCCAAGTGCCGATGGCGGAGAGGTCGGAACGGGCGATGGCAGCCACGCAGTCATTGGGGCAGCCGGAGAACTTGAACTTAAACTTGTAGGGGAAGGCCGGACGATGGATCTCGTCCTGGTACTTCATGGTCATGCCGTGACAGGTGGCCTGGGTGTCGTAGCAGGACCACTCGCAGCGGGCCTTGCCGATGCAGCACTCGGGGGTCCGCAGGTTGGAGCCGGAACCGCCCAGGTCCCACTCCAGGTCATGGGTGAGGTCGTAGAACAGGGGCTCCAGTTCTTCGGTACGGGTACCCAGCAGGATCAGGTCGCCGGTGGAACCGTGCAGGTTGGTCATGCCGGAGCCGCGCTTTTCCCACAGGTCGCACATCTTGCGCAGCAGGTCGGTGCGATAAAACTTACTGGAGGGCTGGTTGAGACGAACGGTGTGGAAATGGGCCACTCCCGGGAACTGCTCGGGAACATCGGAATAACGGCCGACGATACCACCGCCGTAGCCGAATACACCGACAATACCGCCGTGTTTCCAGTGGGTCATCCGATCTTTAAAGGACAACTCCATCTGACCGATAATATCCCAGCACTGGGGATTTTTCTCGGCCTGACGCTTCAGGTCGCTGACAAAGCTTGGCCATGGACCCTTCTCGAGATCGTCCATTAAAGGCGTTTCGTGCTTCGGCATGTCTACTCCTCCTTAGGTTGAATGTATTAAACGAAAATTCCCTTAACCTCCTCCGCCATTCATGAGCAAACATTGCAAAATGAAGACAGAAAAAGCGACATGATAACCCGGCAAACTGCTGTTGACCAAATTAAAGCCGCGGAGGTTGGCAAAACGAGCCGAAACCTGAATGGATATTCAGATTCCTGGGACAATATCCAGCCCGCCGGGCTTTGTCAATAAAAAATAAGCCGCTGGGGATTCCCTTTTTATCCGGCTTTGACAGACCGTTCTTTCCAGGATATGCTCAGCATTATTTTTATTCATTACCCATTATTAATATATTCAGCCCCAGCAAGGAGCCACCATGAGCAAAAAAATTTTGATTATCGGCGGGGTTGCCGCCGGACCCAAGACCGCCTGCCGGGTTAAACGGCTGCTCCCCGACGCCGAAGTTACGATCATCGACCAGGACAGCCTGATCTCTTACGGCGGCTGCGGCATCCCCTATTATGTCTCCGGCGATGTCTCCGATGAAAAGGAACTGCGCAACACCTCCTTCCACCTGACCCGGGACGAATCTTTTTTTGCCCGGGCCAAAGGGGTGACGGTAAGCACCCGCACTCGAGCTGTAGCCGTCAATCGCCAGGAAAAAAAAGTTCTGGTGGAAAAACTGGCTGACGGCAGCCGGGAGGAGCTTGCCTACGATCAGCTGGTGCTGGCCACCGGCAGCAGCCCCAACCGGCTGCCCATTGCCGGGGCCGATCTTGAGCGGGTATTTACCATCAGCGATCTGCACCAGGCCATTGCCATCAAGGAGCTGATCGCCAAGGGACAGGTGGGCAAAGCGGTAATCATCGGCGGCGGGGCCATCGGCATTGAAATGGCCGAGGCCTTTGTCGACCTCTGGGGGCTGGAGGCCGCCATTCTGGAGTTTATGCCACAACTGCTGCCCCGCCTGGTGGATTGGGAGTTTGCCGGCATGCTGGAGCAGCACTTACAAGAGAAAGGGGTGGAGGTTTTCACCGGCGAAGGGGCCACCGCCATCGAGGGAGAAGATGGCCGGGTGCGGCGGGTGGTAACCCCGCAACGGACCCTGGAGGCCGATCTGGTGGTGATGGCGGTTGGCGTGCGGGCCCGCAGTGAACTGGCCCGGGAGGGCGGACTGCTGGTCGACCCCCAGGGCAATATCGTGGTCAACGACCGGCTGCAGACCTCGGACCCGAACATCTATGCCGCCGGCGACTGCATCGCGGTGAAAAACCGGCTTACCGGCAAGGCCGGCATTGCCCCCATGGGTTCTTTGGCCAACAAAGAAGGCCGGATCGTGGCCGACAACCTGGCCGGGATCCCCACCCGCTACCAGGGCTGGGTGGGCAGCTTCACCCTCAAGGCCTTCGAACGCTGTATCGGAGCCACCGGCCTTACCTTGGAAAGCGCCCTGGCCGAGGGCTTTGACGCCGCGGCGGTGACCACCGCCCAGTCCGACCGGGCACATTTCTTCCCCACCCAGGCGGTGATTCCCTTAAGGATGGTGTTTGATCGTCAGAACCGGCAGCTGCTGGGAGTGCAGGGCTTCGGCCCCATGGGGGACGCGGTACTGGCCCGGATCGACGCGGCGGCGGCCCTGCTGCAACAGGGAGCCACCATCGACGATGTGAGCCAGGTGGAAATGGCCTACGCCCCGCCCTTTGCCACCGCCCTGGATGCCCTGAACGCCACCGCCAACGTGGCCGACAACCTGGCATCCGGACGTCTGCGCTGCGTGGACAACGCCGTTTTTCTGGCCTGGATGGATGACTTTGCCAGCCGGCCGGACTGGGTAGCCCTGGATATCCGCCACCCCAACGAGGCCTCGGTACTGGTGGAAAAGTTCGGGGCCGACAAATGGTTGAGCATCCCTTATATCGAGGTCCGGGAGCGCTTCCAGGAGCTGCCCACCGACAAGATGATGATCATTATCTGCGATGCCGGCACCCGCTCCTCGGAAATCCAGATCGTGCTGGACAGCGTGGGGCTGGACAACAACCTGGTGCTGGGCGGCGGCTTCAACCTGATACGCCGCTTAGGAGTTTCCTGGCTCGGGTAAAGGCACAGCAGCAAGACACTTTAAACTCATTGGTTGTGGCACCGGGGTGGGGGCCGCAAAACCCGGTAGCGACTCATTCTCGGCGGGCATCCTGCCCGCCTCCGAGGCGCCCGCCGCCTCCTGCGCGTCCATGCGCCCGGCGGCGGGCGAACCCGTCGCTACCGGGTTTCGCGGCCCCCGTCCAGTCCTCACGGGACTTTGACGTTGCCCCGCCGACATCACTACCTCACCCCTCACCCCGCACTATAACCTGTGACCTTACCTTCTCATATTCACACAGCCAGGGCGCGGTCGATCTGGGCCTCGGTGACCTCGTCGGTGATGATCACTTTGCCCGGGGCGGTGGGCAGGACGAAGAAGGGGCGGCCGGCGACGGTTTTCTTATCGGTCTTGAGGTATTTTTTAATTTGCTGGCGGTCCAGTTCCGGCGGCACCTGCACCGGCAGGCCGTACTCCGTGAGCAACTGCCGTAGTTCGTCGGCCTCCTCCTGGCGCCACAGGCCTTTGTCGGCGGCAATCTCCCCCACCGCCGCCATGCCGATGGCCACCGCCCTACCGTGGGCCAGGGTGTAGCCGGAGGCTGCCTCCACCGCATGGCCCAGGGTGTGGCCGAAGTTGAGAATCCGGCGCAGGTCGGCCTCCCGCTCGTCGGCGGCCACCACTTCCGCCTTGATGGCGCAACAGCGGGCAATCACCCCGGCCAGCACCGGACGCTCCAGGGCCAGGATCGCCTGGCGCTGCTCCTTTAGCCGGCGCAAAAAAGCCGCATCGTAAATCATGCCGTACTTGATCACCTCGGCCAATCCGTTGAGCAGTTCGCCTTCGGGCAGTCGCTCCAGCACTGCGGTGTCAATATAAACCCGCCGGGGCTGATAGAAGGTGCCCACCAGATTTTTGCCCTCGGGGATATCCACCCCGGTCTTGCCCCCCACCGAGCTGTCCACCTGGGCCAGCAGGGTGGTGGGCACCTGGACAAAGGGAATGCCGCGCAGGTATATGGAGGCCAGAAAACCGGTGATGTCGCCGCTGACCCCACCGCCCAGAGCGATCAGCCCGTCGCCGCGGTCCAACCCCAGCCGGGCCAGACCGCTGGCCAACTCAGCCACCGTGGCCAGGTGCTTGCTCTCTTCGCCATGGGGAAAGGTAAGCAACTCAGCCTTGATCCCTGCCGCCGCCAGGCTCTCCTGCAACTCGCGGCCAAAGAGCGAGGCCACCCGGTCATCGGCCACCACCGCCCAGCGCCGGGCAATCCCCAGGCCGGCCAGATCCCGCCCCACCTCGGCCAGCAACCCGGCCCGGATCAAAATCTCATAAGAGCGCGCCCCCAAACCCACCGGCACCGCCGTGGCATCAGCAATAGCTCCCTGTCGTTCCATACAAATTTTCCCTGATGACATCATAATTAAAAAAAGGGGCGGGGAAAGCGCTTAGCACTCTCCTCGCCCCTTATCAGGGCCGCAAAAAAACACACGACCCAACGCAGTAAACGTTCAGCATTGCCGCAGGTTGCAGCAAGCGGACCGGCGCCGCGTACCCCAGGTACGCAAGCCGGGCCGATCGCTGCAAGATGCGGTGCTGCTGGACGTTTACTATTTCATGGTGTCGCCGGAGGCCGCACCCTGCATTTTAACCTCAACCTTCTCGGTGAGACCCTGGTAGTACGCTTTAAGAATCTCCAGAACCTCGTCGCGACCAAAGTGGTCAACGATCTCGGCACCCTCGGAGAGAGCCTTACGCAGTTTGGTGCCGGAGAGGATAACCCGGTCTTCCTTGCCGTGGGGGCAGGTCCGCAGGGAAGCCATGCCGTCACACTTGTGGCAGTAGAAGGTCCAGTCGATCTTCAGCGGCTGACAGAGCAGGGCC
The DNA here is from genome assembly GCF_000092205.1 of Desulfurivibrio alkaliphilus AHT 2. GTDB lineage: Bacteria > Desulfobacterota > Desulfobulbia > Desulfobulbales > Desulfurivibrionaceae > Desulfurivibrio > Desulfurivibrio alkaliphilus. The sequence goes on along the minus strand of NC_014216.1, from coordinate 339,042 downwards.
TTGCCGGGATCGCTGTTGGCGGGGATCTCGTCGAAGATCTCCTGGGCCTCGAACAGGCCGTAAAAGTCGCCCACACCGGCGTGGTCGCGGCCGATGATCATCTTGCTGACCCCGTAGTTCTGACGGAAGGTGGCGTGCAACAGGCCCTCGCGGGGACCGGCGTAACGCATATCCAGCGGGTAGCCGGCCTGGATGACATTGTCTTTCACGAAGTACTTGTCCACCAGGCAGTCAATGGCCTTGACCCGGACATCGGCGGGGATGTCGCCGGGCTTGAGGTTGCCGATCAGGGAGTGGATCAACACACCGTCACAAACTTCGATGGCGATTTTGGCCAGGTATTCGTGGGAGCGGTGCATGGGGTTACGCAACTGCAGGGCGGCAACTTCCTTCCAGCCCCGCTCTTCGAACATGGCCCGGGTCTCGGCGGGGGTCAGGTAAACACCCTTGTACTGATCCGGGTACTCGCCTTCGGAAAGGACCTTAACCGTGCCGGCCAGGTTGAATTCCTTCTGGGCCATAACCATCTGTACGCCGGGATGATCCTCGAGAGCGATCTTCCAGAATTTGTCGTCGGCGGACTCTTCGCCCTTGCCCTTGAAGACCTTCTCGCACTCCCATTTCTTCTCGGTCTCGGTCATGGCGTACTTTTCGGTGACCTTCATAGTGGCGTAGATCACGCCGTCGCGCTCCAGGGCAATCTCATCGCCTTCCTTGATGGCGTCGGCGTCGGCCTGGCTGACATCCAGGGTGATGGGTACCGGCCAGAAGGTGCCGTCGGCCAGGGTGTAGTTTTCGCACACGCTCTTCCAGTCGGCCTTGGTCATGAAGCCATCCAGCGGGCTGAAGCCGCCGATGCCCATCATGATCAGGTCGCCTTTGGCGCGGGCGCTGATCTGAACCTTTTTCAGGCCCTTGGCCTTATCCTGCTCGGCGACCAACTCATTGCCGTGCAGCTTGCAGCAAACCAGACCTTTTCCGCCATGGGGGGGTACCAATTTAGACATAACCGGTTCTCCTTTTGTTGTTTTTATGATGAATTTTGGTGATTAATTAGGAAGCTGTTAAGATGCGCCTAAAAATTGAACGACAATTCATTTTTTTAACCAGTGAGCGTTTACCTATACGAGAGGACCGAAAACTTGTCAAGGGAAAAACACGGCCGCCAAATAAGCTCTTCACTATTGGAAAAAAGATGAAATATCAGAGATATTGCCCAAGAACCACAAAAACGCGGCAACTAAATTATTAAACTGGAAGAACCCTGAAGAGATCCCGCTGCGGATAGAGGGGAAAGGGATGAAAAGGGGGAAGACGACTGCCGGGATGGATTTTGCGCGCAACCCAGCGCCGACCTTAACGCCGGCGGCGCCAAGGCCCGGCTAAAAGATTTAACGGGCGGGAAAACAGATACCGGTATGCTGAAAAAATCAGGCTTTACCGTCGAACAGCATCCCTACCAGTTCATTGAGCTTTTGGCGCAGCGCCAGGCTTTCCTCGGCGGGGAACTGCTTGATCACATCACCGCTTTTGCGGTCGGTGACCTGAACCACCACGGCTTCCGGGTCACGGTGCAAGGAGAAGTTCAACCGGGTGTTGCCGATGGAATCCAGGCGCGCCTGCATCTCCTTGGCCAGCTCTTCGGCCTCTTCAGGCGATACCTGCCGGTTTTCCCGCAACGGTTGGTCAAAGCGAGAGCGGTCCTCGGGTTTTCCCTTGGCGGCAGCACCGCTGTCGGCCACCGGGGTAACCGGGGGACGGTTCTTCTCTTCCCGCTCCACCGCAGTGGCGGCGGGCAGCCCATAACTCTTGGCCTCGTTGTGCAGATTGACATCCATGACGATCCTCCTCATACCGCCTTTCAGGGCGGCAAATTTTGGTCGGCGGCCTCCCTGGCCATAACCAAACAACGCATCAAACTTAATCACTCAACCCAGCTGCCTGTCAGGCCAGACAGCAAAATTCGGGTGTCAGTCACAAATGTTATTTTTTCTCCAGCCTTAAGCCAGGTTACTGATAAACCGCGGCCGCGGGGTTGCCTCCGGCTGGGTGCCCAGGCGGCGCACCGCCTGGCGACCCTTGCGAAGAGAGGCCAGTTGTTCCCTGGTCCGCTGCCGGTGGTCACGCACCTGTTTGCGCAAAAGGTTCTCCCGCGCCAGCAAGGCGCCGATCCGCTCACGCAAATGCTGGACAAGCCCTTGGTCTTTCAGGAGTCTTAAATCACCCAGGCCATCCAGGGCCCGTTGCAAGATGGTAAAGGCCCGCTCCCTTTCCGCCTGCCAGCGTGACATCTCGCGCAGATTGCCCCGGCGCAGAGCCTCAAGGTGCTCCTCCTGCATGGCCGTGTATTGTTCAAGCGCCATCCACGGGTCCATCGCCTGATTATGTGCCTGCCCCGTTAGAGGTTTCATGATCTGCTCCCTGGCGCCAAAGCCCGGCGCCGATGTTGCTGCGGTTGAACGGCCCGCCGGCAGGTGAACTGTTAAATGGACACCGAAACCGGGGTCATTTTGGCCTTCGCCTCTTGAGAGGGCTGCATGGCGGCCTTTTTTTCGGCCAGCACGCCGCTTTCCTGCATGGCCGTCTCTTCCCAGACCTTTTTCAATTCGGCAATGTAGCGGGCGGCTTGACGCAAAATTTCAGCATCGTTATTGATGGCCACCTTGGGCAGTTCCACCATGATCGCCCCGTACAGGCCGCGCAAAAAGGCGGCGGCTTCGGACTCGTCCTTGGGGTTGACGGCCGCATTGAGTTCACTGATCAGGGCAATGGCCTTACTCAGGTTTTCTCCCCGCCGCAGGGGATCATTGGCGACCACAGCCTCTTCGGCATAGGCAAGATGGGTCAGCACCCGCTCATAGATCATGTGGATCAACTTCACCGGATGAACGGCGGCGCTTTCGCTCTGCCGATAAGCCTGAACCCTGTTGCGTGCGTACATGGTTACTCTCCTTGGGGTTGCCGGGTTGTATTATTATTTCTTCCTGGAGCCGGGGGCCAGTTGGGACAGACTGTCAAACTGCGAAGTCAGGTAGTCACTCATCTGGGTCATCCGGCTCATGTAACTGTCCAGTTCGATAAACTGCCGGGTCAGTACAGCATAGCGGCGATCCAGTCGTTCCCGTTCCGACTCGATCCGGGTTTCAAGATCACGAATCCGGTCTTCGGCGCTATTCCGCTCGGTACTGATCTGCCCGCCGTAGCTGGCGATGGAGCCCAACCGATCCTGGAGCCGATCGGCAAAGCCCGGAGCCTCGCGCTTGAAGTCTCCCAGCATGAAGTCCCGCACCGCCTGCGGATTGGCCGCCAGGGCCTCGTCCAGCATCTCCTCATTAAGGACGATGCTGCCATCGCGCTGAAACTCCAACCCCAGGTCGAACATGTTGCGGATGGCCCCGGATTCGTCGCCCTGGTAAGTGGCGGTCATCAGGTTCTGCAACTCGTGGCGCAAGCCGGAAACGGTGGTGCGGGCCAGCACCCCCGGTTTTCCGGTTTCTTCGTCAAAACGGCTCTTGCCGGCGATCTCCTGGACCACCTCGTTGTAAGCCGCCACCAGGTCAACCACCAATTCGCGAACATTGCTGGTATCCTGGCTAACGCTGAGGGTGGTCAGGCCGGTCTGCTGCAACTCGAAAGTCAGGCCGTCGATGACGTTGGCAACCGTATTGCCCTGGCGCCGGTAGCTGATGCCATCAAGGATGAAGCTGGCGTTGAGCGCCGCCGGCTCTTCTCCTTCCAGGCGGGTATCCATCGCGGGACTGGCGTCAGGCAGTTCTTCAATCTGGATAAAGTTGTTGCTGCCGGTTTCATTGGCCCGCAGAATAAGCTGGAAAGGGTTGTCCATGTCACCGTTGTCGATGATTCTGGCGCTGACTCCGGCATTGGCAGGATCATTGTTGATCAGTTGAACCAGCCCCTCCAGGGTGGTGCCCTCCGGCACCTCCACGGTGACCAAATCGCCATCCCCTACCCGGTAGGAAAAAACACTGGCATCGTCGGAAATCACCGTACCCCGATCAGCCACCCCCTCGGACAGCAAGGTGCTGCGGCTGGCCAACCGTTCAACTTCCATGGAGAGCGACTGTTCGGCCACCCCGGCGGCGGCAGTGGCGGTGGCCACGCTTTCGTTGGAACTGCTGGCCGCGCTGGTGAGATAGGTGGTTTCAAGGCCGAGATCGCGAACGTGGGAGCGCATGTCCAGCAGCTTGTTCTGGACCACGGTGAAGGCCTCGAGTTGGGCCTCGTAGCGATCGATGTTTTTCTTCAGCGGATCAAGCCGCTGTTTTTCATCGATCCCCCGCAGATCCTCGAGGATGCTCTGTAACTCCAGCCCGGAACCTACACCCAGGGTGGAAATACTACCGACACTCATGTCAGTTCTCCCGTCTTTGCCGTAAAGTTTGGTTGGCAGCCGGCGCGGCCCCTAAAGGCCACAGGCTTAATCTCTTTATCGGAAAATCAAAGGCGGGCTTGAATTTTTTTTACGTTTGGGGGGGAAGAAAAGCTCAAGAGTTGCTCAGCACCTGACGGAGCCAGTCGAAGCCGAAAGAGAGCAGCGCCTCGTCATCCATTTCAATGGCCCGGCGGCGGGCCTTATCCAGGCGCTGGCGGCGGAGCAGATCATGCTCGCGGACGTAAGCACGGAAACGATCGATATTGTAGCAGACCATGAAAGCCAGTAACTGGCGCGGCCCGGCCGCCCCTTCCCCTTGCCAGGGGTTGGCGGCAAAAAGGGTGTCCATCTCGGCCCAGCGATCGGCCATGGCATTGTAGGGCAGCAGTTGCTGGTCGGCCAGCCACTCCGGCACCGTCCACTGCCGCCCCCGGCCGTGCCCCTGGCAATAATCGTGGCGGACCAGGAAATAAAAATCACGGTTACGCCCTTGCTGCCGGCGGCGGTCCACCGCCCGCTCCAGGGGGTAGGTCCGGCAGGCCGAGGGACGGTCGCGGTAGACTGTGCAACCGCTGGCGGGATCGAGAAAAGGGCAGGGATAGCCATCCTCCGGCCGCATCCGCAGCATCACCGAAGGGAAGAAGGGATTGGCGCCCTGCACCACCGCGGCATAGTTCTCGAGAAACTCTTCGGAACCGATCTTAAGCCGGTTTTTCAGGCGAATGATATCATAAGGATAAAGCTGTAACTCCAGCCGATGGCAACAGCGGGTGTAGCAGGGCACTTCAGGGTTACAGGCAAAGGTAAACCCCTCCTCACCCAAAGGCTCCATTCCTTCCGGGAACTGCTGGTTTTCCATTTGGTCAGACATCTTCTCCCCATCGGCAAAAAGAAACTTAAACGCGGGCAAAGTAGCAAGCCGGGGCCAAAAAGGCAAGGACGAACGTTTACAACTTTTTCCTTGAGCTATACCGGACCGCTACCGATAAGCAAAGTATCCACTTGTTTCTTGTTTTGCCATAACGCTCCGCCCCGGACATCGGCACCTGCCGAGCCTGCCCGCCGGAGCCCCATAATGGATCTTAAATTTTCGGAGGGAAAGCCATGCTTGCCGCCAACACCCAGACCTATGCCCTGAATTTCCAGTACTTCGAGCAACAAACCACCTGGTCGAGCAAAAGCGGCGGCAAAACCGGCGCCGACCGCTCGGCCGGGATTCACTCGCTTACCACCAGGGTTACTCAACTGAGCCTGGAGGTAAGCAGGCACAGCAACGTCGATTTCCGCAACCAGAGCGCCGCCGAACGCCTGGCGGTGAAACTGGCCGACGGACTGCCGCTGAGTAAATTCAACCAGCACGGCAACTTGCCGACCAATCAAGCGGAAGCCAAGCTGCTGGTGGGTAAAGACGGCTACTGGGGGGTGGAAAAGACCGCTGAAAGGCTGACCCAGTTTGTTCTCAAAGGGGCCGGCGACAACCTGGAAATGCTGCGGGCCGGCCGGGAAGGATTACTGCGGGGCTTTAAAGAGGCGGAAAAGATCTGGGGCGGGAAGTTGCCGGATATTTCCTACAAGACCATCGACAAGGCCCTGGCCGCCGTTGATGAGCGCATTCAGCAGCTGGGCGGCAACATCATCGACCGGGCAGCTTAAGCTTCTGCGCCGTTGCCCCCGTCTTCTCCCTCACCCTCTTCGTCTCCGTCATCTTTGATGGAGACGAAGACCCCGCGCTTGGTCGGGTCAAGCTGGGCATAACGGCGCAGGATACTCAGGTTGGCCTCGGTCAGCACCGTCCCCTTGCTGAGCAGCAGAATGCCGGTGCCGCTGAAGAAATCCCGGCTCAAGGTCATACCGGCAGCCAAGTCTTTGGGCTGCAACTCCATTTCCACAAACTCGACTTTGGGCAGGCGACGCCGGTAAAACCGGCGAGCCACTTTTTCCACCGGGGCGATCAACCTGGGGTCAAACCTGCTCCCCGCCCCTTCCCGCGCCTTTTTGAAAGCGATCGACAGCCCGCTGCTGCCCTGGTAGCGCCGGGTCTCCTGATCGATAAAATCAATCAGGGCGATGATCCGGGCGGCTTGCGGAATCTCCCGCTGCTTCAAGCCATCGGGGAAACCGCCACCATCGTAATGTTCATGGTGATGGCGGATAATCCGTGCCGCCTCCCGCAGGTCCTCGATCCGGTCCAGGGCCACCTGGCCGCGAACCGGATGTTTTTGATACTCCTCCATCTCCGCTTCATCCATTTGAAACGGATCCACCAGCAGCATCACATCGGGCATTCCCAGTTTGCCGATATCGTGCAGCAGGGCCGCCACCACCAGATTTTCCCGCTCGGCCACCGCCAGCTTCAACTCCGACCCAACCCGGGCGGCAATCTCCGCCACGTTCTGGGAATGGCTGCGCATCCGCTTGTTGCGCAGCTCCATCAGCCCGGCCAGGGCAGTGATCACGCTTTTGAAGTTGGCCCGCAGACGGCTGTTGAAGGCCTTCAGTTCATCATAGCTGCGCTGCAACTCTTCGGTCTGCTCCTGCACCATGTTTTCCAACTCGGAGTTCCATCTTTTCAACTCCTCGTTCTGTTTTTTAACCAGTTCACTCAGGCGCAGGTTTTCCTTGACCAGGTGATGATGTTGGTGGGCGTGGCGCACCGTCTGAAGCAACTCCTCATCCTGCCAGGGCTTGGTGATATAACGAAAAACCCCGCCCCGGTTGATGGAATCCATGGCCGCTTCAATATCGGCATAACCGGTCAGCAAAAGCCGTAAAATCAGCGGTGCTTGCTTTCGCACCCGGGCCAGGGTTTCCACCCCACTCAATCCCGGCATCCGCTGGTCGGAAACAATCACCGCGCAGTCATCCCGCCGGGAGATGATCTCCAGGGCTTCCTCCCCCGAAGTCGCGGTGACCACTTCAAACTTTTCCTCCTGGAAAAGCCGGCGCAGGGCCCGCAGGATGTTATCTTCGTCATCGACAAAGAGCACGAAACCGCCGGCCGCCTCTTTTGGCCCACCCGCTGCTGCCGGCTGCTGTTGCTTGTCTATCATTATCGCCTTGTCTCCATGATTTCACCCGCAGGGGGCACTTCATTCCTGCTCCCGAACCGGCAGCCATATCCGAAAAACGCTTCCCCGACCCGGCTCACTGCAAACCATCACCTCGCCGCCATGCTGCTGAACCACAATATCGTAGACGATGCTCAACCCCAGCCCGGTCCCTTTGCCCGCCTCTTTGGTGGTAAAAAAGGGATCAAACAGACGCTTCTGGTGCTCAAAAGGAATGCCGCACCCGGTGTCGCTGATACTGACCAGAATTGCCCCCCCTTCCGCCCAGGTCCGAATGCCAATCTCTCCTTCTTTCTCGATGGCCTGGACCGCGTTGAGCAGCAGGTTCATGAAAACCTGGTTGAGTTGCTGGGGGTAACACCAGGTCAAAGGCAACTCCCCGTATTCCTTGGTCAGGGTGACTTTATATTTCAATTCATTCCAGACAATATTCAAGGTGTCTTCCAGGCACTGGTTAAGATCAACCCGCTGGTAAAGGGCCTGGTCCACCCGGGAAAAGCGCTTGAGATTCTGCACGATGTTTTTCACCCGCCCCACCCCTTCCAGGGACTCCCGGAGCAAATCGGCAGCGTCGGCCAGGACAAAATCAAGCTTTAAAGCCTGGCGTTGCACCTCGATTTTTTCCTGTAACTCCCGATCAGCGGCAGCGGCCAGCAGGCGCTGCTCCTCCCTTAAAAAACGGCTGATCTTGTCCAGGTACTTAACCATGGAGCCCAGGTTGCTGGTCACAAAACCCACCGGGTTGTTGATCTCGTGGGCCACCCCGGCGGCCAACTGACCGATGGAGGCCAGCTTTTCCTGCTGCAGCAGCTTGGCCTGGGAGGCCTTGAGGTCGTCATAGGCCGCCGCCAGCTCGCTGTTTTTGCGCTGCAACTCGGTGGCCACCCGGTGCCGCTCGGAGACATCCCGGAGGGCCAGCACCAGGCCTTTGACGTCGGCATATTCAGCGGCAAAAGGGTAAAAGCAGCAGCAGAAGGTACGCCCGCTGGGGCCATGATAATATTCGGCCCGGTTACCGTTGCGAATCTCCTCAACCAGACCGCACTCGGCAAACAGCTCCGGCCAGAGGCGGCCGTTGACCTCCTCATAAGGGCGGACCAGAAAACAGGCAAAGGCCTGATTGCAGCGCCGGATCAAGCCGGACTGATCAACCAGCAGCACCATCACATCCAGGCAGTCCACAATGGACTCCCATTCTCGCTTGGCCTGCCAGATCACGGAATTTTGCGGCTGCAATTCATAATCGCCGGGCGGCAATCCGTCCAGTTCCTCTTTGCTCATGCTTGCTCCTTATCAGCCATGGCCAGCCTGGCGAGGATAACTCGTTTACCAGGGGTACAAACCTACCGGTCTAACGGGCCGTAATCGTTCAGCCGTGCCGCAAATTCGGGTAAGCAGCCAGGCGCCGCGTACACCGGTACTCAAGCCTGGCTGATCGCCCGAAGGTGCGGTACGGCTGAACGATTACTGGCGAGGCCGAACAACCGCCTGGTAATAAAGAAAGGCTTCCCGGATGTGCTCCAGCAGCAGGTCGTCCTTCCAGGGCTTGGCCAGAAACTTGTACAGCGCCCCCTCGTTAACCGCCTCCACCACCGTTTCCAGGTCGGCATAACCGGAAAGTACCATCCGTACCGTATCCGGATAGATCTCTTTGACCCGGCTTAAAAACTCGATCCCCCTCATGCCCGGCATCCGCTGGTCGGAAATAATCACCTGCACCCGGTGGCGGGCCAGCAATTCCAGGCCGGTGGCGGCATCGGGGGCGGTCAGCACCCGGTAACCTTCATCCAGCAACAAGCGCTGCAGGGCCTTCAAGACATTGATCTCGTCATCGACAATCAAAAGGGTCTGCTCATCCGCCACCTCCGGCACCTCCATGGCACGGCCCTGCCGCAACAACTCGGCCAACTCCTCGGCCGGCAAGGGTTTGCTGAACAGAAACCCCTGCATCTCCTCGCAGCCATTTTGACGCAGATAACCGCTTTGGACCTCGGTCTCCACCCCTTCCGCCACCACTTTCAGGCCCATCCGGTGGGCCATGGCAATGATGGAAACGGCGATGGTGGACGCATCGGCTTCGACGGCCAGCCCGGCGACAAAGCTGCGATCGATCTTCAGTTGATCAATGGGGAAACGGCTCAGGCTGGAAAAGCTGGAGAAACCGGTGCCGAAGTCGTCCAGCGCCAGCTTGACACCCAACTCCTTGAGAGTCGCCATCCGGGTTATGGCCTCTTCGGGGTTGAGCATCAGCATACTTTCGGTGAGTTCCAGGGTCAACAGTTCCCCCTTCACATCATGGGTCTTGAGGGCGCCGGCCAGGATTTCCTTCAGGTCGCCATGATTAAACTGGCGGGCCGAAACATTGACCGCCACCCTCACTTCTCCCAGGCCCGCTTCCCGCCAGGCTTGAATCTGGCGGCAGGCCTCATGGATCACCCAGGTGCCAAGGTCGGCAATCAAGCCGCTGCGTTCCGCCACCGGGATAAACTCCCCCGGAGAAACCAGCCCGTGCCCGGGTCGCCGCCAGCGCAGCAGGGCCTCAACCCCCACCACCCGGCCGCTGTGCAGATCCACTTTGGGTTGATAGTAAAGCAGGAACTCGCCCTGTTCCTGGGCCCGGCGCAAGGCCCCTTCCAGCTCCAAGGTACGCCGGGCCTGGCTATTCAGGTCAGCGGAAGTATAAAAAACCTGGCCGCCGCCACCTTCCTTGGCCAGACCCACGGCGATATCGGCCCCCCGCAACAGGATATCCACCGTGTCCCCGTCCTGGGGATAAACACTGATCCCGATGCTCAAATGCATGAAGGCCTCATATTCGTCGGGCAAGGTGAAAGGTTCATCCAGGGCCTGTTGCAGGCGCCGCCCCATGATCTCCGCCTCCCGGTAATCGTGGATCATCTCCAGCACCAGGGCGAACTCATCGCCGGCCAGCCGGGCCAGGGTATCTTCGGCCCGCACACAATCGCGCAGGCGCTGGCTGATCTCTTCCAACAGCCGGTCCCCGGCGGCGTAGCCCAGGCTGTCGTTGATGGTCCGAAAACGATCCAGGTTGATCACCATCACGGCCAGCTTGCCCCCTTCCCGCCGGGCCCGCTCCAGGCCGTGCTCCAGGCGGGCTTCCAGCAGCAGGCGATTGGGCAAACCGGTCAGCGGGTCGTGGTGGGCCAAATACTGCAACTGCTCCTCGCTCCGGCGCAGGCTGGTAAGATCGGTTTTGACCCCGACATAGTAGGCCGGCTGTCCGCCGTCGTCGTAGACCGTGCTGATGGAGAGCAATTCCGGGTAAATTTCACCGTTTTTGCGGCGATTCCACACCTCACCCTGCCAGTGGCCGTTTTTTTTGAGACTGGCCCACATTGCCTGATAAAAAGCGCGATCGTGGCGACCGGACTGCAAGATCCTCGGGTTTTTGCCCAGGGCCTCATCCTGGCAGTAGCCGGTAATGGTGGTGAAAGCCGGGTTGATGGCGACAATTTTTCCTTTAAGATCAGTAATCACCATACCATCCCGGCTGGCATCCAGGGCGGCGGCCAGCAGGCGGTGGCGCTGCTCGCTGGCCCGCAGGGCCGCCTGTTCCCGCTGCAACTGGGCCAGGCGGGCAACCTGCTCCAGGGTATTAGGCAACCCGTAAAGGTAACCGGACTGTTTAATCAGGTAGTCGGCCACCCCCAGCCCCATGGCCTCGGCCACTTCATGCTCGCTGCCCTGATTGCCGATGAGCACCACCGGCACATCCAGCCTTATCTCTTCACGCAACCTTTTCACCACTTCCAGGGCATCGATGTCCGGCAAATCAAAATCCAGCAACAAAACATCGCCGGCCACCACTCCCTGTTGCCCGCTCAGCCGGGCCAGCAGCGCGGCCCCATCGCTGAACCTCTCCAGGCTTACATGAGGCGCATGCTCGGCAAGGTGTTCCTGTACCAGTTCGGCATCCGCCGTTTTATGTTCGGCATAGAGCACGCGCAAAGCCCTACTCCAGCCACTTCCCTGTTGCCGGAAATGTTCCAGGGCAAACTCCAGGGTGCTGGGCAGGCGCTCCAGATAATCATCCTGCTTGACCAGGTAGTTGTCGGCACCGGCCTGGAGGGCGGCAATGGCGGCATCACGACTGCCAGAACCGGTTAAAACCACCACCGCCAGGGGCAATTTGCGGGCCCTGATGGCACTCAGCACCTCCAAGCCGCTACCGTCGGGCAGACGCAGATCAAGGAGCACCACGTCATAGGGCGGCTCAGCCGGTGCCAGCAACTCCAGGGCCTCGGCAACGGTACCCGCCACCTGCAACCGACAATCCGGCTGCAGCCGGGCCAAGGTACGCCGGGTGAGATCAACGTCCATGGGATTGTCTTCCAGGTAGAGAATACGCTTACCTGTTGCTTCTCCCGCTGCTTCCCCCTTCATCATCAACTCCCCTGCATTATGCTCCGATCATGAGCATTCATAGGATGCTCGGCGGTCGTTTGATCCCGGTGCGGTGCAGCCGCCAAGGGAATCTCCAGCCAAAAGGTCGCGCCGCAACCGGGCTCGCTTTCCGCCCAGACCCGGCCACCCATCCGCTCAACGGCCTTACGTACCAGCGCCAGCCCCACCCCGCTGCCGGCCTCATCGTGGTCCCTGGCCAGGCGGGTAAAGATCTCAAAAATCCGCTCCGCGTCTTTCATCTTAAACCCAACCCCGTTATCCTGCACCGACAGCAGCAGTTTGCCACCCTGGGGCACGGCCCGGATCGACACCCGCGGCGGCCGGGAGTTACGACTGAATTTTATGGCGTTGGCCAGCAGGTTGCGCAGGGCCATACGCAAGCCTTCGGGGTCGGCACACACCTTACATTCCGGCACCTCTACTTGCAGTTCCACCCCGGCGGCCTCAAGCTGGTCGGCAAAGCCTGCCAGTACCGCTTGCACCAGCCCGGCCGGTTCCACCCCCTGCTGTTTTATTTCCCGCCGCTCCAGGCGGGAATAGGCCAGCAGGGCCTCGATCAGTTCCTGCATCTGCTCCACGCCCCGGCAGATATAGCCGACCAAAAGCCGCCCATCTTCATCCAGTTGCTCCTGGTAATCCCGGAGCAGCAGCCGGCTGTAGCCCTCGATCCCGCGCAGAGGCGCCTTGAGGTCATGGGAAACCGAATAGGTAAAGGCCTCCAGCTCACGGTTGACCGTCGCCAGCTGAGCGGTGCGCCGGGCCACCTGTTGCTCCAGTTCCGCTTTTTGGTGCCGCTGGCGCTGGGCTTCGCGGCTCAGCCGGGCCAGTTGCTGGTCGTGCTGTTGCCGGCGCCGGAGCAGGACCACGCCGGCGGCGGCAACCATCAGCAGGACCAGAACGGCCAGCATAATCACCCATAACCGCTCCCGCAGCGGGGCATACATCTCCGCCATGTCCATGCGGGCCAGCAGATACCAGGAAGTTTGGGGCACCGGCTGCAAGGCGGCGACCACCGGCACCCCCCGGTAATCGACCCCTTCGACAATACCCTGCCGCCCCAGAACCGCCTGCACCGCCGGTACTTCCTCCCGGCCCAGCGGCAAAACCAGTTCCAAAGGGGAAGCGGAGGCGAACCTGGGCGGATTGAGATAGCGCACCTGCTTGCCCTCCGGCCGTACCAGCAGGGTTTCGGCACTCTGGCTGGCCCCCGGCCAGCCGGCCAGAAAGGGGAACAGGAAGTCACCGGCCATGACCGAGCGGATCACAAAGGCCACCGGCGGCCGCCGGGGATCGGCAATGATCGGCACCACCCAGATCATGTGCACCACCCCCGCATCGTCCTTGAACAGGTCGCTGCGCACCACCCAGCCGGTATCGGCGGCCAGTTCCAGCAGTTCTTTCACCTCCTCCCGCCGGTCCCAGTTAAGACCCTGACTGTAAACATATTGTTTATCGGCAGCCAGCAAGGTGATACCATAGAAATTGTACACCTCCATCTGATCTGCCAGGCGACTTAACACCACCTCGCGTTCCTGCAGGTCATCATGCTGCAGCCATTTTTCAACCCGATCGGCAAAGCCGTGGTTGCGCGCCAGTTCCTCTCCGTTCAACTGCAACTCCCGGAGCCAGGCGGTGATTCTTTCGGCTTTAAGGGCGGCCACGGCGGAGAGTTCATGGACCATGGCCGCCCGGTGCCCCTGCTCATGATGACGAAACGAGACAAAACCGGCGGTGATGATCCCGGCGATCAGCACCACGAAAATCAGGATCAGGCCGTAAAAGGCCCGGGCCTCGACCCCGGCCGGCCGGGACCAGAGCCGGGCCGCCAGCAACAGGGCCAGGACCAAACCCAACCAGACGAAGCCAAAGGCGGTCAGGGGGGACATGTGCCCCACGGGCACCCCGTTGAGCAGGCCGGAAATATCCAGCCCCAGGTGCTCAACCCGCATATATACGCCCTTGGCGGCAAGAAAATAGACCAGCAGGGAAAAAGCAACCAGCACCATCAGCGGCGGCAACAGCAACAGCCGGCGCCAAAAGGTGCTGAAAGGCTCAAGCAGAACCAGCAGCGCCAACCCGCAGAGCAGGAAAAACAGGGCCGTGCTCGGGGCCATGGGAATCATACCGGGGCCGAAAGAGGCCAGCCGGGGCAGTTCCGCCAGCCAGCCCAGCAAAGCCAGCAATGCCAACCCGAGTACCGCCAGGGCGCAAAAGGCCACCGCCAGGATCACCGACGATTCCGTTGAACCAGGAAGCAATCTCTCAAGTAACCGGTTAAGGCTCATGCCCATGCTTCTCCTTAAAATTCCACCGGCGCTAACGACACCGCCCGGCTTCCACCGCAAACAGCCGTCCCTCCGTGCTGGGAAAAAGACAAGACTTATACATGTTACCTGTGGCGCGGGCCAGAAAGCAAATTGAAATTTAAAAGAATTAACCACTTAAGTGGCCCCAACCCCAACCACCAATCAAGCCGCTTGCCATTGTCCGGGCTGAAGTTTATATTGCCGCCGTAATAAATACAGTTGCCACCTTATCAGACTTACGATCCCGGAAACCGCATATGATCAATTTTCCCCGTAGCATGACCGCCTTCGGCCGCGGCGAAGCCAGCGCCGGTGAGCGCACCTGGACGGTGGAGGTCCGCTCGGTCAACCACCGTTATTGCGATATCAAGATCCGTTTGCCCAAGTCTTATGCCTCCCTGGAGGAGACGGTCAAGCGGGAGGTGGCCCGCGAGTACAGCCGGGGCCGGGTGGAGGTCAACCTGGGCCTGGCCGGCGGCGAGGCCGGCACCAGGCTGGCGGTGGATCTCTCTCTGGCCCGGGAATACTGGCGCGGGCTGAACCTGCTGAGGGATGAGTTGAGCCTGGCCGACCGGCCCTCGCTGGCGATGCTGAAAGACCTGCCCGGGGTTTTCACCCCCGAAGAGGTCCGCCAGGATCCGGAAGGCGACTGGCCCCTGATCCGCCAGGCCCTGGTGGCGGCCCTGGAAAACACCAGGGTCATGCGGCAGCAGGAAGGCGCCGCCACCAAAGAGGAGTTGCGCGGGTACCTGGCCGGACTGCGCCGCCACCTGGAACGGTTGACGGCCGAGGTGCCGGAACTGGTGACCCGGCGGGGTGATAAACTGCGGCAGCGCCTGCAGAAACTGCTGGGGGATCAGGAAATTGAACCGATCCGGCTGGCCCAGGAAATTGCCCTGCTCACCGACAAAACCGATATCAGCGAAGAACTGGCTCGGCTGGAGAGCCATTGCAACCAGTTTGCCGCCTTTCTCGCCGCCGATGAGCCCAGCGGCCGCCGGCTGGATTTTCTCTTGCAGGAATTTTTCCGGGAGATCAACACCATTGCCTCCAAAATCAACGAAGCCGGGATCGCCCAGTTGAGCGTGGAGATGAAAAACGAAGTGGAAAAGATGCGGGAGCAGGTCCAGAACCTGGAATAACGGAGAGGAACGGAAAGATGGATCAGCGGATGATTAATGTCGGTTTCGGCAACGCCGTACCGGCCGGGCGGGTGCTGGCGGTGGTCAACACCAAGTCCTCGCCCATGAAGAAGCTGCGGGAAGAGGCCAAGGAGCAGAAAAGGCTGATCGACGTCACCGAAGGTCGCCGCACCCGTTCCATCATCATTTTAGACAGCAACCACGTGGTGCTCTCGGCGGTGCAGCCGGAAACCATCTCCCTGCGTTTTTCCGCCCCGCTGGAGCAACGGGGGAAAGGCGAGGAAGAACAGCTTAAGGACGCCAGCAAATGAACAAAGGCTGCCTGCTGGTGGTTTCCGCCCCATCCGGGGCCGGCAAGACCACCCTACTGAAAAGAATCCTGGCCGACACCCCCGGAATTGGCTTTTCCGTCTCCCACACCACCCGGGCGCCGCGGGCCGGGGAAGAAAACGGGGTGGATTACCATTTCATCGACCGGCAAGAGTTTACCCGCCGCCGCGAGGCAGATGATTTCCTGGAGTGGGCCGAAGTTCACGGCAACTTTTACGGCACCAGCCGCGAGGCGGTCCAGCAGGCTTTGATCCGCGGCGAGGACATCCTGCTGGACATCGATGTCCAGGGGGCCCGGCAGCTCAAGGAGCAGACGGGGGTGGAAGCTGTTTTTCTCTTTATTGCCCCGCCCTCGGCCCGGGTTCTGGCACAACGGCTGCACGGCCGCGGCACCGACAGCCGGGAGGTGATTGAGCTGCGCCTGGAAAACGCCCGGCGCGAGATGCAGGAAGCCGACTGGTACGATTACCTGGTGGTCAACGATGAGTTGAGCGAGGCCGAAGGGCTGCTGCGGGCCATCATCACCGCCGAGCGCTGCCGCCGCCGGCGCCGCCCCGACGGCACTCCTCTGCCCCCATTCGACTCATGACCAGGCAGCCCCAAAAACATGCGCCAGGCCGGAAGCGTGACGCCGGCGACCGGAACCTTCATGCCGCCACCACCGCCTGGGGTTTCCATGCCGTTTACGCCCTGCTGAGCCACCGACCCGCCACCGTGGCCCAACTTTTTATCAGCCCGCGAAGGGATGACCAGCGCATCCGGGAGCTGCTGGAACTGGCCGCCCGGCATGGCATTCCGGTACACACGGAGATCCCGGCGGATTTGAACCTGGAAGAGGAAATCAGCCACCAGGGCGTGGTGGCCCGGGTGAAGGCCACGGGCCAGCCGACCCTGGAAGGCCTGCTGGCCAGCCTGCAGCCAAAAGAAAACCAGCTGCTGCTGGCCCTGGACTCCATCCAGGACCCGCGCAACCTGGGCGCCATCATACGTACCGCCGCCGCCTTCGGGGCCGACGGCCTGCTCATCCCCAAAGACCGCAGCG
This sequence comes from Desulfurivibrio alkaliphilus AHT 2, assembly GCF_000092205.1. GTDB lineage: Bacteria > Desulfobacterota > Desulfobulbia > Desulfobulbales > Desulfurivibrionaceae > Desulfurivibrio > Desulfurivibrio alkaliphilus. The sequence continues at coordinate 322,336 of NC_014216.1, read as the reverse complement.
CCCCGCTCACCGGCACGGTGATGAAGGCCGCCGCCGGCACCCTGCCCTTGCTGACGATATGCCGGGTGACCAACTTAAGCCAGTCCCTGGCGCAACTCAAAAAACATGGCTTCTGGATTTACGGCGCCGGCGGCCAGGCCCCGCAGCAATTGCATCAAACCAGCTTCAGCGGCCCGATCTGCCTGGTGATGGGTAACGAACAGAAAGGTTTGCGCCCCCTGGTCAGCCGCCACTGCGACCACCTGGTGGCCATCCCCATGGCCGCCGGGGTGGAATCCCTCAACGTGGCGGTGGCCACCGGGGTAATCTTAAGCGAAATCCGCCGCCAGCAAAACTGAGTTGTGCCCCATTCAGCCCTTATTTCCCATCCACTCCGGCCTGGCGGCGATCGCCGATTTCCACCCGCTCCACCTGACGGCTTAGCGCGTCCAGCACGGCAAACCCGGGCTGGTCGTCTTTGCCCAGCAGCTCGCCGGGATTGATCAGCAGGGTCTCCCCGATTTTTTCCACCTGATAGCGATGATTGTGGCCGCAGCAGACCACATCGAAGTTACCTTGGGCCGCCATGCCCCGGGCCAGTTGGGGGTAATGGGTGAAGGCGAACTTCAGGCCCGCCGCCTCTAAAGCGCCGAAGTCGCCGTGGTGGGTCAGACCGGGAAACCTGGTGCCACAGAACTGGGAAATCAGATGCTTGTCACCGGGGTTGTTGCCGTAAACCAGGTGCACCGCCCCACCGAAAGCGGCCAGTTCGGAGAGCATGAAAGGGGAAACCAGATCACCGCAATGGATGATCAACCCCACCTGGTATGAGTTGCAGTAGGTCACCGCCGCCCGCAGGTTGGCGATATGATCATGGGTGTCGGAAATAACTGCAATCCGCATCGATAACTTCCTTTGGCAGGCAAAAATTTAACCGGGCTGGTGGCTGTAGAGCAGGCGCGATAAGCGGGCAACGCCTTTAGTTGCGCAAAATTTCCACTTCCTCCGGCGGCTCAAAACGGTAAAAATCAGCGGGTAGCTCCGGGTCCAGTTCAACTCTGGAAAATTCCAGGGTGGTAACGCTGCCGAAATGGTCGACGATATCCAACCGCCGAATGAAGAAGGGCTCGCCCCCCACCAGCAGATCAAGATACTCCACCTGGGAATGCAGTTCGCGGGGCTCCAGGCGCAGGGCGTGGTAACCGGCGGGCAGCGCCGGCCGTTCCCGCTCCGGCACCGCCGTTACCGCAAAATCCCGTAAGATGTCGCCGGTGCCGGCAAAAAAGGCGTAAGTAACATCGGAGTCCAGGTAGGTATCCACCTCGCTGATCATCAACTGGTTGCTGCGGGCCGAATAGAAATGCACCTCTTTACCGTCCCCCACCAGCACCTGGTGATCCGGCGCGGCATATTCCCAGCGCATCTGATGGGGCTTGCGAAACATCACCGTGCCTTCTCCCGCCCGCTGGCGGCGGCTCATGGGCATGGCCGTCCGTTGCTGAAACTCGGCTTTGAAACCGGTAACCTGGTCATAAATCTCCTGCAGCCGGCCGGCCAGCTTCTCCGGGTCGGGATCCGCTTCAGCCTCCACCGTTGAGCGGTCAGCAAACAGCAGCAGGATCAACAAAAGGGGCAGCAGCAGGCGCCGGCGATCAAACACCATTTCACGGGCAGAGCAAAACATTTTTTTCTCTCGTAGCAGGGCCGGAAACCGGCTTAATTCTGGGGGAATCCGTTACACATCACCGGTGCCGGTGGCGGCCCGCAAATCGATGGAACGGCCGAAGATCCGCCGGGCGGTATGATGGGCCGCTTCGGTGACATCGGAAACATAATAGAGGTTTTCACCTTCCTCCCGGCGACTCAAGGTGGTAGCCACCGCCGGGTTGGCGTTAAGGAAGGCGGCCAGTTCGGCGGCCAGGGCCTGGGAAGAATCAATAACCCGGACCCGGCGGCCGATCCGCCGCTGGATCAGCTCTTTGAGCAAGGGATAATGAGTGCAGCCCAGCACCAGGGTATCCACCTGCTGCTGTTTCAAGGGCGCCAGATAGCGGCGCAGGATCATCTTGGTTTCCCGTTTATCCAGCCAGCCTTCTTCCACCAGGGGCACCAGCAGCGGGCAGGCGGCGGAAAAAACCCGGCAGCCGGCGTTTTGCTGCTGCAGCAACTGCTCGTAAACCCCGCTGCGGATGGTGGCCCGAGTGCCGATCACCCCAACCCGGCCCCGGGAGCTGAAACGGGCGGCCTGGGCCACCGCCGGGCCGATGACTTCAAAGATGGGCAGATCGTAAGCGGCGCGCAGGTTGGCCGCCGCCACACTGGCCGCCGAGTTACAGGCCACCACGATGATTTTAGCCCCGCGGGAGAGCAGGAAATCGACATTCTGGCAGGAGTAGCGGGAAATGGTATCCGAGCTCTTGGAGCCGTAGGGGGTACGGGCCAGATCCCCAAAATAGACCAGGCGGTAATCGGGCAGGGCCTGCTCGATGGCCCGGGCCACCGTCATACCGCCCACCCCGGAATCAAAAACACCAATCATCTTAATAGCCGGCCAAAAACTGACAGTAAGATCAAGATTTAGTGGCAGCCGACTTGGCGGCAGCAGAGGGCTTGCTCTTGCGGGTGGTGGTCTTCTTCCCGGCACCGGCGGTGGCCTTCTTGGTGCCGGCAGAGGCCTTGGTGGTAGTTTTGCCGCTGCGAGCGGCAATGGATTTGCGCAGATTGTCCGGCAGCCCCCGGGCCTTGCCCAACTTCTTGCGCCGGTCGGTCAACTCCCTGGCGCACAAGGGCTGACGCAAAGACAGACCCCATTTTTGGCGGTATTCACGACCGGTCAGGCCATGGGTCTGGAGATGCTTGGAGGAGAGGGTCTTGAACTCTTCACCGCATTCCAGGCAGACGATCTTGTGCTTTTGGATCGACTTCTCCGGGCTGCCGGTTAAAGCCGGTTTAGCCAAGCCGACATCGGCGGCCACCCCGCGGGACTCGTCCTGCTGCAAATTATGCAGCACATTGTAGGTGGCCTGTAAAGACTGGGCCATTTCTTCCGCCGTCAGGCTGGTTGATGAACATTGAGCCTGAACCAGTTCCGCCGCCATTTCAACCAATGATTTTGCCATCATCAATCTCCGCTTAAGGTTAATTTTCCTTGAGATATTCAACAATCATTTCACTGCCGGCAGAACTAGCGCATAAATAAATTAAATTCAAGTATTTTACCAATCGAGGCTTAAAAACGATCAACCATCACCACTTCTTCCAAAGGCAATTGGCCGCCGCGCGGCCAGGCCGGTTTAATGCCCTTGCCGACGGCCACAAACATCGTTACCACATGATCCTCGGGCAGGTTGATCAGCCGTGCCACCGCCTCGTAATCAAAACCGTCCATGGGGCAGGAGTCATACCCCATGCTCCGGGCCGCCAGCATCAGGGTCTGGGCGGCAATGCCGCAGGAGCGCATGGCCTCATCCCGCTGAACCTGAGGCTTGTCCCGGTAATAAAATTCTATGGCCGGCAGCAGGAACTCCTGCACCTCCGGGGTTGCGTTGTGCCAGTAGCGTTGCGGATTTTTTTCCCAGCTGAGCAGATCGGCGCACAAAATGATGAGCAGCGAAGCATCGGTCACCTGGGCCTGATCCCAGGCCTCGGCCCGGATCAGCTGGCGCAGGATGGGATCCTTTACCAGCACAAATCGCCAGTTCTGAATATTGAAGGCGGTTGGTGAAAGCAGGGCCAAAGACAGCAGTTGGTGTTCTTCGGCCTCGCTCATGCGATGATTGGGGTCGAAATGCTTGATGGCCCGCCTGCTTTCAATGGCCTTGATGGTCTCCATAAAACTGCGCCTCCTTAGGTTATCGGCCCTGGTGAACGGTTGCGTCTTGAAGGAATACCGCTTGTCGAGGTTTCCTGCTCGAATTATTCAGTGCAATTGTTTATCATAACGGATGCAGAGCAAAAGGGCCAGTCCGTAACGGACCACGTAAGGGCAACGTCCGAGTGCGACCTTACCTGCGGCCAGCCGATCACATCAAAGCCGGAGCAAGACACTGCCATGAGCAATCAGTCCGCGCCTCAAACCCGGCGCCTCCCTTTGCGGCGCCTGTTGACCGATTTGCAAGGCCTGGTGCTGCTGCACCGGGAATTGGGGGTCGATGCCTACCCGGCCTCCCCCGGCCTGTTGCGCCTGCTGCAGCCCTCTTGCCAAGGGCGGCAGGGGCGGGACAGCGCCAAAACAGGCGAGCTGGGGGCGGCCAAGTCACCGGCGCCTCCCGCTCGCCCCCGCTCCTCGAAATCGGCGGAGGCCGAGCGGGAAGTCCCGGACCTGACCGTGCTGGCCGCACAGCTTCAGGATTGCCGGCAGTGCCCCCACCATCAATGGCGCCAAAAAGTTATCTTCGGCCAGGGGAGCGCCGAAGCCAGGCTGCTGCTGATCGCCGGCTATCCCGGCGCCGCCGAAGAAGGCGCCGGTCTGCCTTGCCAGGGGGCAGCCGGGGAACTGCTGGACCGGATGCTGGCGGCCATCCAGCTCAGCCGCCGGCAGATTTATCTAACCACCCTGGTCAAGTGCATCCCGGAAGCGGCCAGGCAAGCCGCAACCTCACCCGCCCCCCCCGAGCCGGCGGCGATCAGCGCCTGCCTGCCTTTTTTGCAGCAGCAGATCGCGGCCATCCGCCCGGCCCTGATCTGCACATTAGGGCCGCTGCCGGCCCAGGCCTTGCTGCGCACCGGCAAACACCTGCTGCAACTGCGGGGCCGCTTCCACCAGTACCGCGACATCCCCCTGATGCCCACCCTGGCCCCGGATTTTTTACTGCACAACCCGGAAATGAAAAAATACGCCTGGCAGGACCTGCAACTGATTCAAAAATTCCTCCAAAAAAACTGAACCATCAGCGGAAATCTTCGGCGCGCAACTTCTGCCGCCGGATGATTTTCTGCAGGGCCACCCGGCTCAGCCCCGCCATATCCGCCGCCTGGGTCACATTGCCCTGGGTCATGGTCAGCAACTGCTTGACATAATCGGCGGTAAAACGCTCCAGCAGCTTATCCTTGCTCTGCAGGTAAGGCTCGATGGCCGGACGTCCTTCTCCCCCGCCGTTACCCCCCGCCGGCCCCACGCTCTGCTCTTCCACCGCGCCGATCTCGGGCAATCCGATCTCCTGGTCGGGGGCAAAAAGCACCATGCGGCGGACAAAATTCTGCAACTGGCGCACATTGCCCGGCCACGGGCGGCGGGCGATTTCCTGCAGCGCCGCGACACTGAAGCTTTTAGGGGGCAACTCCAGCTCCCGGCAAACCACCCGCAGGCAGTAATCGGCCAGCAGCGGCACATCTTCGGGAATCTCGGCCAGCGAAGGCGTGTGCAGGGTAACGACATTCAAGCGATAGTAAAGATCTTCCCGGAAGCTGTGCGCTTTGATCTTGGCCTCCAGATCCTGATTGGTGCTGGAGATGATGCGAACATCCACACTGCGGGGCTTATCGCCGCCCACCGGGCGAATTTCCCGCTCCTGCAGGGCCCGCAGCAACTTGGTCTGCACACTCACCGGGATATCGCCGATCTCATCCAGCAGCAGGGTGGAGCCGTCAGCCTCAAGAAAAAGGCCGGCATGGTCCTTGTCCGCTCCGGTGAAGGCCCCTTTCTTGTGGCCGAAAAGCTCGCTTTCCAGCAGGTTCTCGGGGATCGCCGGGCAGTTGACGGTGACCATGGGCCGCTGTCCGCGCTTGCTCAATTGATGAATGGCCCGGGCCACCAGCTCCTTGCCGGTGCCCGATTCCCCACGGATCAAGACGCTGTAGTCGGTGCGAGCCAGGGCCTGGACCCCCTCGTAAAGCTTGCGCATCCGCGGGGACTGGCCGATCAAGCCGGCAAAACCGGCCTGCTCCGGCAGCCGCTGGCGCAAATTCATGTTTTCCCGAATCAACCGGCTGCGCTCCAGGGCCTTTTGCAAAACCATTACCAGGTCGGGAATTTCAAAGGGTTTGGTGATAAAGTCATAGGCCCCGCGCTTGACCGCCGTCACCGCCGTTTCTATGCTGCCATAAGCGGTCATCATCACCACCGTCACCCAGGGGTCGATTTTTTTAACTTCGCTCAGCAAATCCAGGCCGCTGACCTCCGGCATCCGGATATCCAGCAACAGCACGTCGATACTCTGCTCCCGGATCAGCGCCAGCCCGGCCTCCGCCTTACTGGCGGTTTCCACCTGCAACTCGGCCAGTTCCGCCGGTAAAATCCGGGCCAGGGCCGCCAGCAGGTCGGCCTCATCATCGATAATCAGTAAACGGGAAGTCATGGCAACTCACTTTATCGCTAAACAAGAGGGTCCGGGGTAAGCGGTCACGTGGTGCCCCAGATTGCGCTACGCCGGGCTGATCGTCGCAAGGTGGGGTGCCCCGTGATCGCTTACCGGCAAATCAATGGTGAAACAGGTCCACTGGCCAATCCGGCTGGCCACCCTGATCTCGCCGCCGTGTTCTTTGACGATCCCGTAACTAACCGACAGCCCCAACCCGGTACCCTCGCCGGTGCGCTTGGTGCTGAAAAAGGGGTCGAAGATTTTGCTCAGATCCTCGCTCTCGATCCCCGGGCCGTTGTCCCGAACTTCAATCCGCACCGGCCCCGAGGGGGCCAGCAGCAGGCTTTTGATTTCAATCTCGCCACCCTCATCCTGCATGGCCTGGCGGGCGTTGAGCAGCAGATTGAGAAAAACCTGTTTAATCTTGTTCTCATCCAGTTCCAACCAGGGCAGACCCGGGGCCAGCTCCAGATTGATGGCCACCCCTTGTTTGCCGAATTGCGGGGCGACAATGCCGGCCACCTCCTCGATGATCCGGTTGAGATCCGCCGGTTGCTTGCGGCTTTCACCGCTGCGGGCAAAGTCCAGCAGATCGCCGACAATCCGTTTGCAGCCCCTGGCCTGTTTGCCGATCACCTCCAGGTCCTGCAAAGCCCGGGGACTCAGGTTGGGCTGGCGCTTAACCAGGTCAACATAGCAGATAATGATCCCCAGCGGGTTGTTGATCTCGTGCGCCAGACCCGCCACCAACTGCCCCATGGCCACCATCTTCTCCGTCTGCTGGATCTTTTTCTCCAGTTCCTGCTGCAGCAATCTAGCCTCAGACTCCCGCAGGGCCCGGGTGCGCTCAGCCACCCGCCGCTCCAGCTCCCGGTTATACTGCCGCAACTGCTCCCGGGTCCGGCGCAGGTCCTCGGCCATATTGCAGGCCGCCGCCGTCAGCTCCACCAACTCATCCTTGCCGACCAGCCCCCGGATAATGCCCAAACTGTAACCGGTATAGCCATCTTCACCTTTCACCATCGCACCCTTGGCGGCCGGCGGCGCCGGCACAAGCGGCGGCACCGCAAAGCCATTTTCCTCCTGTTCCCGGAAAATATCCAACACCCCGCGCAGGCTGATCAGTACCATACGGTGAAAAAACAGGCTCAGCAGAATAAAAACCAGGGCCATGCCCATGAAGACCAACCAAAAAACCGCAAAGGCCTTCTCCTTGGCATCGGCCAGGGCACTGGCCACCGGCACCCCCACCGCCACTACGCCGGCCAGTTCGCCGGGCTTGCGGTTAAAACCCAGAGTATCACCATAGAAGGCCACCAAACCCTCCGGGGCGTCGGCCGGACTGCCATGACAATACAGGCACTCGGCCTCAAAAACCACCGGCCGGAAACGCTTGAATTTTTCCACCCCATCCACTTTCACCAAACCGCGCCATTCCGACTCAGCCGGATGCTGGTTGAAATAATCGATCATCCGGCGCTCCAACTCGTTGGCCTCGTAGCTGGGATTGCGTGCCTGCAGCGCTACCCGGCGATACTGGTACTCTTCCGCCATGGCGGGAGCGAAGCGCTCCATGACCGCCCGCCCGACATAAGAAGTGCTCATGGCCTCGGGCACAAACTGCTCATTACCCAGGTGCAGATACATGGCCGGCCGCAGCTCCTCCCGCACGTAGGCCCGGCTGGCTTCCACCGCCGCCATCACCAGTTCCGACTGGGCAAAGGCCCGATCCTCCAACTGTCCCTTCTCTTGCTGGTATACGATCAGAACAATGAGCAGACAGTTAAGCAACAGAATCAAGCCGGTACCCACCAGGAACTTGAACTGTATCCCCACCGAATCATGCAGCCGGCGTCCAATCGAGAAGGCAAACCCCTCCTTTTCCCGCTCGCCATCCGGTCTTCTATAGTCACTCGCCTGCATCCAGTCTGCCTCCGCCCGAAAGTGAAAACACCATCCCGGCGATGATTATAACCCAACTGCTCATGTTTTGGCAAAAACCTCCACAACAGATGCTAACCCCGGTTAGCATCTGTTGCCGGCCGGAGGCGGCAACAAGGCGAGAAGTCGCCCCATCAGCTACCACCGCGACGACGCCGCCCAAAGGTAAGTCATTGTATTCACGAGTACCAGGCATAACAAAACGACATTTTCAAAACCTGGCACAGAAGTTGCTCAAGGTTATGAGCAGCCAAAGCGGTCAATCGCCAGCAACCCATTAGATCACTCCAGACAAAGGAGGTCCGCGATGAATTTTTTAGTCCCCCACGACGGCTCGGAACATGCCTTCAGGGCTTTGGAAGAGGCAGTGAAGCTCTCGCAAAAGCTGGGAGGTGAAACCAACATTGAGGTGCTGATCGTGGTACCTGATCTTTGCCTGGTGGACGTGGGCATCGATGAGTGCAACATCATCACCAACACTCTCTACAAGGAGGCCCAGGGAATCAAGGCCAAAATCAACGAAAAGTTGGCGTCTTTGGGAACCAAAGCCGAAGTCCGCATCGAGGCGGGCAGCGAGGTTGACAGTATCCTGAAATGCGCCGATGGGTGCCAGGCCGACTTCATCGTCATTGGAGCCGCTGGCAAACACGGCTCCGGACGCGGCCGGCTGGGCAGCGTGGCCGACAAGGTGGTCAGCAAAAGCGACCGCAGTGTCATGATTATCCGTTAACCAGCCGCAGAAAAGGAGGCACACCATGTCTGATCAAGCTAAGAAAGGCATCAGCGATGCCATTAAAGAGGAAGAAAGCGCTCTGCAAAAGGGCAAGAGCAAATGGGAAGATCTCTGGAAAAAGGAAGACTGGTGGGCCAACTGGCTGGGCGCCTTTCTGCTCCTGCTGGGGGTGGCCTTCTTTTTGTACAGCCCGCCTGAGAACATGAAGGAGATCATCGCCCACAACCAGGCGATCATGGAGGCCGAGCAACAGCGGGCCCCCTTCCCCACCATTGAATATAAGGAGGCTGAACGCAAACTCAGCGGTCTGCAAGCCCGCCGCACGCCTTTAGGGCAAAACCTGGCCACCTTGCTGCAACGGCCCAAGCGCTGGGACAGCTCGCCGGGTCAGTCCTTTATCCTGACTGAAGAGGCGGCGGCCGAGCGCCGGGCGGCAGCCCAGCCCCGTTTTGAAGAGGCCCAGCAGCGCCGCATCGAGGCCCGGGACCGGGCCGAGGAGGCCCAGGCGGCGGCCGAAGCGGCCAACTTTAAGGACCCGGCCCTCAATCAGGCCGCCGATGAAGCCATCGAGGCCTGGGGCGGGGCGGTGAGAGCCGAATCCCGGGCCCGCAGTGCGGCCACCATCAAGCCTTACAATGTCTTCCCTTCGATGATTGCACTGATGGTCGTGCTCGCCCTGCTCTTCTCGGTGGGCATGCGCTTCATGGGCCAGAAGGTGGGCGGCTTTTTCATCGGCTTCCCCTTTATCTTCGCGCTCAGCATCATCGCCTACTTTATCGCCAGCCACAGTTTTTCCACCCAGTACGGGCTGAGCTACGTGCTGTGGGCGGTACTGCTGGGGCTGCTGATCAGTAACACGGTGGGCACCCCCAAGTGGGCCAAACCGGCGGTCCAGGTGGAATATTACATTAAAACCGGCCTGGTGCTGCTGGGCGGCAGTATTCTCTTTGGCCTGATCCTGATGATCGGCGCACCGGGCATCGTCATCGCCTGGGGTGTAACCCCGACGGTTTTGATCATCGGTTACTGGGTGGGGGAAAGATTCATCAGGCTGCCCTCCAAACCCCTTAACGTCACCATCGCCGCCGCCGCCAGCGTCTGCGGGGTCTCGGCGGCCATTGCCGCCGCGGCGGCCAGCCGGGCCAAAAACGAGGAGCTGACCATCGCCGTGGGCCTCTCCATCGCCTTTACCGCCATCATGATGTTCGCCATGCCGGCCCTGGTGCTGGCCCTGGGGATGAACCCCATCGTGGGCGGCGCCTGGATCGGCGGCACGGTGGACTCCACCGGCGCGGTGGTGGCGGCCGGCGAGTTGCTGGGAGCGGGGGCCATGTACACCGCCGCCACCCTGAAGATGATCCAGAACGTAATGATCGGCATCATCGCCTTCGCCATCGCCGCTTACTGGGCCACCCGGGTGGAAACCGCAGGCAGCAACGTGAAGCTGACCTTCGGCGGGGCCATGAAGGAAATCTGGACCCGCTTCCCCAAGTTCGTCATCGGCTTCATCGGCGCTTCCGTGCTTTTCACCATCATCTACGAGCTGATGGGAGACCAGGTGGGCAATGCCATCATCAGCGAAGGCGCCCTGCGCGGCTGGGCCAACCCCCTGCGCGGCTGGATGTTCTGCATGGCCTTCGTCAGCATCGGGCTGGCCACCAACTTCCGCGAACTGGCCAAGTACTTTGAAGGCGGCAAGATTCTCTACCACTACGCCTTCACCCAGGGCTTCAACGTAGTCCTGACCCTGTTCCTGGCCTGGCTGATGTTCATGGTCGCCTTCCCCGGCATCACCGAACATCTGATGACCATTCGTTAAGCAACCCAACCCCCGCAAGCAGCCGGAGGTCCGGCGTCGACCCTGAACAGGCGACGCCGGGCCCGGGGCACAACAAAACGGCATTTAGTTTACGGACAACCGGTCCGGCTTGGGTTCCCTCTCCATACCCCCTCCCCCAAGCCGGGCCGGGCGGCCGTATAAAAAAATACCCGGAAAATACGGGCACAGAATCTGAACAAAGCTCAGCGGAGGGCATCATGAACGCAAAACGCAAGCCCAAAAAAACGTTGTGGCCGGTGGTGTTGCTGGTGCTGCTGGGAGGATGGGTGGTTGGTGAATTTTACCGTCTGCCCACGGTACAGACCGTGCGCACGGCCTTTGCCGCCACCGAGATCGAGGTTTCCGCCATCTGGTATGCCGATGTCGATGCTTACGGGGAAATCAAGGGCAAAAAGGCTCAACTGCGCTAAGCTGATTCCAAGGGGAAAAATTGCTGCATATCGGCCACCCGTAGCTTCAGGCTTTCCTTTTCCAGGCGCTCCACCACCAGTGGCGCTTCTTCATCACTTTTTTTGGCACGGGCCATGGCCGCCAGCAGGGTCTGGTTCAATTCATTTTCCCGCTGCTGCAGATCTTCAATAAAATCCTGGTAACGCCGCCGATCACCGTATGCCTGCCGCACCAACCGCCCGTAGTCTTCAGCACTGCTGCCCAGCAGGCGGCGGTAGTGGGCCAACAGCAGGCGTAACTCTTCTTCCTGCCGCTTCCTCACTTCGGCCATGGATGGCTTGGCCAGCTCCGGATCAGAGGGCGGCACAATCTCCGCGTCGCTCTTGCGTTGCCCCGTTCTGATCTCCTCTTCGGCCATGGTCAGGGCGTGGAGTTTAGAGCGCAGCAAACCCTGTCTTAAAGCGGGCAGATTCTCCTTGTAGCGCCGTAACTCGCTGAAATGGTAGATAAAGAGAAAGGGCACCAGAAAGAGCCAGATGTTAAGCTTGGGCTTGTTGATCACCCGGGTGGCCAGGCGGTGGGCAAAACCCTCTTCATACTCCCGAATCAGGGCCGACCGGCGTTGCAGTTCCTGCGCTTCCATAATCTAAACTCCGCTTAAAGGGTTTCCGGGGGAAAAGCCAGCACCTGGTCAATGTTCTCCTTGCCCAGCATAATCATTACCAGACGATCAAGGCCCAAGGCAATACCGGCGGCTTGCGGCATGGCGTCAAGCTCGGCCAGGAAAGGTTCGGGCATGGGCGGCGGCCGACGGCCGGCGGCCCGGATCAGGCGGCGATCAGCCTCAAAGCGGCGCCGCTGTTCCACCGGGTCGATCAACTCGGAAAAGCCGTTGGCCAATTCCACCCCGCCAAGGTAGAGTTCAAAACGTTCGGCCACCTCCGGCTGCCCCGGCTTGGGCCGGGCCAGGGCGGCCAGTTCCAGCGGATAATCGTAGAGGAAGGTGGGCCGCCCCACCCCCAGGTGCGGCTCGATTTTTTCCACCAGCAACTGATCAAAAAGATCACGCCGCAGGGCCTCGTCAACTTCCATTGCAGCGTAACGGCAGAAGGCCTCAGCCACCGTAAGCCTCTCCCAGGGCAGGACCAGCGATACCTGGTGGCCGTTTTCTCCCGGCAGCGCCAGTTCTGCGGCCACTGCGGTCAGCAGTTGTTCACAGTCATCCATCAGAGCAAGATAATCGGCCCCGGCCCGGTACCACTCCAGCATGGTGAATTCGGGGACATGGCGCCGCCCCCGCTCCTGCCGGCGAAAGCATTTGCAGATCTGGAAAATTTTGGCATGCCCCCGGGCCAGCAACCGCTTCATGCAAAGCTCC